>JAOATP010000157.1:0-34438 GCA_030158185.1 Propionicimonas sp.
CGGCTCAGGCCCCCGCCCTCGCGCCCCTCCGGCTCCCGAAACGCGCCCTCGCTCGCGGAATTCCGGGAGCAAGGGCACTTTTCGGGAGCGGGAACGGGCGCCGGGACGAGGGAACAGGACGGGAATGGGCGCCGGGGGTGAGGGGGGGAGATCGGGGTTGTGCCCGAGGGTGGGGGCCGCTGTCGCTGGCTACAGTTGCGGCGTGCTCACTCCCCGCTCGCGCCGCGCTGGCCGGAACGACCAAGGGTCCCGCCTCCCGCAGGGGCTCATGACCGCCGCCGACTGGGGCTGGCGGTTGCTCGTGATCGCAGCAGTGGTCGCCCTGCTGTGGTGGCTGCTCCAGTACTTCTCCGGTGTGGCCGTCCCGCTGGCTGTTGCGGTGTTGCTGGCCGCCCTGCTCTCACCCCTGAACTCCGTCCTGCGGAAGTGGCGGTGGCCGGCGGCGCTGGCCGCTGCCGGCTCGCTGCTGGCGATGGTCCTCGTGATCGTCGGCGTCTTCGTCGCGATCGGTGCCCAGGTGGCCCGCGAGTTGCCTGAGCTGATCGACCAGTCCGTTGTCGCGGCCGGAACGGTGATCGCATGGCTGGCGTCCGGGCCGCTGCACATCGACCAGGCCCAGCTGGACGGCTACCTGCAGCAGCTGACGACCTGGGTCAACGACTCCCGCGCAGAACTGGCAGGTCTTGCCGCCAGCGCCGGCGTGCGGGTCGGCCACTTCCTTGCCGGCCTGGCGATCGCGCTGATCGCCTCCTTCTTCTTCCTCGCCTCCGGCCGGAAGATCTGGACGTCCACGGTGAGCCTGGTGCCGGAGCACTACCGGGTGCCGACCTTGCGGGCTTCCGACCGCGGCTGGGGTTCCCTTGTCGCCTACATGCGCGCGCAGGTGCTTGTTGCCCTCGTCGACGCGCTCGGCATCCTGATCGGAGCGCTGGCCCTGCAGCTGCCGATGGCGTGGGCGCTGTTCGCGCTGACCTTCGTCACCGCCTTCGTGCCCGTCGTCGGTGCGGTGCTCGCCGGGACGGTGGCCACAGCTCTCGCCCTGGTCACCCATGGCCCGGTCAGCGCCCTGATCATGCTGGGCATCACGATCCTTGTGATGCAGGCCGAGGGCCACTTCCTGCAGCCCATCCTCCTCGGCAGGGCGGTGTCCCTGCACCCGCTGGCCGTCCTGATCGGCCTCGCCGTCGGGGCCACGCTGGCCGGCATCGTCGGCGCACTGCTGGTGATCCCGGTGCTGGCCTTCAGCGTGGCCTTCATCCGGGGGCTTGATCCGTCGCGATTCGACGGCTCTTTGCGAGCAGAACTACCAGAATAGAAAGTTGACCTTTCGTTTCTGGCAAGTTCGTCCTATTCTGGACGTATGAGCACTCCTGATCTGGGTCCGATCCTTGAGGACCTGGCCGCCGGCCGTATCGACGCCTCCGAGGCCGCGCGCCGCATCGACGAACTGAAGGCAGCGTCCCCGGAACCGAAGCCGGAAGAACCCACCAACGAAGAACTGAAGGACGAACCCGAGGACGAGGAAGCCGGCCGCCGCCAGTTCCCCCCGTACGCCCGCGAGGTGTTCGGCCAGCCCGGTCCCGAGTCGTCCGCGCCGGGCACCGGACGCCGCCGGCCCACCGGCAGCAAGGGCGTCGACCGCATCTCCGTACACGCCGTCGGACGCCGCGTCCGCATCATCGGCGACCCGACGGTCGCCACCGCCTCTGCGGAGGGCCCGCACGTGCTGCGCCGCAACGGCTCCGTCCTCGAGGTCACCAGCGACGGCGAGCTCGGCCCCAGCCTCGACGGCTTCAGCATCCTGCGTCCGCCCCGCAGCTTCGACGACCTGCGCGCCATGGGCCTTGGCAAGGAGCTGTACCTGCGCATCAACCCTGCCATCATCGTGGACGTCGAAGTGACCGCGGGCCACCTCACCTGCACCGACCTGCCCTACCTGGGCAAGGTGCGCGTCACCGCCGGTGGCGCAGAGCTTTCCGGGGTCGCCGAGGCCAATGACGTGCTGGTGCAGGCCGGTTCCGCAACCCTGAAGGGCACCATCACCACCGGCCGCTCCCGGGTGCGGGTGGAGTCGGGCCAGCTGACCATCGAGCTCGCCGATGACTCCAACGTCACCGTGCACGGCGACGCGCAGCTCGGCAAGGTGAGCTGGAGCGGCGCGCACACCGGCCAGGTGGACGAGGTCGTGCTCGGCAACGGCTCCGCACGCCTCGACGTCGGCGTCGTGATGGGCTGGGCGAACATCCAGGCCGGCAGCGCCACTGCGGACCAGCGGTGACCACCGAACCGAAGTACCGGGCGCCATCCGACTGCCCGGTGTGCGGCGGGGACCTGATCACCACCCGCCTCGGCTGCCGCAACTGCGGGTCCGAGCTGGCGGGGGAGTTCGGGCACTGCGACTTCTGCGCCCTCGAAGCGCGTGACGTCGAGTTGCTGCGGGTGTTCCTCGCCTCGCGTGGCAACCTGCGCGAGGTGGAGAAGCACCTGGGCGTCAGCTACCCGACGGCGCGGGCCCGCTTCACCGCCCTGCTGATGAAACTGGGGCTGGCAGGTGAGGCAGAGCCGATCACCGCCATGACCCGCGAGCAGGTGCTCAGCGAGGTGGCCTCCGGTGCGCTGTCGCCGGCGGAGGCAGCGGAAGTGCTCGCCCAGCTGGCCCAGGACTGAACAAGGAACCGTCCCTTGTCGTTCACGTTCTCGGCTAGACGCCGAAGGGCTTGACCTTCGCGACGGTGACCGTGATCGTGCCGCCGTTGGGGGCCCGGTAGGACACGGTGTCGCCGACCTTGTGCCCGAGGATCGCAGCGCCCATCGGGGACTGCGGGGAGAACACCTCGATCTCGACGGACTCGTCCACGTCGATGAGCTCGCGCGAGCCGAGCAGGAACGTGTCGGTGTCCTTCTTGTCACCGTCGTAGTAGACGGTCACCTCTGCACCGGGGGTCACTGCCTCCGCGCCGACCGGGGCCTCGCCGACCTGGACGTTCTCGAGCATCGCTGCCAACTGGCGGATCCTCGCCTCCTGGTGGCCCTGCTCCTCGCGGGCGGCGTGGTAGCCGCCGTTCTCGCTGAGGTCGCCTTCTTCGCGTGCCTGTGCGATCTTCGCCGTCACCTTCGTCCTGCCCTCCGACTTGAGGTACTCAAGTTCGGAGGTGAGGCGATCGAACGCCTCCTGGGTCAACCAGGTGATGGGTAAGTCGGTCATGGTTGCAGGTTATCCGACTTCGGTCACCCCGCCTTACGGCAGGACTCCACCGCTGCGGTGGTCGCCCGCTTGAACGTGCGCAATTCCAACCGGACGGTGGTGAGGCCCGTGCCTCCCTGCTCGACCCGCACCCAGGTCTCGCCAACCCGGTCGTAGGTGACGGCCTGCGCGAACACCAGGCATTCCGCTGCCACCGATGGGTCGGGGCGGTCGACGGTGACGGTGACGCCGATGACGGTGTCGGAGCGCACCTCGAAGGCGTCCACGCGGGCCGTGATGGTGCCGGTCGCCCCGTAGCTGCCGGCCCAGTACAGCCACAACCCGCCGGCGGCGGCGAGGACGATGGCCACCGGGATCCACCAGCGCCCGGTGCGCTGCGGGGGGTACCTGCGTGCGAGGCGGGCTGAGGCGTCGTCGGTCACGTCGTCCATTCTCCACCGCCCGGATTGGACGCACGGCCACGGTTGTCCAGAATGGGGGCATGAAGCTTCTCCACGTCCACGCCCATCCCGACGACGAGTCGAGCAAGGGCGCTGCCACCACCGCGTACTACGTGGCCCAGGGCGTCGAGGTGATGGTTGCGACCTGCACCGGTGGCGAACGGGGCTCGATCCTGAACCCGAAGATGGAGAGCCCGGAGAACGAGGCGAACCTGCCGGAACTGCGGCGGGCGGAGATGGCGAAGGCCGCCGAGATCCTGGGGATCCAGCAGGTGTGGCTCGGCTACGTCGACTCGGGCCTGCCCGAAGGTGACGAGGAGCTGCCGCCGGAGGCGTTCGCCCGCCTCGACCCCGAGCTGGCCGCCGGACCGCTGGTGAAGGTGATCCGCGAGTTCCGTCCGCAAGTCCTCACGACCTATGACGAGAACGGCGGCTACCCGCACCCCGACCACATCATGTGCCACAAGATCTCGATGATCGCTGTCACCGCTGCAGCAGATCCGGAGGCGTGGCCCGAGCACGGCGAGCCGTGGCAGGTGGCCAAGGTCTACTACGACCGGTCGCTGCACCGCGGACGCTTCGCAGCCCTCGACGCCGCCATGCACAAGGCAGGGCTGGGCAATCCGTTCACCGAGTGGCTGCAGCACCTGGGCTCGGACGAGACGGAGACCCGGCTGACGACCTTCATCCCGTGCTCGGGCTTCTTCGAGGTGCGCGACGCCGCCCTGCTCGCCCATGCCACCCAGATCGACCCGGACGGCCGGTGGTTCGCCGTGCCGCTGGAGATCCAGAAGGCGGGCTGGCCCACCGAGGATTTCGAGCTGGTGCGCTCGACGGTGCCGGTGACGTTTCCCGAGTCGGACCTGTTCGCGGGGCTGCGGGGCGCGAGCGGGACTAGCCTTGGTGCATGGTGCTACTCGATCTAGGCGCGGGACCGATGACCCCGCCCTGGCTGCCGTTGCTGATGGTGGTCGTCCTGCTGGCCCTGATCGGCTTCCTGTACTGGAGCATGCGCCGCAACCTGAACCGCATCGACTTCGAAGAGAAGCAGGCCCCGGCAGCGACAACGCCGGACTCACCGGCAGCGCCACGGGAATAGGGCTGCCTGCCCTGACCTATGCTGCCGGGTGTGAATCGCCTAGCTGAGGCCACGTCCCCGTACCTGCGGATGCACGCCGACAACCCGATCGACTGGCGCGAATGGGGTCCCGACGCGCTCGCAGAGGCCCGGGCCACCGACCGTCCGATCCTGCTGTCGGTGGGCTACGCCGCCTGCCACTGGTGCCACGTGATGGCGCACGAGTCGTTCTCCGACGCCGACGTCGCAGCGCTGGTGAACCCCAACTTCGTCGCCATCAAGGTCGACCGCGAGGAGCGTCCCGACCTCGATGCGGTGTTCATGAAGGCCACCCAGGCCCTCACGGGCTCCGGCGGCTGGCCGATGACGGTCTTCCTCACCCCCGAGGGCCTGCCGTTCTTCGCCGGCACCTACTACCCGCCGGTGCGCACCGGCGGCATGCCGTCCTTCGCCGAGGTCGTCACTGCCATCGACACAGCCTGGCGACAGCGCCGCGACGAGGCGGACGCGAGCGCAGCAGCCATCGCTGCCCACCTGGCGGACGCGTTCGAGCCCGCCCCCGCCACCACGCCGAAGGTCGATGTCTGGGGCACCCTTGACCGCCTCAGCGCGGAGTTCGACCCGATCCACGGCGGTTTCGGCACCGCGCCCAAGTTCCCCGCGCCGCTACTGGTCGACGCCCTGCTGGTGAAGGGGGAGCCCGGCTCGCTCGACGTCGCCCAGCGCACGCTGGACGCGATGGCGCGCGGCGGCATCCACGACCAGGTCGGCGGTGGCTTCGCCCGCTACAGCGTCGACGCCGGCTGGGTCGTGCCGCACTTCGAGAAGATGCTCTACGACAACGCGTTGCTGCTCGGCAGCTATGTCCGCGGGTGGCGGCGCGTCCCCGACCACGACCCGCTGCTGCGCGCCCAGTGCGAGCGGGTGGTGCGCGGCATCGTCGGCTGGCTGGAGCGCGAGCTGCTGCTGCCTTCGGGCGGGTTCGCGTCCAGCCTCGACGCCGACAGCCTCGACAGCCGCGGCATGCAGCACGAGGGCATCTACTACTGCTGGACGCCCGAACTGCTCACCGATGCCCTGGGTGAGGCCGACGGCGCCTGGGCAGCGGAGGTCTTCCACGTCACGAACTCCGGGACCTTCGAGCACGGCCTGTCCACGCTGCAGCTGCGGGGCAATCCGGACGCCGCCCGGCTGGCAGCCGTGTCGGCGACGCTGCTGGCGGAGCGGCAGCTGCGCTTCGCCCCCGCCCGTGACGACAAGGTGGTCGCTGCCTGGAACGGCTGGGCCATCGACTCGCTGGTCTGGGCGGCAGCGGTGTTCGACGAACCGGGCTGGCTGAAGCTGGCGGAGGGGGCTGCCGAGTGCCTGTGGCGCGACCACTGGGACGGCCGGCTGCGCCGCAGCTCGCTCGCAGGCGAGGCCTCCACCGTTGCCGGGTTCGCCGAGGACTACGGCGCCGTCGCGCTGGGCTTCGCGCGGCTGGCCGGGGCACTGGGTGATGCCGAATGGCTGCGCCGATCCGAGGAACTGCTGGCGCAGGCGCTCGAGCTGTTCGGTGCCGACGACGGCGGCTTCCACGATGCCGCCGCCGATGCGGAGCAGCTGTTCGCCCGTGCCCGCGACGTCAGCGACAACCCGACGCCGTCGGGCACCAGCGCGCTGATCGCAGCGCTGCGGCTGGTGGGCCTGCTGGCCGACGACGCCTCCCTGATCGCACGGGCCGACCTGGCGGCAGGCACGATCCGCGGGATGCTCGAGCAGGCGCCACGGTTCGCCGGTTCGGCGCTCCTCGACGCGCTCGTGGCCGACGAGGCCCGCACCGGGCTGCGTCCGGCCGTTGCCGTCGTGATCGGCGACCCGCTCGGCCAGGACGCCCGCGCGACCTGGCGGATGGCCCCGATCGGCACGGCCGTGCTCACCGGCGCTGCCGGGACGCCCGGCTTCGCGCACCACTTCGACGACCGCACCGAGCCCGGCGTCTACGTCTGCAGGGGCACCACCTGCTTCCCGCCGACCTCCGACCTCGTCGAGCTCCGCACGGCCCTCTGGAGCCGCGTCAACTGATGGTGGCGTCAGTCGGCGTCCGGGAGTCTTGTGACGTGGAAGTTGAGGAACGAGCGGCTGGCCGTCGGGCCGCGCTGACCGAGGTAGCGCGACTGGTGGGTGGGGGAGCCGTAGGGCTGCTCCGCCGGAGAGGACAGCCGGAAGAAGCAGAGCTGGCCGACCTTCATCCCTGGCCAGAGCTTGATCGGCAGGGTCGCGACGTTCGACAGCTCCAGCGTCACATGCCCGGAGAAGCCGGGGTCGATGAAGCCGGCCGTCGAGTGGGTCAGCAGGCCGAGCCGGCCCAGCGACGACTTGCCCTCGAGCCGGGCTGCGATGTCGTCGGGCAGCGTGACCAGCTCGTAGGTGCTGGCGAGGACGAACTCGCCGGGGTGCAGCACGAACGGCTCGTCCGGGGCCACCTCGATGAGCCGGGTGAGGTCCGGCTGCTCCTCTGCGGGGTCGATGACCGCGTACTTGTGGTTGTCGAAGAGCCGGAACAGGCGGTCGATCCGCACGTCGATGCTGGAGGGTTGCACCATCGCGTCGTCGTAGGGCTCGAGGACCACCCGTCCGGCGGCGATCTCTGCACGGATATCTCGATCGGACAGCAGCATGCCGCCGACGATACTCAGCCGAAGATGGCCACCGCGATGGCTGCGAAGTGGCAGACGGCCGCAGCGAGGGTGCAGGCATGGAAGATCTCGTGGAAACCGAACCACGCCGGCGACGGGTTGGGCCACTTGCGTCCGTAGATCACGGCGCCGACGGTGTAGAACACCCCGCCGAGGGCGATCAGGCCGACGACGAGCGGGCTCTGGGCCCAGAACGCCGGCAGCCAGGCGACGCCGGCCCAGCCCATGCCGAGGTAGCAGGCCACGTCCAGCCAGCGCGGCGCCGTGTGCCAGAACACCCGCACGACCAGCCCGATCACGCCGACCGACCAGATCAGGATGAGCAGCTTGACGGCCTCACCGGACGGCAGGAGCGCCAGTGCGAGCGGGGTGTAGGTGGCGGCGATGAAGATGAAGATGTTCGCGTGGTCCCAGCGGCGCAGGGCCGCCTTGGTTGTGGGCTCCCAGTTGCCGAGGTGGTACGCGGCGCTGGTGCCGAACAGCAGCAGGGCGCCGGCCAGCCACACGGCCGAGCCGATCTTGCCCGTCAGGCTGGGGGCCAGGATCACCAGAATCACGCCACCGACAACCACGAGGGGGGTCATCCCCAGGTGGAGCCAGCCACGCAGACGCGGCTTGTCCGGGGTCACCGGCACGGCCAGCGCTTCGACCATCCCAGCCCTCCAACCTACGGTTCAGTAAGTTACGTTAGCGTAGGTTCCGCCGAGGTTCAAGACGGCGGTCCAGCCCTTGGTCGGAACCCTCGGGCGGGGCAAGCCGTGCTGCCCGGGGGGCGCGAGCGCTTTCTGACTACCCCCTGTGTTCAGCGGCGATAGGGTGCAGGCATGAGGTTGCGGGTCCGCGAGAGGCTGAACAAACTGCAGCCGCTCGGCTTCCTGTACTCGGCCTACGAGACCCAGTTGCTGGCCCAACTCGACCGCACGGCACTGCCTCGCCACGTCGCCGTCCTCGCTGACGGAAACCGCCGCTGGGCCCGCACCAACGCTCCCGACAGCTCGCTGGTCGTCGGCTACCAGGCCGGCGCGGACAAGCTGCGCGAGTTCGTCGACTGGTGCTCCGACCTCGGTATCGGGGTGGTCACGCTCTGGGTGCTGTCCACCGACAACCTCACCCGGTCGGGCTCGGACGAGGTGGCACCGCTGCTGCGGGTGATCGAGAACCTTGTCACCGACCTTGCGGCCAGCTATCGCGTGCAGGTGGTCGGTGACCTCGCCATGCTGCCGGACGACATGGCCGATCGTCTCCGCGCAGCCGAGCTCAAGAAGGACGGGGGCATCCACGTCAACGTCGCCATCGCCTACGGCGGACGCCGCGAGCTGCGGGACGCGTTCCGCTCGCTGCTCGCCAGCGAGGCAGAGAAGGGCACCTCCCTCGACGAGCTCGCGGAGACCCTCGAGATCGACCACATCTCCGAACACCTCTACACCGCAGGCCAGCCCGACCCCGACCTGATCATCCGCACCTCGGGCGAGCAGCGCATGTCCGGCTTCCTGATCTGGCAGTCGGCCCACAGCGAGTTCTACTTCTGCGAGGCCCTGTGGCCCGACTTCCGCAAGGTCGACTTCATCCGCGCGCTGCGCTCCTACGCCCAGCGCGAGCGCCGCTACGGCCGCTGAGGTGTGCGCAGCGGCCCTTCGTGACGCGCTCGCTCGTTCCTCGCGAACGCTCCTCAGGGACCGTTAGGGCTCAGGCGAGCAGGAGCTCGTTCAGCGCAGCCTGCAACGCCGGTTCGAGCTCCATCACCTGCAGCGCGGAGACCCGGCGCAGGGTGTCGGGCTCGTCCTGCAGTGTCCGCCAGATGCGGTCCTTCAGGGGGTACTCGATCTGGGCTGTCGCCAGCAGGTCGAAGATCCGTGACTCCACCCGGTTGTCGGATGCGCGCCGCTCACCCGTGAACTTCACGGTCGCCCCCTCAGCAGTGACAACGGACAGCTCGACCACCAGTGGGCCGCCAGCGGTCTCCGCCGCCAGCACGGTGCCGTCCTCGTCAGCTGCGCCGACCCCGTCCAGCCCGTGCACCACCACGCGGTACGCCCTGACCCCCGGCACGAGGTCGAGTGCTCCCGACGCCGGATCGATCACCAGCTCGCCGGCAGCCTGGCCGTAGCGGTAGCGCGTGGTGACAGATCGCGGAGCGGCGAGATCGTCGTCCTCGTACAGGGTGAAGTCGCCGTCGGCGCCGGCGAACACGTGCAGCTCGAAGGCGTCCGGGTTGCCGACCCCCAGCCCGTCGGTCAGCGGCACGATCGCGCCCGCCCGTGCCAGCACGGGGTAGCCGCCCAGCGGTCGGTGGAGCTGCACGGTGCGTCCGCCGGAGTACCGGACGCCGGTGAAGAAGTCGGTCCAGTCGCCGGCCGGCAGCCAGGTGGTCACCTGGGCGAGCGTCGTGCGGCGGTCGGCCGGTGTGGTCAGCGGCGCCACCAGCAGCTCGCTGCCGAAGGCGAACGAGTTCTTCGCAGCGAGCGCCTCCGGCCGGGGGTCCAGGTGGTACAGCGGACGCACCAGCGGCTCGCCCAGCCGGTGCGCGCGCTCCGACATCGTGAACAGGTAGGGGATCAGCCGGTGCCGCAGGCGCAGGCTCTCACCCATCGCGGTGCGGGCAGGGGCGGAGTACTTCCACGGTTCCTTGCCGGCGAACAGGTCCTTGGTGGAGTGCAGCCGGTTGATCGGTGAGAAGGCGCCCAGCTGGAACCAGCGGGTCGCCAGTTCGTCGTCGCGGACACCGAACATGTGGCCGCCGATGTCGTGACTCCACCAGCCGTAGCCGATGTTGGCGGCCGTAGCGGTGAAATACGGCTGGAAGTCGAGGCTTGCCCACGAGGTGACGGTGTCACCGGAGAACCCGACCGGGTAGCGGTGCGAGCCCGGACCGGCATACCTCGAGAACGTGATCGGGCGCTTCCCTTCCCTCGCGGAATCGAGGAAGTGGTAGTGGTTCAGCATCCACAGCGGGTCGAGCCCCGGCATCGACGTGACGTTGCCCTGCTGCCAGTCCAGCCACCAGAAGTCGACGCCCTGCGCCTCCAGCGGGTGGTGGATCTCCTCGAAGTACGGCTTCAGGAACTCGGGGTTGGCGACGTCGAAGTTCACCGGCTGCCCGGACGCCGGGTCGATGCCGAGCCGCGTTGCCAGCTCCGCGTAGCGATCCTCGTACGCGCGGACGCCGTCCGCCGGGTGCACGTTCAGCGACACCTTCAGCCCGTGCTCGTGCAGCCAGGCGAGGAACGCCGGCGGGTCGGGGAAGAGGTCGGTGTTCCAGGAGTAGCCGGTCCAGCCGGTGCCGTACTTCGGGTCGACGTCGACCCAGTGCCAGTCCATGTCGACGACGGCGACGCTGAACGGCAGCTCCTCTGCCTCGAAGCGCTCGATCAGCGCCTGGTACTCATCTGCCGAGTAGGCGTAGTAGCGGCTCCACCAGTTGCCCAGCGCCCAGCGCGGCAGCAGGGGCTGCGGCCCGGTGAGCCGGTAGAAGTCGCGGACGGCCCCGGCAGCGTCGTTGCCGTAGCCGAAGTAGTAGGTGTCGGTGTTGCCCTCGATCCGCGGCGCCACCCAGTCGCCGGCCATCGCAATGGTGTCGTCGGCCAGCACGGCGTAGGCGTTGCTCGCCACCAGGCCATCCTCCAGCGCACAGGCGCCGTCGATCATGTCGAGGGTGCGCGCGGTGCCGCCGAGGTTGCCGGGATGGAAGATGTTCGGCTCGTTCGGCACCCCGTAGCGCCACTGGCTGTGGTAGCCGTACGGTCCGGCAAGCCGCACGGTCAGCCCCGAAGCCGAGAACGCCTGCTCGTCGTAGTCGAGGATCAGCGCCTCGGTGAAGACGTGGACGCCGGCAGCGTCCCGCACGACCCGGAAGTCGACCGGCCCGAGGTCACGGTTCACCACCATCTGGGTGGCGCGGTCCTCGAAGCGTCCCGCCGGTGAGTACTCCAGCCGCAGCATCCGGGAGGTGAGCACTGTGATGCGGTAGCGGTCACCGGTGACCTGGTTGGAGACGGGGGCGAGCGGGGCTTCGGGCATGGTCAGGAGTCTATGAAAGGGAACGGGTGGTGGCGGCAAGATTACGAAGGCGTTGCTGGCACCCCACGGGCGGCGTGTCGCCGGTTGCAGGCCTTCTGGGCCCGCCTACTCTCGGAACCAGGACGGTCTCCTCCGTCCATCGAGAGGCAACTGATGCGACGTTGCGGCAGCGCAACCCGCGGGCCCGCACCAGGCCCGAGCCCCTTCGGCTGACCACCACGTGAGCCGGACGACGGTGACGTGCGGCTCGGACAGGATCGACAATGCCCCGCTCCTCGACCCGTACCGTGTTCGCAGGAACCCGGGAGTCCGCGCTGGCGCTGAAGACCTTCGTGATCGACACCTCCGTCCTGCTCAGTGATCCGCATGCGCTGCGGAATTTCGCCGAGCACAACGTGGTCGTCCCGATCGTGGTGATCACGGAACTGGAGGCCAAACGCCACCATCCCGAACTCGGCTACTTCGCCCGCACGGCGCTGCGCGACCTGGACGACCTGCGCATCCGCTACGGCCGTCTCGATGCCCCGATCCCGATCAACGAGGTGGAGGGGACGCTGCGCGTCGAGCTGAACCACACCGACCCCGAGGTGCTCCCCGCGGGCTTCCGGCTGGGTGACAACGACTCCCGCATCCTTGCCGTCGCGCTGAACTACCGGGCAGAGGGCAACGACGTCGTGCTGGTCAGCAAGGACCTGCCGATGCGTGTGAAGGCTTCCGCCGTCGGCCTGGCTGCGGAGGAGTACCGCCACGAGATCACGCCCGACTCGGGCTGGACCGGCATGGCGGAGGTGGACGTCACCACGGCAACGATCGAGCACCTGTACTCCGAAGGCAGCGTCGTCGTCCCCGAGGCGCTCGACCTGCCCTGCCACACCGGCGTCGTCCTGCACGGCTCCAGCTCCTCAGCGCTCGGACGGGTGCTGCCCGACGGCTCCGTCCGACGGGTGTTGGACCGCGAGGTCTTCGGCATCCGTGGCCGCTCCGCGGAGCAGCGGGTGGCGCTCGACCTGCTGCAGGATCCCGACATCGGCATCATCTCCATGGGCGGACGGGCAGGCACCGGCAAGTCGGCGCTGGCCCTGTGCGCGGGTCTCGAGGCCGTACTGGAACGCCGCCAGCACTCCAAGGTGATCGTGTTCCGTCCGCTCTACGCTGTCGGCGGCCAGGAACTCGGCTACCTGCCCGGCAGCGAGAACGAGAAGATGTCGCCCTGGGGCCAGGCGGTGTTCGACACCCTCGGCGCCGTGACGACCCAGGAGGTCGTCGAGGAGGTCGTCGAGCGCGAGATGCTCGAGGTCCTGCCCCTCACGCACATCCGCGGCCGCTCGCTGCACGACGCGTTCGTGATCGTCGACGAGGCGCAGTCGCTCGAGCGCAACGTGCTGCTCACGGTGCTGAGCCGCATCGGGCAGAACTCGCGGGTCGTGCTCACCCATGACGTCGCCCAGCGCGACAACCTGCGCGTCGGACGCCACGACGGTGTCGTCGCCGTCGTCGAGCGGCTGAAGGGCCACCAGCTGTTCGCCCACGTGACCCTCACCCGCTCGGAGCGCTCGCCGATCGCCGCGCTGGTCACCGACCTGCTGGAGGACGTGGGCATCTGATGGAACGCAACGTCCTCGGCGGCGAGCTGCAGCTGTGCGGTACCGACCCGGTCACCGGGTTCTTCCGTGACGGCTGCTGCAACACCGGCGAGGACGACGTCGGCAGCCACACCATCTGCGCGGTGATGACGCGGGAGTTCCTCGACCACCAGCGCAGCATCGGCAACGACCTCACAGCTGCGATGCCGATGTACGGCTTCCCCGGCCTCGTGCCGGGGGACCGCTGGTGTGTCACGGCGGTGAACTGGGCACGCGCCTATGCAGCGGGGGTTGCCGCCCCGGTGGTGCTGGCCGCGACGAACGCCGCCGTGCTCGACCTGGTGCCGCTGGTGGCGTTGCAGTAACATGCCGTCGACGTCCCCGACGACCCCGGCTCGTTGGTCTGCGCCGCCCCCCACCGACTTGTCATAACCACGGAGGGCTATAGCCTCCTGTGGTTCTGACAACTCGGTAGAGGGCGTAGGTGAAGCTGCGTCCCTGGCGGGTCACCGGGACGCTGATCAGCTCGACCGCGCCTGCGATCCGTTCGAGGGTGGACGCGAGTTCTGGGCTCGCCGTCTCGCACCAGACCACGAGGCGTCCGCCCTCGGTGAGCGCCTGCAGGCACCTGCGGAGGAAGGCCTCCGCGTACACCCGCCGGTTGTGGTCGTGGATCAGGAAAGTGGGGCCGTTGTCGACGTCGAGGAGGATCGCGTCCCAGGTGCCGTCCAGATGGTCGACGATGTCACCGTCCACCAGCTCCGAACGCGGGTCGGCGGCCACGCGTCCCAGCTGTGCTGTGACCCCCTCGCGGGCCCAGGTGATGAGCGGATCGGCCAGTTCGACGACCTTGACGCGCTCTGCGCCGGCGTCCAGCAGGCGCGCGGCGGTGTAGCCGAGGCCGAGCCCGCCGACCAGCACGCGTCCTGGTGGGGAGCCGGCCGCATCGGCGAGGGCGAGTTCCGAGGTGACCTCTGCGGAGTCCATCGCGAACACCCCGTTCACCACCAGTTCGTCCACGTCGTCGCGCCGGCGCAGCACGACCTCACCCACCGGCGTGTCGGCGCGAGCGATGATCATGGGCCAATTCTGCCGAACAGATCCTGCAACGGGAGAGCAATTGCCGGGGGTTACGGACGGGTAGGAGTCAGTCCTAGGCTCTCGCCCGATCCAAGGAGGCGCTGATGTACAACCCCGACCCGTCCTTCGGCCCGGAGGACACCGCGCTGCGTGCTGCCGCTGCCGCCGACCCGATCGGCTTCTGGGCCGACCGCGCAGCGGAGCTGGAGTGGTACCAGCCCTGGGACAAGGTGCTGGACGACTCCAATCCGCCGTTCTTCCAGTGGTTCACGGGTGCGCGGACGAACATCGTCCACAACTGCATCGACCGGCACCTGTCAGGGCCGTACAAGAACAAGCTGGCCCTGATCTGGGTGGGGGAGAACGGCACCGACTACCAGACCTTCAGCTACTTCAGCCTGAACCGCGAGGTCATGAAGATGGCGAACGTCCTGAAGGCTATGGGCATCACCAGGGGCGACCGGGTGACGATCTACCTGCCGCGGATCCCCGAGGTGGTGTTCGCGATGCTGGCCTGCGCCAAGCTGGGCGCTGTGCACTCGGTGGTCTTCGCCGGCTTCTCGGCCGACGCCCTCGCCGACCGCATCGACGACTCCGCGTCGAAGGTGGTGGTCACGGCGGACGGGTCGTGGGTGAACGGCGGCATCTTCAAGCTCAAGGACATCGTTGACGAGGCGATCCGGTTCTCGCCGTCCGTGGAGAACGTCATCGTTGTGAAGCGCACCGGCCACGAGGTGACGATGGACCCGCTGCGCGACCACTGGTACCACGATCTCACCGCGCTCCCGATCGCGAACGGGCCCTGCCCCACCGAGGAGATGGACGCCGAGGATCCGCTGTTCATCCTGTACACGTCCGGCTCGACGGGGAAGCCGAAGGCGATCCTGCACACCCACGGCGGCTACATGGTGGGCACCTACACGACGCTGAAGTACACCTTCGACATCAAGGACGAGGACCGCTGGTGGTGCACCGCCGACCCTGGCTGGATCACCGGGCACTCCTACCTCGTGTACGGCCCGCTGCTGAACGGGGCGACGTCGTTCATGTTCGAGGGCGGGCCCACCTACCCCTACCCGAACCGGTGGTGGCAGCTGATCGAGTACTACGGAATCACGACCTTCTACACCGCGCCGACGGCGATCCGCTCGCTGATGCGTTTCGGTGAGGCGTGGCCGAACCGCCACGACCTGTCGTCGTTGCGGCTGCTCGGGTCGGTCGGGGAGCCGATCAACCCGGAGGCCTGGGAATGGCTGCATCGCGTGGTCGGCAAGGACCAGTGCCCGATCATGGACACCTGGTGGCAGACGGAGACCGGCATGTTCCAGATCTGCCCGACCCCGTCCATGCCGCTGAAGCCGGGCTCTGCGGGCAAGCCGTTCTACGGCCAGGAGGCGGAGATCCTCGACGAGGCCGGCGATCCGGTGGCCGACGGCGAGGAGGGCTACCTTGTGCTGAAGAACCCGTGGCCGGCGATGATGCGGACGCTGTACAAGGACGACCAGCGCTACCTCGACACCTACTGGTCGAAGTACCCGGGCAAGTACCTGGCCGGCGACTCTGCGCGGCGGGACGAGGACGGCTACTACTGGGTGATCGGACGCACCGACGACGTCATCAAGGTGTCCGGACACCGGCTCGGGACGGCAGAGGTGGAGTCGGCACTGGTCTCGCACCCGGCCGTTGCCGAGGCAGCGGCGATCGGACTGCCCCACGACGTGAAGGGCAACGCGATCCACGTGTTCGTGGTCCTGCGGATGGGCTTCGAGGGCAGCCAGGAGCTCGCCGAGGACCTCCGCAAGCACGTCTCCACCCATCTGTCGCCGATCGCCAAGCCCGACTGGATCGACTTCACGGACAAGCTGCCCAAGACGCGTTCGGGCAAGATCATGCGCCGCGTGCTGAAGGCAAGGGCCCTCGGGCAGGACGAGGGTGACCTCAGCACGCTGGAGGAATGACACGCTGAGCAATCAGGCGGCAGTCAACGGTGGTGACAGCGACTCCTGGCCGCCACCGTTGCCCCTGCCCGAGGCGAAACGCGCATGGCGGATCGGTCTTCGTCGGGGATCGAGCCTTGCTGGTGGGAGGAACTCGGGCACCCCGTCTGCGGCAAGGCGGACCTCCCACTGATCCCGCACGCCGTACAGGGCGGGTTCAACGACGCCGTGGTGATGCTTGCAGACCAGGACCAGATCAGAGAGTGCCGTTGTGCCCCCCAGCCTCCATGGGACCACATGGTGCGCTTCGCAGACGCCAGGCCGCGCTGCGCAGCTGGGGAAGACGCAGCCGCCGTCCCGAAGCACGAGCGCAGTGTGGATTGCGGGGGTGACAAGACGCCGCTCACGGCCCACGTCGAGGATCTCGCTCGGCCCGCCGAGGACAGCAGGAATGATGCCGGCGTCGCAGCACAGCCTGCGGAGTTCACCGGCGGAGATTTGCTGGTCGTCGGCGATCAGGCCGGCTCCGGCCGCTTCGGCGAGCAGCATGGCGTAGTCGAGCTTCACGATCACCCGCGGACGGTCGCCGCCCGAGCTGGGTGCCTGCTGGGTCACCTGGTGCTGGTGGATCATGGCGATCAGGGCATCGGCCCGGCGCTGCTCGGGTGTGAGTGTCGGGGCGAGCGGGTCGCGTTCCTCCTGAACGCATCGTCGCGATGACTCTGCGTGCGCGTCCAGGAGTGCCATCCAGGCCTCGGCCTCCACTCGCGGCAACGAGCCGTTGAAGCGGACGGACCCACCCTCGCGGAAGAATCGCAGCGACCGGTCTCGCTCTGCCGCCTCCGCCTCCCGCTGCAGCCGGGTCTCCAGGAGCTCGTCCGCACGGCGAGGGGCGACCTCCTGAAGTACCAGCCCCGCAGCCTTGGCCAGGTGGTCGGTGTCGAGGCTGCCTGCAAGGTCGACCAGGAGCTCCGCTGCACGCTCCTGCTGGTTCCTGTCGAGCTGAGGAGCCAACTGGTCGAGCACCCGCGTGATCGCCCGAGCCTGCCCCGCGCCGATCGTTCCCGAGGCGGCAGCCCGACCCACCTCAGGATGGCTCGCCAACTCCTTCGCCTTGAACAGGGCGCCGGCCGCCTCGCGCCGTGACAGCTTCTGGTCGACGCCGAGCCAGGACGTTGTCGGTGTGCCGGTCGACCGCAGGGAAGCCTGCGCCTGGTCGGCCTCTGCCAGCAGAAGCGCAGCCAGGGCGTCGAGACGTCCGGTGAGCTTCCTGGCGAGAGCCGCGCACTCGAGCTGTGCTTCCGGGCTCAGGGCCGAGCGGTCGGGGTCGATCCGATCGAGCAGGGCGGAGGCCCGGACCAGCGCCTCGCTGGTCGTGATCGGCTGCTCCGCTTCCATGCATCAAGTCAAACACCCGCCACTGACAGTTATCGAACAGGCGTTCGCAGAGTGTCTTGAGTGCTTGGTCACCCCTGCCGAACACCGTGGGTGTCGGAGGGGCGTGGTGGAGTGGATCGTGGCATTGAGTTGAATCGGGAAAGGCGAAGCGCGGTGACCAGGGTTTCGGCGAGGCTGCAGCGTGGTGAAGGTTCTCGGCGATGACCGGGTCGCGCATCGGGCCCTTGTGGGCCGTCCTGCGAATCCTCACGCGGCCATGGGCGTTCTACCTCCTCCTCATCGCTGTCAGTGCCGTGCTCTACGCGCTCGGACGAGGCTGGGTGGTGTTCTGGCTCTGGGGCCTGGTGATCCTTGCTTCGTGGGCAGTGGTCCTTGTCGTTGCCGCCTTCGCGCGTCCGGTGCGTCCGATCTCCGAGGTGTCTGCCCTCGCCGCTCGAGTGGTGATGATGTTCCGGTGGCTCTGGTCCATGGTGTTCTTCGGAATTGCCGCGTGGTACGGCGGGATGGTCGGCGCTTTCATGTCGGTGGCGCGATCATCGAACGAGATCGCAGCACTTCTTCCCCAGGTGGTCTTGTTCCCGGTCGGCCTGGCTGGTCCGCTCCTTCTCTGGCTCGTGTCGATGGTGGTTGGCGTTGACCTCCTCAGAATGCGTGGAGCAGGCCGATCGCTGGCCATCATGCGGGCTGGAGGCGGGTACCAGCGCCTCGTGAGTCGACTACCGATTCCGGTAACGCCCGCTATTACCCGCCTTCTTCGCAACTTCGTCAAGGCATGCGCTGACCCGACCGCCATCCTGATGGCGTGCTACATCGCGCCAGTAGTCCTGATATCAGCCGTTTCGACGAGCATCCTCCTCGCGGCGCGCTGACAATGGTGCGCAGCCCTTGACTATGTGCAGAAAATGCATATGCTCAGAATATGGACGAAACCGGATGGCGCGACAGTGCCGAGCAGGCGCAACAGGCGATCGAGCGGGCTCTCGGCGCGACCGAACCTGACGCGGCCGTCGCGGAACTGAGCGGGGCGGGCAAGGCGCTCGACGACGCCCTCAGGGAGGCGATGGCGGCGTCGGCACTCGCAGGCACGAGCATGCGCAGGCTTGCCGAGATCGCCGGCATGGCGCCGAACTCCGTGCCGCCGAGGCTGGCGCGCAGCAAGTCGCTCAGCCCGTACGCCGACGAGGGTTCCATCACCTCCCAGGGCATCGCCGTCGCGCGCTACGACGCCGCGTCCGGTCGTCCGCCGATGACCTTCCAACCGCGCAGAAAGGACAGCAGGCATGACCAATCCTGACCTCACCCACATCGAGTTCGTGCTCGATCGCTCGGGTTCGATGCACTCCATCAAGGAGGACATCCAGGGAGGCTTCGACGCCTTCATCGCCGACCAGCGCAGCCATCCCGGCGAGTGCACCGTGAGCCTTGCCCAGTTCGACAACGAGTACGAGACCGTCTTCACAGCCATCGACGTCCGCGAGGTGCGTCCGCTCACCCTTCAGCCCCGGGGAGCAACAGCCATGCTGGACGCGATCGGCCGCAGCGTCATCGCGCTGGGGGAGCGGCTCGCGGCGCTGCCGGAGGCCGAACGGCCGGGGACGGTGGTGGTCGCCATCATGACCGACGGCATGGAGAACGCCTCCAGCGAGTTCACCCACGAAGCGATCAAGGGCCTGATCACCCGGCAGGAGCACGACTACAGCTGGCAATTCCTCTACATGGGTGCCGACCAGGACGCCATCGAGGTGGGCGCGCGCATCGGCGTCCGCGCTGACCGCTCGCTGACCTACGCCCGCGGCAAGTCGAGGGAGGCCTACGCCGCGAGTTCGAAGCTGACCCGCAGCCTCAAGGAGGCGACGGTCGCCGGCGCTCCGCTCGCCGCCATCGCCTTCAGCGAGGAGGACCGGAAGTCCACGAAGGCCTGACGGTTCGCGACGTCCTCGTCAGCTGTAGCGGTGGTTCTTCTCGGAATGGGCCGCCTCGCGGGTGCACGCCCTCCCGTTCATGGACTTGTGCCCGCAGCGCGCACCTTCGGCGGCTGGCTCCGGAACGGCTGCTGCGGCACGGGCGGGCCTGGCTGCGGTCTTGCGGGTCGCCGGTGCAGGAGCGGACGGCGTCGAGGCCCGTCCGACGGGAGCCGCGTCACCACGGCCGGCGGCCTGGTTGCTGGCGTACCTGGCTTCACGCATCGCCCTCTGGGCGTCGACCTTGCTCATCGTCGGTTCACGCCGGTGATCCTACGGTGCCGCGGCACGATGTTTCGACGACGCCGGGTCAGCCGCCACGCTCGGCCTGGGGTGGGGGGAAGTACCCACGGGCGGGCTCGTGGCACCTCTCGGAATTGTCAGAACCCTGCAGGAGACTGACGGCGGACCAACAAACGGAGGGACCACCATGGCAGTGCTCAACCCCTATCTCAGCTTCCGCGGCAACGCTCGCGAGGCGATGGAGTTCTACAAGTCGGTGTTCGGGGGAGAGCTGACGGTCTCCACCTTCGGGGAGTTCCCGATGCCCGGCATCGGGCCGGACGAGGTGGACAAGATCATGCACGGCCAGCTCACCACCCCGGCCGGCTTCACGCTGATGGGTGCCGACACTCCGGAGGGCATGCCGTACGACGACAGCAGCGGCGGCATCACGATCTCGGTCAGCGGTGCAGACGAGACCGAGCTCCGCGGCTACTGGGACGGCCTCGCCGACGGCGGCGAGATCACCATGCCGCTGGAGAAGGCGCCCTGGGGCGACTCCTTCGGGCAGCTGAACGACCGTTACGGCACTCCGTGGATGTTCAACATCGGCGGCAGCCCCGAGGCCTGAGCCGATGCGGCCTCCTCACCCCGCGGTGGGGAGGCCGGCGAGGAATCCGGCGAGGAGGGCGCGACCCTGCGGCCAGGGCCCGCGACCGGAAGCCGTGCTGATGTGCCCCGCAGCCTCCAGTTCAACAAGGGGTGCGCCGATCGCGGCAGCGGTGGCGACGGTGTAGTCCCAGCCGGCGTACGGGTCATCGGTCGAGCCGACCATCAGCACCGGTGTCTCCACGCGCGTCCGGGGGCGGGCGAATCCGGTGATGGTGTCGGGGAAGTCCGGTCCTTCTGGATCGGGCACGGCCACGAGGAACGCGCCAGCTGCGACGTCCGGGTGCCGTGCCAGCCACACCAGTGCCGTCAGGCAGCCGAGGCTGTGAGCGACGATCAACGCGCCAGGCCTCATCGCTGCGTCCAGCCCTGCCACCCAGTCCTCCAGCTCGGGCTGGTCCCAGGAGCCCACAGCGACCCTTGTCGCAGCCAGGCCGAAATCCGCCTGCCACAGGGTCTGCCAGTGCCCGGCGTCGGAGTCCCGGAAGCCGGGCGCGACCACGTAGCGCCCGCTGAATGCGACCACCGGCGTCAGGCCTTGTCGCTCGTTGCCTCGGCGCGGGCGGCGTCGATCTTCGCCTTCGCACCATCGAGCCACTTCTGGCAGATGGTCGCCAGCTCCTCGCCCCGTTCCCAGAGCGCCATCGACTCCGACAACGGCACGCTGCCTGCCTCGAGCTTCCGGACGATCTCGACCAGCTGCTCGCGGGCTTCCTCGTAGCTGAGTTCTGGCTTGGCCATGGCTACTCCTGCACTTCGATTTCGGTGACGGTCAGGTTCAGGCGGCCATCGGCCAGTCGTGCGACCAGCGTCGCGCCGGGCTCGGTCGCCCCGACGCTCTCCACCGAGCCGCCGGTGGCGTCGGCAAGGATGGCATAGCCCCGCTGCAGGGTCGCCAGCGGCGACAGTGCCCGGATGCGGTCCACGGTGTGACCGAGTCCCAGTCGTTCCTCGCGCAGGCGGCCGTCGATCGCCCGTCCCAGCCGGTCGCGCGCCGTCTGCAGCCGTTCGTCGTGCCCGGCGAGGAATGCGGCGGGGTCCCGCAGCACCGGACGGCTCCGCAGCTCGCCGAGGCGCCGCTGCTCCGACTCCACCCGTCCGACGATCGCCCCGCGGACGCGGCCGAGCGCCGCCCGCACCAGCTCGGCCTCCGCCGCCGCATCCGGCACCACCCGCTTGGCGGCGTCGGTGGGCGTCGAGGCCCGTACGTCGGCGACCAGGTCGAGGATGGGGGTGTCGGTCTCGTGGCCGATCGCACTCACGACGGGCGTGCGGCAGGCGAACACCGCCCGGGCGAGGGCCTCGTCGCTGAACGGCAGCAGGTCCTCCAGCGACCCACCCCCGCGGGCGATGATGATCACGTCCACCTCGGGGTGCGCGTCCAGCGAGCGCACGGCGTCGATCAGCTGCTCCACCGCCTGCTGCCCCTGCACCAGCGCGTTGCGGACGTCGACGACGGCGGCCGGCCAGCGGCGGGCGATGTGTTCGGTCACGTCGCGTTCGGCTGCGCTCTTCGCCCCGGTCACCAACCCGATCCGGCGGGGCAGGAACGGCAGCCTCCGCTTGCGCGAGGGGTCGAAGAGGCCCTCGGCCTGCAGCATGCGCTTGCGCTGCTCGATCGCAGCCAGCAGGCGTCCCTCGCCGGAGGGGCGCAACTCCCTGCACTCGAACGTCAGGCTGCCCGACTTGCTCCACACCGTCGGACGCACCCAGGCGGCCACGACAGTGCCCTCGGTGAGCGGGCCGGCGGCGTCCAGCACCGCCTGTGACGTCGACAGTGTCACCGAAACCTCTGCCAGCGTGTCCCGCATCGTCAGGAACTGGGTGACCGCGCCCGCGCGGCGCTTGATCTCGATGAGCTGGCCCTCGACCCAGATCGGGCTCAGGCGTTCCACCCAGTTCTTCGTCGCTGCGACGACAGCCCGGAGGGGCTGTGGCGCATCAGCAGAATTGGGCAGTGGCACAGCGGCAGGCTAGCCGACGGCTGGGACACCCCGGGTACCCTCTGAGTATCTGCACGCTGGGCTGGACCCACCCGGGGAGTAGTTCACCGAAACCTGAAGTTGGGAAGTGCCCAGATGGAACCCTCCAACGCCGCCATCGCCGGCGGACGCGCGCCGGCCGTCGCCTCGATCTTCACTCCGCTGGCCAGACAGGTGCGTGAAGCGAGCCTGCTCACACGGAGGCCCGGGTTCTACCTCGGTCTCCTCGGAGTGCTGACCGGGGCGACGATCGCCCTTGTCGTCGGCTCCTTCATGCTCGGGCACTCGTGGTTCCAGCTGCTGCTCGCCGCAGCCCTCGGCGTGCTGCTCACCCAGTTCGCGTTCGTCTCCCACGAGGCGTCGCACCACCAGGTGTTCG
The DNA here is from genome assembly GCA_030158185.1 of Propionicimonas sp. GTDB lineage: Bacteria > Actinomycetota > Actinomycetes > Propionibacteriales > Propionibacteriaceae > Propionicimonas. The sequence continues at coordinate 22,630 of JAOATP010000157.1, forward strand.
AACCCGGCAAGGCCAACGACCGCCTCGGACGGCTACTGGCCAACGGTGTCGTGGGCATCAGCCACTCGTGGTGGGTCACCAAGCACAACAAGCACCACGCCAACCCCAACCAGCTGGGACGCGATCCCGACATCGAGTTCGACACGATCTCCTTCACCACCGAGGACGCGGCGAAGAAGAGCGGCTTCATGGGTGCCCTCACCCGCCGCCAGGGCTGGCTGTTCTTCCCCCTGCTCCTGCTGGAGGGCCTCAACCTCCACATCGTCTCGCTCCGGACGCTGATCGCGTCCCCGCGCAGCCGCGCGCGCACCTGGGAACTCGTCACGATCGCCGCCCGGCTCAGCCTGTACCTCGGCCTCGTGTTCTGGCTACTGCCGCCCGGTATCGCCGCGGCCTTCGTCGGCGTCCAGCTGGCCGTGTTCGGCGTCTACATGGGTGCGTCGTTCGCCCCCAACCACAAGGGGATGGCGATCATCCCTGCCGGTGTGAAGCTCGACTTCCTGAGCAAGCAGGTGCTGACGTCGCGCAACGTGAGCGGTGGCTGGTTCATGACCCAGTTCATGGGCGGCCTCAACCACCAGGTGGAGCACCACCTGTTCCCCAACATGGCGCGGCCGCAGCTCGCGAAGGCCCGCGTCCTCGTGCGCGAGCACTGCATCGCCAACGACCTGCCCTACACCGAGGTCGGATTGTTCCGTTCCTACGGCATCGTCATCCGTTACCTCAACGAGGTCGGCCTGTCGGCCCGCGACCCGTTCGACTGCCCCACCCACCGTCAGCTCGGCGGCTACTAGCCCGGCCCGGGGACGGCCCGGCGGCCCACGTAGACTGGCCGACATGCCTGATACCAAGCGAGTAGTGGTCGCAGCCCCCCGCGGATATTGCGCCGGCGTCGACCGCGCGGTGATCACCGTGGAGAAGGCTCTGGACGTCTACGGCCCGCCGGTCTACGTGCGCAAGCAGATCGTGCACAACCGGCATGTGGTCGAGGACCTCGAGGCCCGCGGCGCGATCTTCGTCGAGGAGCTGGCGGAGGTGCCCACCGGCGCCACGGTCGTCTTCTCCGCCCACGGGGTGTCGCCGGCTGTGCACGCAGAAGCTGCCGAGCGCGGCCTGAAGACCATCGACGCCACCTGCCCCCTCGTCACGAAGGTGCACAACGAGGCCAAGCGCTTCGCCGGGCAGGGCATCCAGATCCTGCTGATCGGCCACGCCGGCCACGAAGAGGTCGAGGGCACCACCGGCGAGGCGCCGGACAACATCACCCTCGTGCAGCACCCCGACGACGTGGACGGCGTCGAGATGGCAGACCCGAGCAAGGTCGCCTGGCTGAGCCAGACGACCCTCAGCGTCGACGAGACCTGGGAGACCGTCGGACGCCTCCGCGAGAAGTTCCCGGCCCTCATCGATCCGCCCAGCGACGACATCTGCTACGCCACCCAGAACCGGCAGTCGGCCGTCAAGCAGATCTCCACGCACGCCGACCTCGTCATCGTCGTCGGTTCGTCGAACTCGTCGAATTCCGTGCGCCTCGTCGAGGTAGCGCTCGAGTCGGGCGCGAAGGCCTCCTACCGCGTGGACAACGCCGGCGAGATCGATCCGGCCTGGCTGGAAGGGGTCAACTCGGTGGGTGTCACCTCCGGCGCCTCCGTGCCCGACGCCCTCGTCCAGGGAGTGCTCGATTACCTCACCGAGCGCGGTTTCCCGCAGGCGACCGAGGAGCGGCTGACCGAGGAGAACCTGGTCTTCGCCTTGCCGCCGGAGCTGCGCAAGGACCTGCGCCGCCAGACCGCCGGCGATTGATCCGAGGTGAGGTGCCGATGGTTCGTACACTCCCGGTTGCCGCGGCGGAAATAATCCGCGGTCCGCTGCGTTAAGGCAATCGTGAGCCGCGCCCCGGTCGTGATGGCACTGCCCCTCCGGGCAGCGCCGCGTTGGTGCGACCCCTCCGGGCGTCCCTCGACGGCGTCACTCGACGGGGCACGCACGCGCCGTCCTCCGCCAGACCCGGGCCGGCGTCGCGACGACCGGTTCCGACGACAGGGTGTGCTTCCGTACCCACCATCGGTGGCGACCACGACCAGGAGGGGCACCCCATGATCAGCTTCACCGATGTCACCAAGGTGTACCCCGGCGGCACCACAGCGGTCGGCGGGCTCAGCCTGACCGCCCCCACGGGCAAGATCACCGTGCTGGTCGGCCCGTCCGGCTGTGGCAAGACCACCTCGCTGCGGATGATCAACCGGATGATCGAGCCCACGAGCGGCACGATCGAGATCGACGGCCGTGACACCTCGACCCTCAACCCCAACGAGCTCCGCCGCGGCATCGGCTACGTCATCCAGAGCGGCGGCCTCTTCCCGCATCGCACGATCCTCGACAACATCGCCACCGTCCCGCTGCTGCTGGGGTGGGACAAGGCGAAAGCACGGACGCGGGCGCACGAGCTGCTCGAACGTGTCGGACTCGACCCCATCCTCGGCAAGCGGTATCCCAACCAGCTCTCCGGGGGGCAGCAGCAGCGGGTGGGCGTGGCCCGGGCGCTGGCCGCGGACCCGCCGGTGATGCTCATGGACGAGCCGTTCAGCGCGGTCGACCCTGTGGTGCGCGAGCAGTTGCAGGACGAGTTCCTGCGGCTGCAGGGCGAACTCGACAAGACCATCGTCTTCGTCACCCATGACATCGACGAGGCCATGAAGCTCGGTGACCAGGTGGCCGTGCTGCGGGTGGGTGGGATCCTCGCCCAGCTCGCCACCCCGGCGAAGCTGCTGGCCGACCCGCACGACGACTTCGTCGCCGACTTCCTCGGACGGGACCGCGGCTACCGCGGGCTCGCCTTCGCCGAGGCCCCCGAGCTGCCGCTGCGCGACGAGCCGGTCGTGCTGCTCGGCTCGACGGTTGCGCAGGCTGCAGAGATCGCGGCCGGCGACCAGTGGGTGCTGGTCGTCGACGACGCCCGTGCCCCCCTGGGCTGGGCAGAGCCGGACAGGCTCTCCGGGCTCATCGACCGCGACCACCTGCATCGAGGGGGCACCGTCGCCCGCGTCGGCGGCTCGCTGCGGGCTGCCCTCGACGCAGCCCTGTCCGCGCCCAGTCGGCGCGGGGTGCTCGTTGACGAGGACGGGCGCCTCGTCGGCACCGTCCGCGCCCAGGACGTCCTCTCGGCGATCGAGCGCCGCCCGGCTGGTGCAGTGGCGTGAAGTGGTTCCTCGGGCACCTCGACCAGGTGTGGCAGCTGATGCTGAACCATGCCGTCCTTGCGCTGATCCCGCTCGTGGTGGGGCTGCTGCTGGCCATCCCCCTCGGCTGGCTCGCCACGCGCTACCGGGTGCTCTACTCGCCGCTGATCGCCGGCACGGGGCTGCTGTACACCATCCCTTCACTGGCACTGTTCATCCTGATGCCGCTGGTGCTGGGCACCGGCATCCTCGACCCGGTCAACGTCGTCGTCGCCCTCACCATCTACACGATCGCCCTGCTGGTGCGAACGGTCGCGGACGGGCTCGGCTCTGTGCCCGATGACGTGGTGCAGGCAGCGACGGCCATGGGCATCGGGCGCGGCCGCCGCTTCTGGTCGGTCGAGCTGCCGCTGGCAGTGCCGGTGATCGCCGCCGGCCTGCGGGTGGCTGCGGTGAGCAATGTGTCGATCGTGTCCGTCGCTGCACTGCTCGGCATCCCGCAGCTCGGTTCGCTGTTCACCGACGGGTTCGCCCGCAACTTCCTCGACCCGATCGCTGTCGGGATCCTCGCCTGCATGGTGCTGGCCCTTGCCATGGACCTTGCGATCCTCTGGATCAGCCGGGCCGCAACCCCCTGGCTGCGGACGCGGGTGGCGACATGAACCTGTTGTGGGCCTGGTTGTCGAACCCGGAGAACTGGCAGGGGAGCTCCGGCATTCCCGTGCGCGTGGCAGAGCACCTCGCCTACTCCGCAGCCACCCTTGTGCTTGCCGCGCTGGTCGGGATCCCGCTGGGGCTGTGGATCGGCCACACCGGACGCGGCCGTGTCGCGGTGGTCAACCTGGTCAACGGCGTCCGGTCGGTGCCGACGCTGGGCCTGCTGTTCGCGGCAGTGCTCGTGGTGGGGCCTCTCCTCGGCGGCGACATCGCGTTCCTGCTGCCGTCCATCTTCGTGCTGGTCCTCCTGGCGATCCCGCCGATCCTCGCCGGTGCGTACGCCGGCGTGGAGGGCATCGATCCCGGAGCCCGCGACGCGGCCCGCGGCATGGGCATGAGCTCGCTGGAGATCCTGTTCAGGGTGGAGGTGCCCTGCGCCCTGCCGCTGATCTTCAGCGGGGTGCGGTCCGCCGCGCTGCAGGTGGTGGCGACGGCGACCCTCGCAGCTTCCGTGAGCCTCGGCGGGCTCGGCCGCTTCCTGATCGACGGCCAGGCCTACCGCGACTATGGACAGATGGCCGGCGGAGCACTCCTCGTCGCCGTCCTCGCCGTCCTCGTCGACCTTGTCTTCGCGGGGGTGCAGCGCCTGGTGGTCTCACCCGGCCTCGCCCCTGTCCGTTCCGCCCGGCGCGTCCGCACCAGGGCCCAGCTAGCCACCAACCCGACCTGACAGCAGGAAATAGGAAGAAGGAAAGAGATGAAGAAACACCTCGCAACCCTCGCAGCAGCAGCCACGGCCCTGGCACTGACGGCGTGCTCCTCCGGCAACCCGCTTGCCAGCTCAGCCCCGGCCAGTTCTGCGCCGGCGTCCAGTGCCGCGGCGATCTCGATCGTCGTCGGTTCGGCCAACTTCCCCGAGAGCGAGATTCTGGCCGACATCTACGCCGGTGCCCTGAAGGCCAAGGGCGTCACCGTCTCGACGAAGCTGAACATCGCCTCCCGCGAGACCTACGTGCCCGCGCTGACGAACGGTGAGATCGACCTGATCCCGGAGTACACCGGTGGCTTCTCCAAGTACCTCAGTGCTGACGCCGACACCTCCACCGAGGCTGCGGCACTGGCTTCCCTGAAGTCGTTGCTGCCGGCAAGCCTGACCGCACTCGAGCCGTCGGCCGCGCAGGACAAGGACTCGATCACGGTCACGCGGGCGACCGCTGACAAGTACTCGCTGAAGACCATCGAGGACCTGGCGCCGGTCGCCGGGCAGTTCGTCCTCGGTGGCCCGCCGGAGTGGAAGAACCGGGCGCTCGGCGTCCCCGGCCTGAAGAAGACCTACGGGCTCACGTTCAAGGACTTCAAAGCGCTGGACGTTGCCGGCCCGCTGACCGTGCAGGCGCTGAAGAACGGCCAGGTGCAGGCAGCCAACCTGTTCACCACCGACCCGTCGATCAAGGCCAACGACTTCGTGTCGCTGGAGGACACCAAGCAGTTCTTCGGTGCCCAGAACGTCATTCCGGTGATCCAGAAGTCCAAGGCCACTCCCGAGGTCACGGCGGCGCTCAACGCCGTCTCGGCCAAGCTGACCACGGACGTCCTGGCCGCCATGGTCACCAAGGTCGTCGTCGACAAGGAGGACGCGGCCACCGTCGCCGCCGAGTTCCTGTCCAGCAACGGCCTCGCCTGACGCAATTCCCGCGCAAGCTGTGAGTTTGGCGCCGACCTCGGAGCCAAACTCACAGCTTGCGCTGTTGTCTGGGGATACGGCTACACCAGGAAGCGGTAGAACGGGCTGTCGGAGGCAACCACCTCGAAGGTGATCGGGCTCGAGTCCATCTTCGAGAGCAGGTCGACGAACGTGGTCGGGTCGCCCAGTTCGATGCCCACCAGCGCAGGGCCGGTCTCACGGTTGCTGCGCTTGACGTACTCGAAGTGGGTGATGTCGTCTTCGGGGCCGAGCACCTCGTCAAGGAAGCGACGCAGCGCTCCCGGCTCCTGCGGGAAGTTGACCAGGAAGTAGTGCTTGCGGCCTTCGTACACGAGTGACCGCTCGACGATCTCGGCGTAGCGGGACACGTCGTTGTTGCCGCCGGACACGATCGCAACGACGGTCTGGCCGGGCTCGGGCCGGAACAGCCCCAGGGCCGCGGTGGCAAGGGCTCCCGCGGGCTCTGTGACAATGCCCTCGGTCTGGTAGAGCGCCAGCATCTCCGAGCAGATCCGACCCTCCGGTACGGCGTACAGGTCGGGCCGGTGACGCTGCACCATCGCGAAGGTGAGGTCTCCGGACCTGCGGACGGCTGCGCCGTCGACGAAGGTGTCGATCCGGTCCAGCTCGACAGGTCGGCCCGCCGCAAGGGATGCGATCATGGACGCAGCGCCGGCCGGTTCCGCTCCGACCACACGCGTGCCCGGGTGACGCTCGGACAGGTAGGCGAGGCAGCCGGAGATCATGCCGCCCCCACCCACCGGGGCGATCAGGACGTCGGGGGCCTTGCCGAACTGCTCGATGATCTCCTTCGCCACCGTGCCCTGGCCGGCGATGGTGCGCTCGTCATCGAAGGCAGGGACGAGGGTGGCGCCGGTCTCGTGAGCTTCGAGGGTGGCCGCTGCGGAGGCCTCGTCGTAGGTGTCGCCGATGACCACGAGGTCGACCAGCCCCTCACCAAGGGCGAGGATGCGCTGGCGCTTCTGGCGGGGAGTCGTCGCGGGCACGAAGATGCTTCCCTTGATGCCCAGTCGCGCACAGGCGAAGGCGACCCCCTGGCCGTGGTTGCCGGCGCTGGCGGCGATGACTCCCGCCGCGCGGTGCGACTCTTCCAGCTGCGAGATCAGGTTGTACGCGCCGCGGATCTTGTAGGACCTCACCGGCTGCAGGTCTTCGCGCTTCAGCCAGACGTAGGCGCCGGTCGCTGCGCTGAGCCGTTCGTTGAGCTGCAGCGGAGTGCGGGCGGCCACGCCCGCCAGGCGCTCGGCGGCCGCGTCCACGGCCCGGGCATCGATGGTCACCGGGTCATTGTGGCACCGGCGTGTGCGCGGCTACCCGAGCCGCGACCGGCCGGTGACCGGTCGCCGACGCCGTCTGGTGCTCAGGCGGTCTGCGCGCCAGGCTCCGTGGGGGTCGACACCTCTGCGGTCAGCAGGTCCTCGAGTTCGGGCTGGGCCCGGTTCAGCGCCACCTCGTCGCCCCTGCTGCGGGTACGGCCGATCATCGGCGCGACGCCGGCGGCGTCCTCGACGAGCTCCGGCGCACTGACGTGGCGCACCGACACGTCGACGCTGTCCACGTGGTCGAGGTCCTTCGTCACGACCTGCAGCTCCCGCAGCTTGCGAGCGGTCGGGAACACCCGGCCCTCGATCGAGCCGACCGCGTCGTTGTAGGCGCTGACGGCGCCGGTGAGTGAGCGTCCGACCTTGTCGAAGTGCTTTCCGAGCGTACCGAGCCGGTCGTACAGCTCACGGCCGAGGCCGAACACCTCCTTGGCGGAGTCGGCGAGCGCCGCCTGACGCCACGAGTACGCCACGGCGCGGAGCATCGCGATCAGGGTGGTCGGGGTGGCGAGGATGATGTTCCGACGGGCGGCGTAGTCGTGCAGGTCGGGCAGCTGGCTGAGGGCCTCTGCAGCCAGGGCCTCGCTGGCCAGGAACAGGACGACGAACTCCGGCGATGACGGGTCGGCCTTGTAGTAGTCCTTGCGGGACAGCTGGTCGATGTGGCTCTGCACGTTCTTGGCGAACAGGCCGAGGCAGCGCTCGCGCTCGACGTCGGTGTTGGCCTCGTGCGCATCGAGGAACGCGCTCAGCGGCACCTTGGAGTCGACGTAGACGAACTTGCCCTCTGCCAGCGTCACCTTCATGTCGGGACGGATGACAGCGCCGGAGCTGGTCTGGGTGGTCTCCTGCTGCACGAAGTCGCAGTACTCCAGCATCCCGGAGATCTCGGCGACCCGCTTCAGCTGCAGCTCGCCCCAGGCGCCGCGGACCTGCGGCTTGCGCAGTGCCGTCACGAGGGCTGCGGTCTCCCGGCGCAGCGCCTCGCCGGTGAGCTTCACCTCTGCCACCTGGTTGCGCAGGTCGGTGCTGATGGCTGCGCGTTCCTTCTCCACCTCCGTGAGCCGGTTGTTGAAGCGCTCGAGGCTCTCCTTCACGGGCACCATCAACTGCTCTGTTGCCTTGAGGCGCTGCTCGGCGACGGCCTCGCCCTGCTTGGCCTGGTGCGCCGCGGTCTCCGCGGACAACACCTTGAACTGGTTGATGATCGACTCGCGGTCCTCTGCGAGCTCCCTCGCCCTGGCGACGGCAGCGTCGCGCTCTGCGACCGCGCCGTCAGCCTTGGCGCGGGCGTGGGAGAGCGCCGCTCCCGCGTCCGCCGCTTCCGCGCGGGCAAGTGCAGCGTCCTCGCGTGCCTGGGCGACGTCGGCGACCAGCCGGGAGAGCTCCGAGCGTGCCTGCGCTGCCTCTGCGCGTCCCTCTGCTGCCTGGGTCTGGGCCTGCGCTGCCTCGGTACGGGCACGTTCGAGGGTGGCCTGGTCGTGGGCGCCGGACTCACCGGTACGCGAGCGCCACAACAGCCAGGAGGCCGCCGCGCCCACCGCGGTACCGATGACGAGGGCCAGGAGCAACCAGCCGATGTTCTGCATGGTGTGATCCTGCCTGCCGGCACTGACACTTTGCGTCACCGACGCAGGGATTGGGCGGATTGGGTTCCATACTGGACGGCATGCCTGCCAATTCCCACATCGATGACCTGGCTGCCTTCGTCTCCGCGTCCCCGTCCAGCTACCACGCCGCGGCCGAGGTGGCGCGCCGCCTGGTGGAAGCAGGCTTCACCGAACGGGCGGAGGGCGAGGCCTGGGAGCCCGGCGGGCGCCACTTCGTGCGTCGCGACGGCGCAGTGATCGGGTGGCGCGTGCCCGAGGATGTCGCCGGACCGACCGGCTTCCGGATCGTCGGTGCCCACACCGACTCGCCCGGCTTCAAGCTCAAGCCCGAACCGTCCGCCTACGCCTTCGGGTGGTCGCAGGCCGGCATGGAGGTCTATGGCGGGCCGCTGCTGAACTCCTGGCTCGATCGCGAGTTCGGTCTCGCCGGCCGGGTGGTCACCCGCTCGGGCGAGGTGCACCTGGTCTCGACGCCGGCCTGGCTGCGGATCCCGCAAGTCGCCCCGCACCTCGACCGCAGCGTCAACGACAGCCTGCACCTCGACCGTCAGGTGCACCTCAAGCCGGTCTTCGGCACGGCTTCCGTCGACGTGCTGTCCGCCGTCGCCGGCAGCCTCGACCTGCACCGCGACGAGATCGACGGCCACGACCTGTTCGCTGCCGTGACCGAGAAGCCCGCCGTGATCGGGGTGACCGGTGAGTTCCTCGCCTCCGCGCGGCTGGACAACCTCTCCAGCGTCCACGCCGGGGTGGTCGCGCTCGTCACGGCCGGGGCGAGCGACCGCATCGACGTGCTGGCCTGCTTCGACCATGAGGAGATCGGCAGCTCCACCCGGACGGGGGCGTCCGGTCCCTTCCTCGAGAGCGTGCTGCGCCGGATCGCCGCGGGCCTCGGCTGGGGCGGGGAGGACTTCGAACGCGCGCTGTCTGCCTCGTTCGTGATCTCCGCCGATGCCGGCCACGCGATCCACCCCAACTACCCGCACCTGCACGACCCGGACCACCGTCCTGGTGTGAACGCCGGCCCGCTGCTGAAGATCAACGCCAACCAGCGCTACACGACGGAGGGGCCGTCGACGGCGCGGTGGCTGCGGGTCTGTCGGGCCGCGGGCGTGCCGACGCAGCCGTTCGTCTCGAACAACGCCGTGCCCTGCGGCTCGACCATCGGGCCGCTGAACGCCACGCGGTTGGGCATCGAGAGCGTCGACGTCGGCGTCCCGCTGCTGAGCATGCACTCGGCGCGGGAGCTGTGCGGCGTGCAGGACCCGCTGTGGCTGGCCCAGGCGCTGACGGCGTTCTACTCCGGAGCGGACGCCTGAACCCGGCCGACCGGCAGTTCCGCGAACAGGTGCGGGAAACCGTCCTCGACGACGATCGGCAGGTCGGGCTCTGGATCGAGCCGTAGCAACACCAGGTCCTCCGGCGCGAGGTCGGCATAGAAGCGGCCGCGGGTCGCCGCCAACTGGTGAGCGAACGAGAAGTGCACGAAGCCCTCTGCCAGGTACTCCATGCCCCGGCCCGACCACGGGTAGTTGCCGCTGGCGAGGGCGGCTTCCCACTCGGCGCGCGGCGTCCAGTGGAAGATCGGCTCGGTGACCGGGGTTGGTGCACCGAGGACGCCCAGCTCGACCAGATCGGCCCGCAGCCGTTCCGCCGAGGTGAAGGTGAGGCCGGTCAGGCCTGCGGCGGTAGCGGCCTCTGCGTTGCCCGGTGAGTCGTCGATGAAGATCGCCTTCCCTGGCTCGACCCCCGCCCGCCGGCACGCCAGGTCATAGATCGCCGGGTCGGGCTTGACCAGGCCCTCCTCGCCGGAGACGACGATGTCGCTGAACCTTACGAGGATGCCGAAGCGCTCCCGGGCGATCGCGAACATGTCGGCCGCCCAGTTGGTGAGCGCGATGGTCGTGACGCCGGACTGGCCGAGCTCGGCGAGGACGGCGCCGGTCCCGGGCACCATCTGCGTGATCGTGTGCGGGAAGTGCTGCCGGTAGGCGCGGATGCTGTCGGCGTGATCGGGGAAGCGCCTGGCCAGCTCCGCCTCGGAGTCGGCGATGCTTGCGAGGCCGTCGTTGCGCCGGTTCCACTCGTCGAAGCCGACGTGCTCCATGAACGGGCGCACCGCGTCGGCGGGCATCACCTGCTCGAAGGCGCGCTCGGGAGCCCACCGGATGAGCACTCCACCAAGGTCGAAGATCACGAGAGTCACGGTCACCCAACCACCTTCTCGCTTTCGGCGGCGTGATTGTGAGTTGGTCCACCAAACTCGGTGGGCCAAGTCACACCCAGCGGCGTCCGGCACAGCGCGGGCAGTCATGAGGTCTGCCGCGCCAGCCGTTGCGGGAAAGGACCGACGCGATGCGTCGCGCCATCGTGCAGGGACGGTCCAGCGTGTCCGACCAGCCGTACCGAAGGGTGTCAAGGCCGGCCTCGGTGTGACGGTTGTCCCTGGTCTGGTCGCGGAACCGGGCCGCGCCCTCGTGCCAGGTTCGTCCGTCCAGTTCGACCACGGTGCCGAACTCCGCATACCAGGCGTCGGTGGCGAAGGCCCCGACCGGGCTTTCCTGGCGAAGCGCCACCGGTAGCCCGTGGGCGCCCTCCACGCGATGGAGGTAGTGCCGTTCCAGCGGCGATCGCACGCCGTCCCCGACGTCGGCGAGCAGTTCGGTGAGCAGCTGGCGGCGCGGGTGACGTGGGAGCTCTGCGAGCGCCTCCCTGATCATGGCCGCAGGCGCCCCCCGTCCGACGGCTGCAGCGAGCAGGTTGACGAGCGCGTCCGTCCGCTGGGTCGCGGCAAGGTCGAGCACCGTGCGGACGAGGGTCGTCCGCGGCGGGTGGCCCACGGCGTCCCTGCGGTGACGCGAGAAGACCCACGGCTCGCGGCTGCGAACCTGCCGATCGGGTGACCAGATCGCGAACCTGTCCGGTGCGGGCATGAGGCGGTGCAGGTATGCCGCCGCAGCGAGGCCGAGGCAAGAGCCCGGACCGGCGAGGAGCACACCGGCCCAACCCAAGCCAAGCCAGCTGGGCTCGGGGCGCAGCGAGTACACGCCGGGTGCGAGCTGGAGCCAGTCGGTGCGGATAAGGCGCGTGATCACACGATCGCTGAGGCCTCCGGCGAGAACCTGCTCACGGGAGAGCACCCACGCCTGGTTCTCTGCGCGGCGGAGAAGTGCGGAAGGGACTTTCGTGCGGGGGATCATGCCTGCCACTATCGGCACGTCCACCCGGAAGCGATCACCCTCTCCGTCCCCTGTGGATAAGTGTGAGTGGGTCCACCGAAGTCGGTGGGCCGATTCACAACGGACGGGGGCGACC
>JAOATP010000157.1:34538-47068 GCA_030158185.1 Propionicimonas sp.
CCGGATGGCAGGGGATCGGTAGGGTAGGCCGACGTGGCTCTCACTATCGGCATCGTCGGACTGCCCAATGCTGGCAAGTCCACCCTCTTCAACGCCCTCACACGCAACAACGTGCTCGCAGCGAACTACCCGTTCGCGACGATCGAGCCGAACGTTGGCGTGGTCGGCGTCCCGGATGAGCGGTTGCCGGTGCTGGGCAAGCTGTTCAACTCCGAGCGGCTGGTGCCTGCGACGGTGAGCTTCGTCGACATCGCCGGCATCGTGAAGGGCGCGTCCCAGGGCGAGGGGATGGGCAATGCCTTCCTCGCCAACATCCGCGAGGCGGACGCGATCTGCCAGGTGACCCGCGTGTTCCGCGATCCCGACGTCACCCATGTGGACGGGGCGGTCAACCCGGGCAACGACATCGAGACCATCCGGACCGAGCTGATCCTCGCCGACCTGCAGACCATCGAGAAGGCGCTGCCCCGGCTGGAGAAGGAGGTCCGGCTGCACAAGGACCGGATCCCGGTCCTCGAAGCGGTGCAGCACGCGCAGACCGTGCTCGACGGAGGCATGGGCGTCCACGCGGCGAAGCTCGACCTCGAGCCGCTGCGGGAGCTGTTCCTGCTCACGGCCAAGCCCTACCTCTATGTGTTCAACTGCGACTCCGACGAGCTCACCGACACCGAGCTGGTCGGCAGGATGCGCGAGCTGGTCGCCCCGGCGGAGGCGATCTTCCTCGACGCCAAGATCGAGTCGGAGCTGGTCGAGATGGAGGCAGAAGAAGCCCGCGAGTTCCTCGTCGAGATGGGCATCTCCGAGCCCGGCCTCGACACCCTCGCCCGCGTGGGCTACGAGACGCTCGGGCTGCAGAGCTACCTCACCGCCGGGCCGAAGGAGTCACGGGCCTGGACGATCCGGAAGGGCGCCACTGCACCCGAGGCGGCCGGTGTGATCCACACCGACTTCCAGAAGGGCTTCATCAAGGCAGAAGTCATCAGCTACCACGACCTCGTTGGCCTCGGCTCGATCGCCGCCGCGCGCGCGGCAGGCAAGGCCCGCATGGAGGGCAAGGAGTACGTGATGGTTGACGGCGACGTGGTGGAGTTCCGCTTCTCCAGCTGAGGACTCGCGCCTGAGCAGTACGGGTTGTATCCGGCGGCCACGGGCGGGCGGTGGTCACGATCACTCGTGCTCGGGGGAGTGTCAGACCAGCCGCCTAGCATCCGTTCGATGAAACGACAGACACATGCTCAGCTCATCGCCTGGAACGATCAGGAGGACCGCCGGGTCGCGGACCTGATCCGCCGCTACGGATGCTTCATCCAGGCCGTCTCGTGCAAGAAACCGAGGCCGCCTTTCGCCTACACCGTTGGCCTCTTCGGGCTGGGGCATCCCGAACTCATCGTCTTCGGTCTGGGCAACGAGTCCGCCGGTGGAACCCTGAACTGGTTCTTCGAACGCGTACGGACAGGGCTCGACCTGACACCGGGGGAGGTGATCCTGCCGCCGGGCTCGGATACCCGCTTCCTCGTGGAGGAGTTCCCGGACCCGGGTTCAGCGCTGTACGCGGCGAACCGCCACTACCAACGTCCGCGTGAGGTGTCGGTGCCGGCTTACCAGCTCACGTGGGACGCAGGGGGAGCGTTCCCGTGGGAGCCGGGGTACCCGTGCGCACGGTGGCTCCAGCCACGGCCCGGTGAGTACCGCGAGTGAGACACCCGAACGCGAAACCGTCGCCAGCGCGCCGGCCGGGCGCGAGGAGCCCTCGGCCTGACGATCACTTGACCCGGCTGGCCTTCACCGTCCAGGTGTTGCAGGCCGCGATCGTCTTCGCACCCAGGCCGCGCCGTCCCCAGAAGGACTCGGCCTTGGAGCTGCCGTGGCCGGACGGGTCGTTGGTGTAGCCCCACTGGTACTCGATCTCCCGATTGTCGGTGGCGTCGTAGCCGAGGCCCGACACCTTGAGCGCGTAGTGGGCCATGCAGTGCGCCTGAAGCTCGATGCGGCGCGTCGTCACGGCAAACGTCTCGTCCATGACGCCGCTGGACTCGAAGATCTCTGCGAGGTTCTGCACGTGGTGGGCGTACTCGTGCATCACGAACTGGGCAACCGACAGCCGGAAGTACCGGCCCTGCACATAGGACTGCAGGGAGAAGTAGAGGGTGGAGTCGCCCGTGCAGTAGCTGGCGGGGAAGGTCGTGCCGAGCTTTCCGCAAGGTGACTTGGCCGAGGAGCTGTAGAACTTCACCTTCGGCTTGCTGAACTCGACGGCCGTCGGAGCGAGCGCCTTCTTCCAGGCAGCATTCTCGCAGTCGACGAGCTTCTCGACCTGCTTGCGGAACGCTGCCTGGCTGCCCGGCATGGACTGGTGGGGGCACTTCGCCGTCACCTTGAGCGCGTAGATCGGGTTCTTCTTCAGCACGTCCGTCGGGTTCGACGGCATCGTTGCCGTCGGCTTCGACGTCGGCTTCGACGTCGGGCTCGACGAGCTGGACGGCTTCGCGGTCGGCGCACCGGTGGCGGACGGGGTCGCCGACCCGCCGTGAAGGTTCGGCAGCTGGGTGAGCAACGGGATGGCGAGGGCTGCTACCAGGCTCACGACCAGGACGGCCCCCACCGTGACAAGGGCGACGACCCAACCGCGACCGCCCCGGGGTGGTCGCGCCGGCCCTGGGTATCCGGCGAGGGGTTGCGGTGGCACAGCCGTCCAGTGGCCCGGAGGCCCGCCCGGCGGCTGCCAGCCGGAGCCGCCGGCGTTCCCGACGAAGCCCTGTGCTCCCGCGTGCCCGCCCGGCTGCTGCCAGTACTGCGCGCCCGGCTGCTGCCAGTACGGTGCGGGCTGGGAGTGCCCCGGCTGCGGATGGACCTGCCCACCGGGAATGAACGGTGGGAACGGCTGTGGTGCCGCGGCGATCGGGTCACCGTGCGGCGGCGCCCAGGGCGCCGGGCCGGAAGCCCACGACTCCCCGGTGGCGAAGCCCTGGGGAGGGGCTGCGGTGGGGATGACCTGCGTCGGTTCGAGCTGCGGGATGACCTGCGTCGGTTCGAGCTGCGAAAAGACCTGCGTCGGCTCTGTGGTCACGGCACTCGTCGGCTGGGGCGCATCCTCACCTGTGCCGTCCACCGGACGGTCAGTGTTCATGCGGCTCCCTTGGGGGTCTGGGTCGCTACCAGCCTAAGCGTCCGGGCGGACAGGTCGGCGACAAATCACACGATGGCGGACAGCAGCCGGTCGACCGCTGCGTCGATCGCGTCCCGCGCCGCACGGGGCAGCGTCTCGTCGACGGACAGCCGGATCCTGGCCTCGCCGCGATCGCGCACCCGCTTCCAGGCTCCGACGTCCTCGAGGCCGAGGATCACAACGCCGCCGCCGGACTCGGAGAACCAGGTGGGGTCGTCGCCGAGCGGATGACCGGCCGAGCGCGGCCACGGCACCTTGCGGTAGCTCAGCAATACCTCGTCGAACGTGGACACCAGCCACGCGTCCCGCGGGCGGGTCGTGGGCAGCACCGATGCGGGGGAGTGCCACAGCTCCTCACCGTCCACCACGACGCGTTCGACGCTGTTGCCGAGACCAGCAACGGCCGCGCGCGCCTCGCCGAGGGTGACCTTCGCCCAGCGCATCAGGTCCGACAGCGCGACCGGTCCGTGGCCGGCGACGAACCGCGAGACCAGTTCGGTGACCGCCTCCTCGCGGCTGCGCTGCGGGGCTGCCGGAACCACCTCCTCGACAAGTGCGTAATGGTGCTCCGCCAGGTCGAGCGGTGCGGAACAGATGAGTCCGCGCAGCTCTGCGAGCAGTAGCACGTGGCCCACCTGCTGCCCGAACAGCGGATCCTCCGGCGCCAGCAGCCCGGCGTCGGCGAGCGTCGCGCCGAGCACGGCGCGGTTCGCGAACTGCCGGCCCTCCAGCCGCGTCGCGACCACCTCGAGCGCCGCCGTCACCCGGGGCTCAACGAGACCCAGCTGCCGGTGCCGGGAACCCATGCCCGACTCGACCTTCGGTGAGGTCAGCTGCAGCAGCCAGCGCAGGTCGGCTGCAGCGACGTAGTGCCAGGTGGGACGCAGGACATGGGTGCGCACGATCTCGCCGGCAGCGATCGCAGCGAGGACGCCGGCCTCCGTGCCCGGCTCGCAGCGTTGGGCGATCATGGCCCGGGCGATCGGGGCGTCCTGGGACTGCACGCAGAGCAACTCGCTCACGGCCCTGGTCGGGTTGGCGGCCGGCGGGCCGCTGAGGCGCTGGGTGGCCAGCCGGGCCAGCAGGACCTCGGTGCGGTCCATCAGTCCCTGAATCCCGCGAAGAACACGGCGAGCGCGAAGCCCAGCACGGCAACGGCGATGCGGACGGCCCGGACCGGCGTCCGCACGTGGTCGACCACCGTCCAGGCGGCAAGACCGCTGAGGACGAAGGCGAGCGGGACGCCGGGGAACGTGAACGGCAGGCGCAGGCCGAGGAGGCTGATCGCGCCACCGGCAGCCGCTGCGAGCCCGCCGAGGATCTCCAGCACGCCACGGACGCGTCGCGCCACCTGTTGCCAGGCGGGCTCTGCACGCACCGCCCGACGTCCGGCCGCGGGCCTCGCAGCCAGCTTCACGATCCCGGACGCAACGAACCACACCGCGACGACGATCGCGAGGATCACATCTGCTCCGAACCGGTCCAGCGGACTCACCTCCTCAAGCCGTGAAGTCTAGAGGGACGCGGGGCCGTCGAGCCGTCCGAGCACCCCGGCGAGGGCCACCCGGTCAGCCTCGGGCAGGCGTCCGAAGATGTCGCGGGCGACCTCGGCCCGGATCCGGTCGGCCTCTGCGAGGGCGGCCCTCCCGGAGGCGGAGAGCACCAGCAGGTGCGCGCGCCCGTCCGCCGGATCGGTGTGCCGGTCCACGAAGCCGGCAGTCACGAGGCCGGACACGGAGTCGGTCGCAGAGCGCGCCATGATGCCGAGCCGATCGGCCACCTCTGAAGGTCGCACCGGGCCGGCGTCCCCGATTACCCGGAGGGCTCGGGCCTGGTGGGGGTTGATCCCGAGCGGTGCCGTGCGCAGGCCGGTCTCCCGCCGGATCCGCCGCGCGACCCGCATCCAGCTCTCCGCGAGGGCCTCGGGGAATATCTCCATGCGAACCCGCCTTATATGCTGTGGTTACCTCAGTATATCGGAGACGCAGATGGCAGACATCCACCCCATGGAAGCGCGTGGACCGGCGCGCATCAACCCGGCGGACAAGGCGCAGCTCGCCGAGTCGCCGGTGAGCCTGCGGCGTGTTGCCGGGCTGTTCCGCGGGCACGCGCCCGAGCTGTCGGCAGTGACGGCGATCATCGTCGTCGCATCGGTCGTCGGGCTCGCCCAGCCCTTCCTGCTGCGCGAGATCATCGACGTCGCGCTGCCCACCGGCGACACGAGGCTCCTTGCCTGGCTGGTCGGCGGCATGGTCGTGGTCGCCGCCGTCACCGGCGTCCTCGGGGTGTGGCAGACCTGGCTGGCGACCTCAATGGGCCAGCGGGTGATGCACGTCCTGCGCACGAGCGTCTTCGCGCACCTCCAGGCCCAGTCGATCGCGTTCTTCAAGCGCACCCGCGGTGGCGACATCCAGTCCCGGCTGATGCAGGACGTGGCAGGCCTGCAGTCGGTCATCACGACAACGGCCACCTCGATCGCCTCCAACCTGACCACAGCCGTGGCGACGGCCGTTGCGATGGTTGCCCTCAACTGGCGGCTCTCCCTGCTGTCGCTGCTCGTCCTGCCGCCGGCCATCCTGCTCACCCGCCGCGTCGCCCTTGTGCGGCGCGACCTCACGATGACCAAGCAGAAGGCCCTCTCAGACCTGCACTCCCAGGTGGAGGAGACGCTCAGCATCAACGGTGCGCTGCTCACGAAGACCCTCGGCAGTGGCCCGGCCGGACGGGCGCGGTTCACCGACACGTCCGCCCGGCTGATCGACCTCGAGGTGCGCTCCCAGCTGGCCGGACGCTGGCGGATGGCGACCATGGGCATCGTCTTCGCTGCGATCCCCGCCATCCTGTACCTGGTCGCGGGCTTCCCCGCGATCTCGGGTGGCATCTCGATCGGCACCCTGATCGCCTTCGCCAGCCTGCAGGGCTCGATCTTCCGGCCGATCATGGGCCTGCTGAATATCGGTGCCCAGTGGGTCGCATCGATGGCCCTGCTCAGCCGGATCTTCGGCTACCTCGACCTGCCCGTCGAGGTCGTCGAGCCCGCCCACCCGGTGCCGGTCAAGGCATCGGACGTGCGCGGCGAGGTGCGCTTCGAGCACGTGAGCTACCGCTTCCCCGACGGCGAGGAGGACACCCTGAGCGACATCGACCTCACCATCGGCGCAGGCCAGTCCGTCGCCGTCGTGGGGGAGACCGGTTCGGGCAAGTCGACCCTGGCCGCCCTGCTGGTGCGGCTGGCCGATCCCACCGCCGGACGGGTGCTGATCGACGGCGTCGACGTGCGTGAGCTGGCGGCGTCCGACCGCAGCAGGATCGTGGGAATGGTGACCCAGGAGACCTACCTCGCCCACGCGACGATCGCCGACAACCTGCGGCAGGCCGCTGTGTCGGCGACGGACGAGGAGCTATGGTCGGCGCTCGCAGCCGCGCAGGTCGACCACGTGATCGCTGCGCTGCCCGCCGGGCTCGAGACCGTTGTCGGTGCCCGTGGCCACCGCTTCAGCGGCGGCGAACGGCAGCGCCTGGCCGTTGCCCGCACCCTGCTGGTGAACCCGCCGATCCTCGTGCTGGACGAGGCCACGTCCTCACTGGACACCGATACCGAGCGCGAGCTGCAGGCCGCGCTGGACAACCTGATGGCCGGACGCACCACCCTGACCATCGCGCACCGGCTGAGCACCGTCCGCAACGCCGACCAGATCGTCGTCCTGGAGGGCGGACGGGTGGTCGAGCGGGGCAGCCACGATGACCTCCTGAGCTCCGGAGGACGCTACGCCAGCCTGAGCAGGTAGCCAAGGCGGGCGCGGTCTCACAGCCCTTGGGATGAATCTGCCGCTGGATCTCCTTGAACGGCACCTCGCGCGCGTTTCGAGGCATCGGCGTGCACATTTGTCCCGAAATCCGGGGATCGCGCTGAGAGCGTTATCACTCCAGGCGGGCAGGGATGGCAGAATCGAGTCCGTGTTCCGTCCGGCCGCTGAAGCCCGGGGTCTCGACCAGGCCCAGGGGCACTGGCTGCGCCCCGACCTGATCGCCTGGCCGCCCGCCGACCTGCCACCCGGCGAGAACCCGGCCAGTCTCGACTGGAGACTGCACTGGTCGGCCGACGACCACATCGATCCCGCAGCCAGCGAGCCGGTGCCGTGGGTGGCGTCGTCCCTGCGCTTCGACCCGGCAGGGATACCCGCCGAAGTGGCCGCCCGCTTCCCGCACTTGCGGAACTACCTGGCGCTCCGCCTGCCGGCCGACATCGCCGCCCGCGCACCCGAAGCCCTGCGGTGCCAGGTGGCCGTCAGTGTGCACCTCCCGTCCGGACGCCTGGCCACGGCTGGTCAGCTGCAGCTGCCGGGCGTGATCGACGCGCTCTATGCCGCGGCGCAGGACGCGGACCTGGGCGCGACCTGGCACGGCGGCACCCCGTCCCTGCGACTGTGGGCCCCCACGGCGCGCGACGTCGCCCTGCTGTTCTGGCCTGCGGGGGTCGACCTGCACCACGACCCGGAGCGGCACCGGATGATCCCCGCCGCCGACGGCACCTGGGCCATCACCGGCGACTCGGGGTGGTGCGGCGCGAGGTACCGGTACGCGGTGACCGTCTTTGCCCCGCAGAGCCGTCGCGTCGTGGTCAACGAGGTGACAGATCCCTACTCCACAGCGCTCACGGTCAACTCGACCCATTCGGTGCTGGTCGACTTCGACGACCCCTCCCTCGCGCCTGCGCAGTGGCTCAAGTCGCCGTCGCCCGAGCTGGCGAATCCCGTCGACCAGGTGATCTACGAACTGCACCTCCGCGACTTCTCGATCTCCGACCGCACCGTTCCGGAGGAGCTGCGCGGGAGCTTCCTTGCGCCCACCGTCGACAGCGCGGGGATGGCCCACCTGCGCCGGCTGGCCGAGGCGGGGCTGAACACCGTCCAGCTGCTGCCGCTGTTCGACAACGCGACGGTCGAGGAGCATCCCGGGCAGCAGCTCCAGGCGGCCAAGGAGCAGCTGAAGGGCCTGCCGCCGGACAGTCCAGAACAGCAGCGGCGGGTCCGCGCCCTCGGCGGCCGCAGTGGCTTCAACTGGGGCTACGACCCCTGGCACTACTTCACCCCGGAGGGCTCGTACTCCTCGACCCTCGCCTCCGCCGAGGGTGCCGGACGCGTGGCCGAGTGCCGCGCCATGGTCGGCGCCTTCCACGGCATTGGGCTACGCGTGGTCGTCGACCAGGTGTTCAACCACACCGCCAGCGCCGGCCAGGACAGCAAGTCGGTTCTCGACCGCACCGTGCCGGGGTACTACCACCGGCTGTCCGAGACCGGGGTCGTCGAGACCTCCAGCTGCTGCCCGGACGTCGCCACCGAGCACCTGATGGCGCAGAAGCTGATGGTGGACGCCTGCGTCCACTGGGCCCGCAACTACCGGGTGGACGGGTTCCGCTTCGACCTCATGGGACACCACAGCCGCGCGAACATGCTGGCCGTCAGGGCCGCCCTCGACGCGCTCACCCTCGAGGCGGACGGCGTCAACGGCCGGGCCGTCACGATGTACGGCGAGGGCTGGAACTTCGGGGAGGTCGCCGACAACGCCCGCTTCGTCCAGGCCACCCAGGGCCAGCTCGGAGGAACCGGTGTCGCCACGTTCTCCGACCGCCTGCGCGACGCCGTCCGCGGTGGATCGGTGTGGGACGGTGACCCGCGCGGCCAGGGCTTCGGCACCGGCCTGCTGACGGCAGACAACGGCAGCGGCGTGAACGGCGACGAACGTGCCCGTGGTGAGCGGCTCGCCTGGTACACCGACCTCGTGCAGCTCGGGCTGGCAGGCAACCTCCGCGGCTTCCGCTTCGGGTCGAACTGCCGGCACACGATCGTCCGCGGGGCGGAGCTCGACTTCGGCGGACGCCCGGCCGGGTACGCGGAGTCGCCGGACGAAGTGATCAGCTATGTGGACGCCCACGACAACGAGACCCTCTTCGACGCGCTCACGCTCAAGCTGCACCCGGCAACGCCGATGGCGGCCCGCGTCCGGCTGAACACCGTGTGCCTCGCGCTCGCGACCCTCGGCCAGAGCCCGGTGATGTGGCACGCCGGCACCGACATGCTGCGCAGCAAGAGCCTCGACCGGAACTCCTACGACTCCGGCGACTGGTTCAACTACCTCGATTTCACCCTGACCGACAACGGGTTCGCCTCCGGGCTGCCGCCCGAGCGCGACAACGGTGACAAGTGGCACGTGCTGGCACCCCTGCTGGCGGACCCGCGACTGAAGCCGTCCCCTGCCGACATCCGTGCGGCCCACGACCAGGCGCTCGACCTGCTGCGGCTCCGGGCGTCCACCCGGCTGTTCCGCCTCGGGAGCGCAGACCTGGTGCAGGCCAAGCTCACCTTCCCCGTCGCCAACAGCTGGCACCAGTTGCCCGGCGTCATCGTGATGGCGGTCGACGATCGCCTCAACCCGGTCGACGAGCGTTGGTCGGGTGTGATGGCTGTCTTCAACTCCACGCCCTGGCTCGTCCGCCAGACCCTGCCGCTCGACCTGACCGGCTACGAGCTGCACCCGGTCCAGGCCGACGGCGCCGACCCCCAGGTGCGCCAGAGCGAGGTCGGGAGGGACTGGATCACCGTCCCCGCCCGGACCGCTGCGGTCTTCGTCCGCCCCCGGTGACGCCGCCCGGCCCCCCCCCCGAACGCCGAGGGCCAGCCCTGACGTCGAGGGCCAGCCCCCGGGTGGGAGCCCTCGACGCAAAGGCTGGCCCTCGACGTGAGTGGGGTCAGATGAAGATGATCTGCGCGCCCTCGGAGATCTCCATGAAGTCGGAGGCGCTGATCACGGCCTCTACCTCCTCATAGAGGTCGGCCTCGTTCAGCTTCATCATGTCGAACGACATGCGGCAGGCCCACAGGTGGCCGCCCATCTGGGTGATCTGCTCGAGCATCTCGGGGACCGTGGGTATCTCGAGGTCGGCGATCTGCTTGCGCATCATCTTCGTCGCCACGCCGGTCATGCCGGGGATGGAGCCCATCAGGGCCGGAATCGGCATCTTCGGCGCCTGGGTGAGGTGCATCGCCGTGTTTCCGAGCATCGTGAACTTCAGGTTCTCCATGCGGGAGGTCGTGATCATGTCAAGGCCCCAGAAGGTGAAGAACAGATGGGTCTCGATGCCCTCGCCGAGTGCTGCGGCGCCGAGGATCAGCCCCGGGTAGGCCATGTCCAGGTTGCCCTTGGAGCAGATGATCACCAGTTTGCGGCCGGCCGCTTCGGTGGCGGGTTCGTCGAAGGTCGGGACGATTAGTGTGTCGGTCATGTCAGTCTTCCTCTCGGCCTAGACGCAGCCCTTGGGCTTGGGCAGCCCGGCGATGTAGGCCATCTTCTTGGCGGGTTTGCCGGGGAAAAGCTCGAACAGGTCCTTGATGGCGAACCCGCCGACAGTGCTCGCCCTGCGCAGGGTTGCTGTCTCGCCCCGCGCCGGGTAGTCCGAGCGCAGGAACCGGATCGGGGCCCAGTGGGCTTCGGTCATGTCGATGCCGATCAGCTTCGCCAGCTCTGCACCGAGCTTCTCGTCCCACTGGTCGTAGGAACTCAGGAAGCCTTCGTCGTTGACGTCGATCGGACGTCCGGCGATCATCGTGGTGGGCATGTTTCTCCTTGTCAGGCTCAGAACTTCGGAATGATCGGGGTGGCTAGGACTTCGGCGGCCGCTGAATCGACACCGGGCCGGTCGGTGTAGCCGGCAGCCGCGGGGACCGGGGTGTGCGGGGGCCGCGCTGCAGGCTCGGGACGCGGCTTCGCGAGCGCCGTGGCGTCGACCTTCGGCCGCGAGGTGACTCGTGGCGCCGGTGCGGGGCTGGACGGGGCAACCGCGGTCGGCATGCCGGTGCCTGCCGCGGTGACGTCCTTCTCCACCCGCTTGCCTGCGAGGCTCATCGCAGTCGGGATCATGGGGATCGGCCGTCCGGGCAGCAGCATGTTCCAGTAGATCCACCGGAACGCCAGCTTGCCGATGTGGTTGAGGCGGGTCTCCTTCAACAGCTTGAACGGCCCCACGACCGGGAGTGGGAAGTCCCCGGTGAACGGCTCTGTGGTGTAGTTGAAGTCGAGCAGCATGCCCTTGCCGTTGCCGGACTCGATGAAGCAGTTGGCGTGGCCGTCGAACCCGTGGGTTGCCGGCCGGCCGTTGAAGTCATCGAGGAAGTTGTGTACGAAGACGTCCACGGCGAAGTGGGCGACCGAGCCGGCCTTCGAGGTCTGCAGGGTTCCGGCGTCGCCGAGAACGTGGATCTCGGGATGGGCGAGGCTGCGCATCGTGTGCTGGTCGCAGGGCACGAGGTTCAACTCGTCGCCGAGGCCGGAGCGGGCGATGTAGTCGGCCCCCATGTTCAGCGGAACCGTGACCAGCAGGTCGAAGCCGATGCGTCGGCCATCGAAGGAGACCAGTTCCGACGTGTCGTTGTCGATGTGCTCGACAGCGAAGTCGGTCTCGAGCGCGATCTGACGGTCGACGAGCGCTGTGGCGAGTTCGCGGGAGGCGACCGGCTTGGTGAAGGCGCCGTCCAGCGGGGTGACGTAGGTGACGTCGGTTCGGTCCCTGATGCGGTGCTTGCGCAGCCAGTCATCGGCGAGGAACGTGAACTCCATCGGGGCCACCGGGCACTTGATCGGCATCTCGGTGATGTGCACGACGAGTCGTCCACCACGGAAGCGGCGCATCGCCTCGGTCAGCGCCTGGGCGCCGGGAAGGCTGTAGAACTCGTGGACCTTCTCGCCCCAGAGCTTGCCCTGCATGCCCGGGGTGGCGTCCGGGCGGGGCGAGACGCCGGTGGCGATCACGAGCACGTCGTAGGGGAGAAGGCGTCCGTCCGCCAGGTGCACGGTGCGGGATCCCGGCTCGACCCGGTCGATCTCGGTGAGCACCAGCTCGACGCCGTCGTCGATGAACCGGTGCCGCGAGCGCACGATGTCGGAGGTGTTGTAGATGCCGAACGGCATGAAGAGGTAGCCCGGCTGGTAGTGGTGGGCATCGTCGCGGTCCACGACGGTGATGTGCAGTTCGTGCGTGCCGAGGGCTGCTCGCAGCTTGTTGGCGACCATGGTGCCGGCGGTGCCGCCGCCGAGGATGACCAGTCGTTTCATCGTTGAACTCCAGTCCGCAAGGTTGCGTTCAGACTACCCCTGTGGGTATACGCCGACGTGGCATTCTGCGAGATCTCGTAGTCGGCAACTTATGGCACGTGTGCGGGCGTCCGCGCACAGTGTGAAAAACTGTCCAGCGGGTACAACGAGCCGGTAGGGTTCGCTTGTAACGTTTCAGAAACACCTTGAGGAAGGCCGAAGATGACCGATTTCACGTGGACGGATCTGGATCAGCGGGCGGTGGACACTGCGCGCA
>JAOATP010000158.1 GCA_030158185.1 Propionicimonas sp.
CTGGAGGACCCCCGTCCGGTCCTTGTGCAGCAACAGTTCAAGGCCCGCGGCGAGGCCGTCGCGGAACTCAAGGCCGACGGTGTCGAGTACTCCGAACGCCTCGAGGTCCTGGACGGGGTCACCTGGCCGCAACCGCTGGCAGAGCTGCTCGGGCACGCCTATGAGGTGTTCCTCGGCACCCACCCCTGGCTGGCGGAGACCCCGGTGTCGCCGAAGTCCGTGGTGCGCGACATGTTCTCCCGCGCGATGACTTTCGGCGAGTACGTCGCCTTCTACAAGGTGCAGCGGAGCGAGGGCCTGCTGCTGCGCTACCTGTCCGACGCGTTCAAGGCTCTTCGGCAGACGGTGCCCGAATCGGTCCGGACAGAAGAGCTGGAGGACCTGATCGAGTGGCTGGGTGAGGTCACCCGGCTCACGGACTCCTCGCTCCTTGACGAGTGGGAGCAACTGACCACGCTCTCCGGTGCACGTCCGCTCGACCAGGCCCCTCCCCCTCAGCGCCAGGTGACGGGCAACCCACGGGCGTTCCGGGTCCTGGTGCGCAACGCGATGTTCCGACGGGTCGAGCTGGCCTCCCGCGACGACGTGGACGGGCTGCTGGAGCTCGACATGGCCGACCCGGACCGGGCGTCCGCCTTCCGCGACTGGGACGCCGCACTGGGTGACTACTACGACGAGCACGACGAGCTGGGTGCCGGCGCGGACGCTCGCGGTCCGGCGCTGCTGATGATCGAGGAACTGGGCCGCAGCTGGCAGGTGCGCCAGATCATCGACGATCCTTCTGGCAACCACGACTGGTCGATCACGGCCACCATCGACCTCGACGCCTGCGACGAGGCCGGCGAGCTCCTCGTGCACGTCACCGGCTTCGGCCGGCTGGGCTGAGCACGTCCCCGAACGGGTGTCGCCCGTAGTGGGACGTAGTTTGGCAGCGTGGGACGAAGTATTCTGGGAGCTGGCGATCCCCGGCCAGGGGATGGTCGTCGCGTTCGCGCGCCGCCCGATGCCGTGACCTCCCGCCCGTCCCCCACCAGATCGCAGCCACAGAACATGCCCAGGAACGCAGTGAGCCGCCGTGACCCGGCTCGGCGTGCCCGCGCGCTGAAGCGATGGGTCGCTTCGGTCCTCGTGCTCCCCGCGTTGTTCGTCTTCGGCATCGTGAACGCCTCGTCGGCCGCAGCACAATGGCGGACCAACGTGCTTGCGTCGATGACGCTCAAGAGCGGAACCCTCGCCCGGCCGGTCGGCGTGACCGTTCCCGGCTCGGCATGGTTCTCCGTCTCCGTCTCCTGGACGCCGGGTGTGGGCACCGTCACGCCGTCCGGCTACTACGTCACCCGGACCTCGGGCACCACCACGTCCGCTGCGTGCGGCAGTTCACCGACCTCGCTCCTCACGGGCAAGACCTGCACCGACTCCTGGGTACCCTCGGGCACCTACACCTACGTCGTCACCGCGGTGTACCGGACCTGGACCTCGGCCAGCCTGCCGAGCGGCAAGGTCTCGGTGCGTGGCCTGTTCGGTCTCGACTTCGTCCAGCAGCCGGCCACCGTCGACACCACTGGTGCGATGGACAAGACGGTCTCCGTCCAGCTCCTCGACGACAAGGGTTCGAGCGCGACGGTGTCAGGGGTTCCCGTCACCATCACGATCGACGAGTCCACGGTCACCACCACACAGGGTCTCGACGGGACCGCCTCGCCGTCGCGTGCGGTGGGTGCCCTCGTCATGGACGAGACGGTGGCGGACTCGAGTACCGGCACCTCCGAGGTGCTGGCGACGGCGAAGACGGATGCGCGGGGGATCGCGACGTTCGAGGACCTGTCGGTCGACGCCGAGCCCGGCGAGTACGTGCTGACGGCCGACGGCCCCGGTCTCGAGGCTGCCACCAGCGATGAGTTCACCGTCGCCGCCGCGACGCAGCCCTCCCCCGAGGCGGGCAGCACTGACCCTGGCACCTACTCGGTACTTGCCGGCAGCGATGTCACCAGCACGGGCTCCACATCGGCCAGCGGGGACGTCGGCGCCAAAGGCTCGGTGAAGGGACTGGACGCCGGGTCGGTCAGCGGCGCCATCAGCGCCGGCGACGCCGCCACGGGCGCGTTGGACGCCTTCGTCAAGGATCTCGCGACGGAGTCCGGGCGGGCGCCGGACGCCGAGCTCGCTGCGACCCTCGAGGACGCCACCCTGAAGCCCGGCGTGCATCGCACCGGAGGCACCCTCGCCCTGTCCGGAACGCTGACCCTTGACGCAGCCGGCGACCCGGACGCAACGTTCGTTGTCCAGGCCACGGACCTGCACGCCGCGGCCGGCACCACGGTGCGCCTGGCCAATGGCACCCGGGCAGCCAAGGTGACCTGGGTGGTCTCGGACAACGTGCGACTCGGGGCCGGATCGTCCTTCGCCGGCCGGATCATGGCCGGCGGGTCGGTCGTGCTCGACGACGGCTCCACTGTCTTCGGACAGGCTCTGGCCCTGGGCTCGGTCACCCTGGCCGGAGCGTCGATGCGGGACCTCGGCGACGCTCCCGTCGTCGTCGATCCGGGCACGCCGACCGCTGAGCCCCAGGTTGATCCGAGCCCGAGCGCAGAGCCCACCGCGAGCGTCGAACCGGCGGCTTCCACCAGCCCGAGCCCTGCCCCGACCGAGACGGTGACGCCCGAGCCGGAGCAGAAGGTCGACGAGGAGGGCTCGAAGAAGTCAGCCCCGTCGCCGTCCGCCCCACCCGAGCCCCCGGTGCCGGCAGCGGCGCCCGAGCCGGCAAGGACGCCCGACCCGGAGCCACCCAAGCCGGTCGAGACCGCGGAGCCCACCGACGGGTGACGCCCGGCGGGTGCGTCGCTCACAGACGCAGTACCGTGAGCCCCATGGATGTCCAGCAACTCGAGCGAGCCTGGGCAAGCGCCCTTGACGGCCTGTCCGGCCATGTCGGTATTGCACTCAACTCCCTGCAGGGTCCGGTCACGTCGGTCGGGGCCGACGAACCCCACTACGCGGCGAGCACCGTCAAACTGGCTGCGCTGGGAGCATTGCTGGACCGGCTCGAGACGGGGGACGTCCGCGCGGGCAGCGCCGTCGCCGTGCGCGATCGCTTCGCCAGTGCCGTCGGTGGCCGGTTCCGGCTGCGCCAGGAGGACGACCAGGATGACGAGACCTGGCAATTCCTCGGGAGCCTCGCCGACCTCATGTGGCTGGCCGACCGGATGATCACGGTGTCGGGCAACCTGGCGGCAGCACTCGTCATGGACGAGATCGGGCTTGCAGCCGTCCGCGGGTTCCTCGACCGCGCCGGACTTGGCCGGTCGATCGACGTGAACCGGATGATCGGCGATCACGTCGCAGAAGCCGCCGACGTGACCAACACCGTGACCGCCGGCGGGCTCGCAGCACTGATGACCGGGATCACCGACGGCTCCCTGCTGGGCGCCGACGCCACCGGGACGGCGCTCGACCTGCTCTCCCGCCAGACGCACCGCCGGATGATTCCGGCCGGGCTCCCGGAAGGCACCTGGAGTGCGAGCAAGGGCGGCTGGGTGCCGGGCGTCGCGCACGACGTCGCGCTGGTACGTCCGCCGGTCGCGCCGCCGTACGTGCTCGCCATCTGCACGACCTCCAACCTGCCGGACGCCGATGGCGCCGCCCTCGTTGCGCGGCTGAGCGCCGTCACCTGGGAGCACTGGAACGCATGGCACGCATAGTCGAGGTGGCGACCGCCCGCATGGCGCGGCCCCTGCACACCCCGTTCGTGACAGCACTGCGCCGCACCGAGCACGTCTTCAGCGTTGTCGTTCGCGTGACCGATGCCGACGGTCGCGTGGGGTTCGGGGAGGCGCCGCAGATCTGGCGGGTCACCGGGGAGTCGCAGGCGAGCATCGAGGCGTGCGTGCTGGGGCCGCTGGCCGAACTGCTGACCGGGAGCGATCCGCTGCTGGCACCGGCAGCGGACCTGCATCGCGACCTCGCCAGCGCCGTGGTGGCCAATGGCGGCGCGCGGGCAGCGACCGAGATCGCCGTGCAGGACCTGCTGGCTCGCGCTGCCGGCGTCCCGCTGGCACGGTTCCTCGGCGGCCGCGCCCAGCCCGTCGGGACTGATGTGACGGTCGCGGCGCAGGGCGCAGCCTGGGATCCCGCGGGTGCGGCTGCGTCCACGTTCGACCAGGTGAAGATCAAGGTCGGGCTCGATCCGTCCGACGTGGGCCGGGTGATCGAGATCCACCGCACGGCGAGGATGCCGGTGCGGGTCGACGCGAACCAGGCCTGGGACCTGGCAACGGCGACAGCGGCGGTCGAGGCCTGGCTGGCAGCAGGGGTGCGGCTCGACTTCCTCGAGCAGCCGCTGCCGGCGTGGGATCTCGCCGGGCACGCAGAGCTGCGCAGGCGCGTCCCGGTGCCGATCGTGCTGGACGAGTCGGTGTTCACGATCCATGACCTGCGGCGGGCGATCGACGCCGGCAGTGGCGACATCGTCAACATCAAGCTGGCGAAGTGCGGTGGGCTGCACGCCGGCCTGGAACTGGCGGATCTCGCGAGGGAGGCGGGGCTGGGCGTGATGGTGGGCTCGATGATGGAATCCGAGCTGGGGTTGTCGGCCGCAGCAGCGCTCGCGTCCGCCGTGGCACCGGACCAGGTGCACGACCTCGACGCCGCCTGGTGGTCGATCGACCCGGCCGGCGATGCCGGGACGCCCTACCGTGGTGGCACGTTCGTGATCGACGACTCCCCCGGCCTCTCGCACGCCGTGGCACGAGTGGACGCCGCTGGGCTCACGTGGAACAAGTCTGCACCTGGATGATCCGAAAGGCCGCGCCCGGCCTCCTGCGCAGCTTCTGGGTGCAGGTTCCTCCCAGCTCGCGGGAAGCCGGTCGTCACCTCGTTGGGCGAACCGGTACTCAGGACGGGTCGAGCAGCTCGTTCGGGTTCGGCAGGTCCGCGAAGTGCGTGAAGGTCCCGTGCTCCGCGATCTGCTGTGCCGCCTCCAGGAACCCGCGCCAGGCGGTCTTCGCCAGCGACCCACCCACGCTGATGCGGCGTACCCCGAGGGCTGCGGCCTCGGCGACCGTGGTGAACGGTGTGTGGATGAGCAGGTTCACCGGCTTGGGGGCAACGGCCGCCACGATCGCCGCAACATGGTCCGGCGACGTGATGAACGGTGCATAGAGGCAGTCCGCGCCCGCCCCGGCGTACGCGCTGAGCCGCCGGATCGTCTCGTCGATGTCCGGACGGTCCCAGACGAAGCCCTCCGAGCGGGCGGTGAGCACGACCCCGGTGCCACTCCCGTCGATGGCCGCACGGGCGGCCGCGATCCGTTCGACCGCGAGGCCGACGTCGAACAGCGGCTCGGACGGATCTCCCGAGAAGTCCTCGATCGACAACCCTGCGACGCCGGTCTGCACCGCAAGCGCGACGTTCGTTGCGACCAGCTCGGGCCGGGCGGCGAAACCGTTCTGGAAGTCGGCGTTCACCGGCAGGTCGACGGCTGCAGCAATGAGGCCGAGGTGCGCAAGGGTCTGGTCGAGGCCGACGGTGTTGTCCGGCCGGCCCGTCGTCCAGGCGAAGCCGGAACTCGTCGTCGCGAGTGCCCTGAACCCCATCCCTGCGAGCACCCGGGTGCTCCCCGCGTCCCAGGGATTCGGCATCACGAAGCACCCCGATGCATGTAACCGCCGGAACTCCGCGGTCTTGTCCGCGCTGGCAATCATGGTGCCGCTCACTCCTGGTCGGGGCCGACCCGGTTCGCTGCGCCTCGCCCATCGGCCGTTGTCGCAGTGGCTGGACGGTTGAGTTCACCGAGGATCGCCGGGAACACATCATCGGCGGCGTGCCGTCCCAGGAAGACGTCAAGATGGCCATAGGTCGGCAGGACGTGGAGGGTGTCGCCACGGCGGTGCTGCCGGAGGTACTCGTAGGTCAGCCTCTGGCTCTCGGGCAGGAAGCACCGGTTCCGGGCGCCGGCGAACAGGGCGAAGCGGGCCGTCGTCCGCGGGGCAGCGGTCGCGTAGCGCTGCAGGAGTCCGGGCCGTTTCGACACAGCCACGAGCTGTCCGGCGCGGACGCACGCCGCCATCTGGGCGAAGAAGCTCATCGGTACCACGCCGAACTCGCCGCGGAGCCATTCGTGGGTCTCCTCATTGAGGTTCTCGTGCGACCAGAGAGCCGGCCGGCCTGAGCCGTAGGTGAAGCTGACCATGCGGCACACCGGGTTGGCGCATTCGCGGTGGGTGGCGAGCACCACACCTCGCGCCACCTGTGAGAAGGCAGTTGTCGGTCCGTCGCCCCAGGCGGGGTTGAGGTAGGGCGTGAGCTGCTGCATCGCCGGCCGGAGTGCCTGGATCTTGAACCGGGCGAAGGCCGGGATCACGGGGTGCAGTGACACGGCGTTGCTGACGATCACGTCGACCTCGGGCACAAGGCCGGCGACGGCGCTCATGCAGAAGGACGTCGACCCCTGACAGTGGACGATGGCCTTGATCGAGGGGGCGCCGGTCCGGGCCACGACGTGACGTACAGCGGCGGGGTGGTCGTAGGCGGCCGCATCGTCCAGCGTCCACGGAACGGGGTCGAGGTCGATGGAGGCCCGCCAGTTGAGCAGCCACACATCCCAGCCGTCTGCGATCAGGGCGTCGACGACGGTGCGTTCGACGGGCGGGCGGAAGAGCTCGGCCCGAACCCCGGCACCATGGACCAGCACGACAGGGCCCTTCGTCGGCTCCTGGCTGCCCCTGACCCTGATCATGGTGAGCGGCAGGCCGTCGTCAGCCCGGATGAAGTGGGTTTCGTCGGAGTGGGTGGGGCGCGACAGCAGTGCCTCCGTCATTGCGGCCCTCCCTTCGGCGCGGATGGGGCAAGGTAGACATCTCGCAGCGACTTGCCGAAGAACGCGCCGAACCGGGCCATGGACGCCACCGGACCCTTCCCGCCGGCACGGAAGGTGGTCAGCTGCCGGGCGAAGTCCTGGGGCAGGATCCGGAGCAGTCCTGCGCCGATCACCTCGCCGTCCTCGTCCGGTTGCACGTGGCCGCGCAGGAGCGTGACGTACAGGGTCGAGGTGTCCTTCCACAGGTCGACGCCGGGGTCATCGCGCACCTCCTTGAACCCGTACAGGGTCACGGGTGCGCCCGCGAGGTCACGCAACCACAAGCGGTAGCGCATCTCCCTTGTGTCGGTTGCCGCCGTCGCGACGAAGAGGTTGAACCAGCCGCGTTCCACAGCAAGGCGGCCACCCAGCAAGTCACAGTGCACCCAGCCGACCGCCGTGCCCGGATGGTCGCCGGAATCGACGAAGGTGTCCATGTCGGGCACCTCGATCGTCAACTCGAACATGAACCGGTGCCCGAGCAGGCGCGCCTCCCGCCAGCCCGCCAAGGGGTCGGTCTCACCGAGTGCCAGGTAGCCCTTCATCTGTTCGGTGAACCGGACGCTGCGTCCGGCGGGCTCCGTCGCCTCTGGCTCATCCGCTTCCGGCTCGACGGCCTCCGACGGACGCGGCGACTTCGGCCGGTCGAGCAGGTGCTCCACCGCGCGATCCGCGAGGGCTGCGATGGTGAAGGCCGGGTTCGGGCCGACCGGGCCGGGCATCTGTGAGCCGTCGACCACGAACAGGCCGGGGTGGCCGAACGACTCCCCGTAGGCGTCGACCACGCCCTCGTGCACGTGCCGGCCCATGGGCGTGCCTCCCAGGGGGTGGACGGTCACCACCCGCTTGGTCCACCACAGCGGGCTGTCGTGGTACTCGGCGTGCAGGGCGTCGGCGATCTCGCGCATGGTCTCGCGCATCGCCGTGAAGTACTGCATCGACGTCGCCGAGGTCCACTGCACGTCGAGCTCGCCATCGCGCAGCACGATCCGCCCGTCGGCGATGTCCCGGCCCATGCCGAGCAGCGGCAGTGCGCTGCTGCCAAGCTTCCCCTGCCCGACGAGCTTGGCGATCTCTGCGGAGATGGTCGACTCGTAGCGCCTCCCGAACCGGTACTTCAGCAGGTCGCGGGCCACAGCTGCTGCACGGTGCATCGACGAGGTGACGGCAGCGGTCTCGATCAGCCAGTTCGCGAAATCGGGGAAGCCGGCCTCCTGGACGTAATAGCCGCGCCGGCGCCCGCCCTCGTCGAGGCCATCCGGAACCCGCATCGCCGTGGTGATCACCGGGCCGTAGCTGCCGTCGATCAGCCGCATCCCGCCGGTCGGCCCCTCGGCCTTCGCCCCAATGCAGAAGGTGAGCAGGTCACCGTTGCCACTGAACCGGGAACCGAGCGCCCGTCCGAGGCCGGGAAGGTTCACCCGGTTGCGCAGCAGCAGGGACGTTGTGCCGAAGGTGCCGGCGGCCAGGAACAGGTTCGTGCACCGGACGCGGTGCTGCGACCGGGACCGGGTACCGGTGCGGTCGGGGTCAGTGCCGTACTGGGTGTACACCACCTCGAACCCGCCACCGTCCAGGGGGGCGATCCCGGTCACCTCACACAGGGTTCGCAGGTCTGCGCCCAGATGCTTGGCCGCGGAGAGGTAGGTGTGGTCGAGGGTGTTCTTGGAACCTTCGTTGCACCCGATGTCGCACTCGCCGCACAGGCGGCAGGTCAACCGCGTCAGGCCGTGGAGGTTGCCGTACTCCGGTTCGGGGATGACCTGCTTGGGCGCCGGTTGGCCACCCGGTGGCGCGAACGAGATCGCCAGGGGTGGGTGGAAGGTCTCGAGGCCCAGTGCCTGCGCAGCCTCCCGCAGCGCCTTCGCCTTGGGTAGGTCCGGGTACGGCGACGGACTCGGTGTCAGCATCGCTTCCACGGCCGTGTAGTGCTGCTCGAGGTCGCCGCGGCTGATCGGCCAGTGCTCGTATCCGCCACCAGGGAGTGGCGAGTCCTTGACGAACCAGCGTTCGTCCTTGCGAAGGAGCACGTTGGCATAGATCAGGGACCCACCGCCGAGCCCGCTGGAGATGATTGCTTCGAGCTTGCGGAAGGACCGGATGTCGAAGAGCCCGAACAACCCGTCCTTCGGCTCCCAGAAGGCACGGCTCATCTCGTACGGGTTGCGGGCAAAGCTGCCCGGCGGATACGCCTGGCCGCGCTCGAGGACGATGGTCGATCTACCGGCCTGTGCCAGGCGATAGGCCGAGACCGACCCACCAAAGCCCGAGCCGACGACGACGGCGTCGCAAGACTCCACAGCTGTCGCTGCCGGATGCCCGGCAGGATCGAAATCGTGCGGCACGCGGTCCCCCTCCCCAACGACCAGCACCCACTGGCCTGAGGATCCCGCCGCCCGCGGGGGTGGACAAGAGGCACTAATGCCCAGCCCGGCGCGTGCGGTGGCTGTCACCACAGGAGCCGTTCGAGATTGCGGTGGCGACCCTGTGGGCGGCCATCGTGGGCGTGCTGGTCCTGAGCAGGTGGACGCGCTGCCTGGCACCACGATCGTGGCCGCCGTGATCCTCGCGCTCGTCGTCCTGGCGTACCTGATCGCCCGATGGCTCGGAGTCCGTCGGTCTGCTCGCCAGCAAGGGCCTTCGCAGCCAGTCGTGCGTTCTCGCTGACGGGCAGAGGAACGCTGCCCGGGTGAGCGAGCCACCATGGTGGCGGACGGTCGTGAGCGGGACCGCGCTTGGTGCCGTGACGACGATCACACCGGTCGAACTCGACTGTTCTGCTGCGGCCAGCGGAGCGGAAGCGGAGGATTGGAGGTACTTCGAGAAGCATCGGGGAAGGGCAGTGATGTCCACCTTGTCGCAGCGTGTCACCGCACTGGTCGTCGGCGTCTGCGTTGCCCTGACCGCCTGCAGCCAGCAGCCCCCCAACGCTCCGCCACCCACGTCGACACCGTCCATGGTCACGACCTGGGAGGGAAGCCCCGAGGACAAGTCAGCCACCTGGGCCACCGATCTCGACCCCAACTCGGAGTACGGCCTCCACCTGCGCAAGGGGCTCGAGCCGATCGTGAAGCCGGAAACCCGGGTGATGGGTGCCGCCGAGACGGCGCGGATCACCGCGCTCACCATCACCAACTCCGAGGCCTGCCTCGTCGACGCCGACACCCACCCGATGTGTGAGTTCGCGATCACGTTCACGACACTGCCTGCGGATCTCGTCGTGGGCGCAGTGCTGAACGCCGGGATCACCAAGCAGACCCCCAGCGGCCTGCTGGTGAAGGTGACGGCCATCGAGGCCAACCGCATCACCGCTGTCCAGGCGACCCTGCAGGACGCCCTCGTCCAGGGCGAGTTCTGGATCGAGCAGGCGTTCGGCCCCGACCAGTTGCGCGGTACGCCGAAACTCGCTCCCGGGGTGACGATCGTGGCCCACAAGGCCTCCGGTCTCCGCAGGCCGCTGCCCGGCGCCGTGCCGGCGTTCGACCAGCTGAGCCTCCCGGGCAAGCTGTCGATCGACACCACCCCGGTGAGCGGCGTGCATCTCAGCGGCACCCTGGACTTCGGCGTGGGTTGTGGCCTTGACGGCGGTGTCGGGGGCTCGGACATCGCCTGGATGGAGATCGGCTGCAAGGCGTGGGAGGCGGCCTCGCTCTCGGTGGAGGCCTCAAAGACCGGCCCCGTCTCCAAGAAGAACATCTTCCTCGCCGATTTCCCGCTGGCGGGGATCGTGATCCCGATCGGGCCGGTGATCGTCGTCGTCATCGTTGACATCCTGGTCACAGCCGACGTCTCCGGTCAGGTCCACGTCGGCATGAAGTACCACGGGTACGAGCATGCCGAGGTCTACGGCGGCCTGAAGTTCAGCCTCGGCCACGGCCTCGACCATGATGGCGGGGTCAAGACGTCGGCCAATGGGACAAGTGGCGTCCCGAAGGCCGACCTGACAGTGACCGCGCTTGGCCGCGCCGAGCTACGGATCAGCGCCTACGGCGTGCTGGGGATCGGGGTGGGCGGCGACGCCAGCCTCACCCTTGCGGGCGGCCCGTCGCAGAACCCTCGCTGGCGGATCACCGCCAACGCCGGCCTCTTCGTCGAGATGTTCCTCGGCATCCTCGGCTTCAAGATCAGTGCGTGGATCAGGTACCACCTGAAGCAGGACTTCGTGGTCGACTCCGGCGGCTACGGGTCCCCGGAGCTGACGGTGATGTGGCCGGCTGACGGTCAGGTGATCCAGGCGGGCGGACTGCTGACCCCGAAGGTCGACGCCAAGGCCGTCGACCCCGAGGATGGCGCCTTGCCCGTCCGCTGGACCGACCAGACCGACAACGTGACCGTTCAGGGGACCGGGCCCCAATCCCTCCCCTTCACCAAGCTGGGCCAACATGTGCTGACGGTGTCCGCGACCGACTCCGACGGTGCGTCGGTCGAGAAGACCATCACCGTGACAGTGCAGGCGCCGGCCTTGTCACTGGCCCTGACTCTGCTCCAGCTCGACGGCTCGGAGTTCAACGGACCCGCTTCCGGTGCGTCCGGGAGCACCCTCCTCGTCGACGCCGTTGTGACGTCCGGAATGCTGGCCACACCGCCGTGTTCCGCACTGGCCTGGAGCGCAACGAACGCCAGCGTCCAGGGCGACGGCAGTTGCCGGGCCAAGGTCACTCTCGGCCAGCCCGGCACTGCCGTGGTCACCGCGGCGCTCGCCGACACGTACGGCACGAGCGTCACCCGGTCGGTCACAACGCATGTCGCCGCAGCCCCCGCCACGATCACGCCGCAATTCCTGGGCATCGACGCCGTGGCCAACGGCAAGCACCTGCTCTCGGGTGACCAGCTGCTCGGCTCCGAACCCGTGCAGCTTTCCGTGAGCTACCTCAACCACGACCAGGCCAAGGTGACCCCGACCTACCACTGGACCTACGCCGTCGCGGGCAAGTCCCCCGTGGTGATACCCGGTGGCCGTGAGCTGCTGGTCTCGACCAGGAAGTACACCCCACCAACTCCCTGGGGTCACACGGCCACCTTCACCGTGGTGATCCGCAACGCTGCGACCAAGGCGGACCTGGGCACCCGTACGTTCACCGTGACCTGGCAGTCGCTGCCCAAGTAGCGGCGGGGGCTGGACGAAGCCCGTCGAGACGCAACACACGAGCTGAGCGCCCCCGACAGGACTCGAACCTGTGACCGTCGGATTAGAAGGCCGCTGCTCTATCCACTGAGCTACGGGGGCCGGTGTTGCGCTTGTGATGGTATCCCCACTGGTGGCCGTTTCGGACGCGCGGCAGGATGGGAGGATGCAGACCCTCGACCTCGTCCGTGAATCCCTCAGCCGCGTCCACGCCCTCATCCCTGCCGTCCTGGACGGCCTGACCGGCGAGGACCTGCTGTGGCGCGCGGATCCCGAGGCGAACTCGATCGGCTGGCTGGTCTGGCACCTCACCCGCATCGAGGACGACCACCTGGCGGCGCTCGGTCACATCGAACAGGCCTGGACGGCCGACGGCTGGTACCAGAGGTTCGGCCTGCCCTATGTGAAGACCGCCCACGGCTTCCGCATGACGCCGACGGAGGTGGGCATGTTCAACACCCGCGACGCCCGGATGCTGAGCGGCTACGCAGCGGCGGTGTGGCTGCAGGTGCAGTCGGTGCTGGACAGCCTGACCGAGGACGACGTCGACCGGGTCATCGACCAGCGCTACACCCCTCCGGTGACCATCGGGATCCGCCTTGCCTCGGTCATGGTGGAGGCCGCGCAGCACGTCGGGCAGGCCGGTTACGTGCGTGGCCTGAGGGAGCGGACGCTCGGCGTGAGCTCCGGTTGGGCCGGCACCGCCTGACGATCGGGGTCTCCCCTTGTCAGCCAAGTCAGGCATGACGGCCCCGTACGCCGTAAAGTGTCGCCCGTGAATGAACACCTCGTCTGGATCGACTGCGAAATGACCGGACTCGACCTGAAGACCGACGCCCTCATCGAAGTCGCAGCCCTGGTCACCGATTCGGAACTGAACGTCCTCGGCGACGGGATCGAGGTGGTCATCAAGCCGCCGGCGGAAGCGCTGGCCCAGATGGGCGAGTTCGTGCGGACGATGCATGACAACTCCGGCCTTTTCCCGTTGCTCGCCGAGGGCATCGAGATGGCCGAGGCCGAGGAGCTGGTGCTCGCCTACATTCGCGCCCACGTCCCCGAACCCCGCCGCGCACCGCTGGCCGGCAACACGATCGGCACCGACCGGGCCTTCCTCGCCCGTGACATGCCGACCCTCGAGGGCCACGTGCACTACCGCAATGTCGACGTGTCCAGCCTCAAGGAGCTCGCCCGCCGCTGGTACCCGCGGGCCTACTACAACACGCCCGCCAAGTCCGGGAACCACCGGGCGCTGGCCGACATCAGGGAATCGATCGAGGAGCTGCGCTACTACCGCGAAGCACTCTTCGTCCCGCCGCCAGGCCTGAACACCGACAGCCTGCGCGAACTCGCTGCCCGCCACCAGGGGTCGCTGACCGGCGAGAAGCTCGCCTCGGCCGAGAGCTGATTTCTGCTCGAAGGCTCCGAGCCGCTAAGCTGATCGGGCCTTAAAGGCACATCGGTGCGCGTGGTGGGTATAGCTCAGTTGGTAGAGCACCTGGTTGTGGTCCAGGTGGTCGCGGGTTCGAGTCCCGTTACTCACCCCA
>JAOATP010000159.1 GCA_030158185.1 Propionicimonas sp.
GACACGAGCGACGTAGACGTTGCCGTAGGAAATAGCCTGCAACGCCAAGTCCTTCTTGCCGACCTGCTTGCCGGCGTTGGCGAACTTGGCGACCGCGCCGAGCGGGGTCGACTTGGACGCCTGGCCACCGGTGTTGGAGTACACCTCGGTGTCGAGCACCAGGATGTTCACGTTGCGTCCGGACGCCAGGACGTGGTCGACGCCCGCCGAGCCGATGTCGTAGGCCCAGCCGTCGCCACCCACGATCCAGACCGAGCGCCGTAGCAGGTGATCGGCCACCGAGCGCAGGTCCTCCACGAGCGGTCCGGTCATGGTGTCGAGCAGCGCTTTCAGCGCATCGACCCGGGCCCGCTGTTGGGAGAGCTCCGACTCGTACTGCTGGGGGGCCTGCAGGATCGCGTCCACCGTGGCGTCCCCGAGTTCGGGACGCAACGCTTCGAGGCGCCGCCGCGCGGTTGCGGTGTGCAGGTCGGCTGCCAGCCGCAGGCCGAGACCGAACTCGGCGTTGTCCTCGAACAACGAGTTCGACCAGGCCGGCCCACGGCCGTACTTGTTGGACGACCAGGGCGTGGTCGGCAGGTTGCCGCCGTAGATGGAGGAGCAGCCGGTCGCGTTGGCGACCGTGGCCCGTCCGCCGAAGAGCTGGGTCAACAGCTTCAGGTACGGCGTCTCGCCGCAGCCGGAGCAGGCACCCGAGAACTCGAACAGCGGCTCCAGGAACTGGGTGCCACGGACGTTGGCGAAGTCGACCCGGGAGCGCCGGTTGATCGGGATCGTCTCGAAGAAGGTGACGTTCTGCTTCTGTTTCCCGCGTTCCAGGACGGGGGCCAGGTTGATCGCCTTGCGCATGCCGCCGGCACCCAGCGGCTTGACCGGGCAGGCCTCGACGCACAGCCCGCACCCGGTGCAGTCCTCGGCGAACACCTGGAGCGTGTAGCGCGAGCCGGGGAAGCCGGCCGCGTTCAGCGGAGCGCTCTCGAAGCCGTCCGGGGCCCCCTCAAGGGCGGAGGCCGGGTAGTACTTGGCGCGCAGCACGGCGTGCGGGCAGACGAACGCGCAGTTGCCGCACTGGATGCAGGCCTCGGGATCCCACTGGGCGATGATGTCGGAGACGTTCCGCTTCTCGTACTGCGTGGTGCCCGAGGGGTAGGTGCCGTCCACCGGCAGGGCGCTGACCGGCAACTGGTCGCCGGTGCCGGCCAGCATGGACGCGGTCACCGTGCGGACGAATTCCGGGGCCCACTGCGGAACCGGAGGGATCATGTCGTGGTCGCCGAGGGGGGCGGCGGGCAGCTCCACCCGATGCAGCGAGGCCACCGACGCGTCCACGGCCGCCTCGTTCTTCAGCACCACGTCGTCGCCCTTGCGGGCGTACGTCTTGCGGATCGTCGCCTTGACCTGCTCGATGGCCGCGTCGCGGGGCATCACGTTGCTGATCGCGAAGAAACAGGTCTGCAGCACGGTGTTGGTGCGCCGGCCCATGCCGGCCTTGCGGGCCACCACGTTGGCGTCGATCGTCCACAGTTCGATCCGGAGGTCGATGATCCGGCGCTGCATCGGCACCGGCAGTTGGGCGAACACCTCGTCGGGGGCATGCGGGCTGTTGACCAGCAGCACTGTCCCGGGCCGGGCGAACTCGAGGATGTCGACCCGTTCCAGGATCGACCAGTTGTGGCACCCGATGAAGCCGGCCTTGCTGATCAGGTAGGGGGCGTCGATCGGTTCCGGTCCGAAGCGCAGGTGCGACACCGTCCGCGAACCCGACTTCTTCGAGTCGTAGACGAAGTAGCCCTGGGCGTAGGTGTCCTCCATCGAGCCGAGGATCTTGATGGTGTTCTTGTTGGCGCCCACCGTGCCGTCCGACCCCATCCCGTAGAACACCGCGCGCAGGGTGCGCGGGTCCTCGATGTCGAGATGCTGGTCGTAGGGGAGTGAGGTCATGGTGACGTCGTCGTTGATGCCGATCGTGAACCGTGGCCGGGGGCTGGGCAGTGCCAACTCGTTGAAGATGCCCGCCACCATGCCGGGGGTGAACTCCTTGCTCGACAAGCCGTAGCGTCCGCCCACCAGCAGCGGCAGGTGGGCCCGGGCGCCCGCGGCGCTCGCCTCGCCCAGGGCGGCCGCGACATCGAGGAACAGCGGTTCGCCGCCGGAGCCGGGCTCCTTCGTCCGGTCGAGGACGGCCACCACGCGCGCGCTTTCGGGGATGGCCGCCAGGACCTCGGCCACCGGGAACGGACGGTAGAGCCGGATCTTGACGACGCCCACCTTCGCTCCGGCGGCGTTCAGGTGATCGACACTCGACAGCACGGTCTGGGCGCCGGACCCCATGATGACGAGCACCCGGTCGGCCTCGGGGTCACCGTGGTACTCCACCAGGGAGTACTGCCGCCCGACCCGCTCGGCGAACGCGTCCATCGCCGACTGCACCAGCCCGGGCACCTGCTGGTAGTACGGGTTGACGCTCTCGCGCGACTGGAAGTAGGTGTCGGGGTTCTGCGCCGTCCCCCGGATGTAGGGGTGCTCGGGGGAGAGTGCACGGCGCCGGTGGGCCCGCACGAGGTCCTCCGGGACCAGGGCGCGCAGGTCGTCGTCGCTGAGCAGTTCGACGGAGTTCACCTCATGGCTGGTGCGGAAGCCGTCGAAGAAGTGCACGAACGGGATCCGCGACGTCAGCGTGGCGAGCTGCGACACCACCGCCAGGTCGTGGGCCTCCTGAACGTTCGCCGAAGCCAGCAGCGCGAACCCGGTCTGCCGGACGGCCATCACGTCCTGGTGGTCGCCGTAGATGCTCAGCCCTTGCGCCGCCAGGGAACGGGCGGCCACGTGGAGCACCGTCGAGGTGAGCTCGCCGGCGATCTTGTACATGTTGGGGATCATCAGCAGCAGGCCTTGGGAGGCGGTGAAGGTGGTGCTCAACGCGCCGCCCTGCAGGGCGCCGTGCAGGGCGCCGGCGGCGCCGCCTTCGGACTGCATCTCCACGACCGTCGGCACCATGCCGTAGATGTTCGGCTTGTGCTGGGCCGACCACTCGTCGGCGAGTTCGGCCATCGTCGAGGACGGCGTGATCGGGTAGATGCTGCACAGTTCGTTGAGCCGGTAAGCGGCCGACGCGGCGGCTTCGTTGCCGTCGATCATGGTGCGAGCCATGTCAGTTCTCCTCGATCATGTCGATGGCGTGGACGGGGCACTGCTCGTAGCAG
>JAOATP010000160.1 GCA_030158185.1 Propionicimonas sp.
CTCGCTACAAACCGTATTGCGGCTCGTCCTCGCCTGCCGGGAATCGGAGGGCCTCGTCATGAACATGTGGCCAACAAACAGCGACGGGCGCGGTCTAGTGGAGACCCGACACGTCCAGATGCGAACTGCTCGCACCACATCGCGGATCCAACATCCTCCACATCTGGAATCCCCGAAGTGCTCCCGTTTCGCCATCACGCCACCCCTCGAGTTCACCTTGATGAGGCGGCTCTCATATTCGTGCACCCGGTTCGTGGCGCTCTCAACACACGCACGGTAGGCGGGCGTGAACATGCGAACGCCCCCGGGGTCTGTCCGGGGGCGTTCACCGCTGGTGGCTGGCAGCCTCGCCGATATGGCGAACCCAGCAAGGGCTGCTCTGCGATCAGGTCAAGGCCATTTCCGCCTCAGTGAGATCTCGGACTCGTTGATTGGTGACCGGCTCGCCAACCAGCAGCCATTCGGCAACCTGCTGGATCGCTGGCCACATGCGCGTGAGTTCCATCCCCCAGACCCTCTCGGTGCCGGCCCGCATCGAGGCCCATGGCAAGGGGGCAAAGTGCTGCTCGACGATCACCCAGTCCGAGTAGCCGCCGCCCAGGTCGGTCGTCAAGAGGTAGTCGGCGAACACGTACTCGTCGCCGCCCCTACCGAGAGGCTGCTCGCACCACTCCGCGCGCGCCTGTGCCCAGGGCCCTGCCCACGCAACGAACCCCGGATCCATTCCGGGCGAAAGGTGGCACGTGCTGTTTGGGTACTCATCGGCTGACGTGATCGTGAATGGCCGCAAGGAACTTCCATCGCGCAGCACGGTCGCGACGGCATGGCCGGCCTCGTGATAGGCGGCGCGTGCTGGGATGTTCATGACTCAATGGTTGCCCAGTTGCATGAACCCACGGCGACCGTTTGCGGGAGAGGTGCGATCGCCACAATGAACATGCAGCGACATCTTCCCCATCGCGCGCAGCGTGCCAAGCGTTTCCCGGGCTGTTGCGCGAACCTTTCCGTTCGGCCGCCAACCCGTCTCACGAGCCCGGACCTCACTGGCCGGCCCGGAACCGCCACGGCGATGCGGTCAGTTCTCGCCCATCGCCGGTGGCGTGAAGTCGCGGGCAGCGAACTGCAACACGCGGCCGTCGTCGTCGCGAACCTCAGCAACCTGCCTTGCCAGCCAATTCCAGAGCGCCGCCATGTTCGAGTCGCCCTTGCTCGCGGCCTCGTCGCGAAGCTCGGTCATGCTGCGAAGGAGTTGGGGATAGTGCCCAATCGCACGCAGGGTGCTGTGAAGCTCACGGATCTCATCGAATTCGTTACCCATGTCGCAATCCTGGTCCGGCCCGGTTAACCCCCCGCGATCGTAGGCAGGGCAGTCAAGGATGCTCTCGTGAACACCTGGCGATGGCGCCGGTGTCAGCATGGAACGTGTGCGTAGCGGTCGAGCCCGCGAACGTGACGCAACAGGACGGTCGATTCACGAAGATGTCGCGAGCCGCCGGCGTCGCGATTCGTTCCCTATGACGTGATTCCGAGGCTCGATGTCCGCGCGT
The DNA here is from genome assembly GCA_030158185.1 of Propionicimonas sp. GTDB lineage: Bacteria > Actinomycetota > Actinomycetes > Propionibacteriales > Propionibacteriaceae > Propionicimonas. The sequence goes on from JAOATP010000160.1 coordinate 1,548, forward strand.
GTTCGGATCGGGTGCCGTGGGCCCATCGAGACGCTGGATTGCCGTCATCCTCGACAACGGCAACCGGGTTCGCAATCGACCGGGGTTGTCATCGGTTCCAAGACCGCTACGGCGTGAGCTCACCCCGCAGGTCCTGCTGCATCAGTCGTCGAACGTCCGTCGGGTCCTGGTGGCGATCGAGCGCGAACATGAGCTTGGTCAGGGCCGCCTCGAAGGTCATGTCGCCGCCGGAGATCGCTCCGCTCGACAGAAGGGCCGCGCCGCTGGCATACAGGCCCGGCCGCACTGCTCCGGCGAGGCACTGCGTGGTCACCACCACGGTGATCCCGTTGTCGCTGGCCCGCTCAAGCTCCCTGAGGAACCAGGGTTCCGATGGACCGTTGCCTGCGCCGTAGGCCTGTAGCACGACACCACGCAAGCCCTTCCGGGAGAGCGTCGACACGAGGGCAGTCTCGTCGAGCGCAGGGTGCAGGAGGATCGCCGCCACGTCGGTGCACATCCCCCCGGCCCGGCGTATCGGCCCCGGTTCAGGGGTGCGAAGGAGTTCGGTGGCGAAGTCCAGGGACACTCCGGCGGTCGCGAGAGGCGCCAGGTTGGGCGAGGCGAACCCCCGATAGCTGCTGGCGTGCACCTTCACGGCGCGGTTCCCTCGCAGCAGAACGTCGTTGAAGAAGATGGTCACCTCAGGAACCAGCGGTGCGCCGGTGAGCTTCGCAGAGGCCACCTCCAGAGCCGTGACCAGGTTCTCGCGCCCGTCGGAACGGACCGAGGTGATTGGCCGCTGAGCCCCGGTGAGCACGATCGGGATGTCGATGCCTTCGAGCAGGAAACTGAGCGCTGACGCGGTGTAGGCCATCGTGTCGGTGCCGTGCAGCACCACTACCCCGTCGTGGCCCTGGCTGTGCGAGACGATCGCGTCGGCAATCTCCAGCCAGTCGGCGACTCCGATGGTCGCTGAGTCAATCGCCTCATCGAATGTTGCGACCGTCAACCCGACAGGAAGCTCGCGTGCGGTCGGGACGTACTTGAGGAGGCCTGCCAGGTCGAGGGGCACGAGCGCACCGTCAGGACCCTCGACCATGCCGATCGTCCCGCCGGTGTAGAGGACGAAGATCCCTGCCTGGCCACCGCCGAAGTGACCCACAGTTTCTACTTTGACGCCCATCTGGCAAACCTTAGCCTCAGTACCGTCATCACACGGTTGAAGAGAGTCCCGGCGCCAACGGGTTCTGCAGCCGGAGAATGTTCTCCATCGCGATGGATGAGGGGCTGTGCAGGTGCGGCAAACGCACACGGACCCAGAAAAACCTGACGCAGGCTTCCTGACCAACCCCCATCGACAGCATGCTTGCGATCCAGAAGAGATCGTGAACCGGGAAGGTGTTTGTGTAGCAATGGCGTCCCCACCGTTTGTCGAGCCATCTGGGGGAGGGCCCTCCCCAAGGAATGTCTGGACGGCCCGCCCCTGGGCGGAGCCCGCCGCCCGGGCGCGCGACGGGCGGGCCGCTCGTGCCGGCGCGCCACGCGGCGGCCACGCTGTCTTCGCTCCGACACCCGGACGTGACCCGATCGCGATCCTTGCCGCACAGGAGGCTGACCGCCTGCCCGAACTGGTGCCGCTGCGTCACCGGCGAATGGCCGAATCGCCGTTCGCCTACTTTCGGGGAACGCCCGCCGTGATGGCCTACGACCTGATGGGCACTCCGCGCACCGGCCTCACCGTGCAGGCCAGCGGAGACGCCCACATCGGCAACTTCGGCCTGTTCGCATCACCGGAACGCTCCCTGGTCTTCGATGCCAACGACTTCGACGAGACCTTTCCCGGCCCATGGGAATGGGACGTGAAGCGCCTGGCGACCAGCGTGGTGATCGCCGGACGAGCCAACGGCTTCACCGCGGACCAGAACAGGGCCGCCGCCATGGCCACGGTGCGGGCCTACCGGAGCCGGATGGCGCGCTTCGCCGGCATGCGCCTGATCGACATCTGGTACTCGGTGATCACCGACCACGACATCCGTGTCGCGATCGAGGCCACCGACTGGTACCAGGGGTCCACCGGCCGGCGCCGACGCGCCGCGCTGGAGTCGATCTTCACCAAGGCCCGGCGGCGCGACGGCATGCGCGCCTTCCATTCCCTCACCCGGCTCGTCAACGGTCATCGCGTCATCGTCGAGGACCCCCCGATGGTCGTCCGGGTCGACGTCGACAGCGTTGCCGCCGAGCTGGAACGGATCTTCCTCGACTACCGCTCCACCCTGCCGGAGAGCCGCCGTGAACTGCTGGAGCGCTACCGCTTCGTCGACTTCGCCCGCAAGGTCGTGGGGGTCGGAAGCATCGGTACGCGCTGCTTCGTCCTCGTGCTGGAAGGGCGGGACGGCACCGATCCGCTCATCCTGCAGGCCAAGGAGGCGACCGCGTCCGTCCTCGAGCCTTACCTGTCGGCCAGCCGGCATGAGAGCAACGGCCAGCGCGTCGTGGCCGGGCAGCAACTGATGCAGACCACCCCCGACATGTTCCTGGGGTGGACGCGAGGGCCCCAAGGGCGCGACTTCTACCTGCGGCAACTCTGGGACATGAAGGGGTCGGTCGACCTCAGCCTGCTCGAAGCCCCCCGGCTCGGCTACTACGGCAGTCTGTGCGGATGGGCCCTGGCACGCGCACACGCCCGCAGCGGCGACCCCGTTGCCATCGCCGCCTACCTGGGCACCTCGGACCGCTTCGACGGCGCCGTCGCAGATTTCGCCGAGAGCTACGCAGACCAGAACGAGACCGACCATGCCCGCTACGTCGAGGCGGTCAGAGCCGGTCGCGTTTCCACCTGCTTGTGACGTCCGGGAACGGCGAGCGACAAGGTCGGTCATGCGCCCGGAGCGCCCGAACACGCGCCAACTACCGAGCACCTTCCGGCCTCAGGCGACAACGCCCTCGAGCGCGGCGATGTCAGCTGACGAGAGGACGGTCTCGCCGGCCGCGAGGTTCTGCTCCAGGTGCGGCCCGGGAATCAGCAGGATGTTGTTCCTGTTGCGGGTAGGTTCCAGACAAGGACCCCATCGAACCGCACGCACAGGAGGCATCGTGAGCTGGACCGCAGCCGAAATCCCCGACCTCGCCGGACGGACGGCCGTCGTCACCGGCGCCAACGGTGGCCTCGGTGTGGAGACGGCCTCCGTCCTCGCGGCGAAGGGCGCCCACGTCGTGCTGGCCGTCCGGAACCGGGCCAAGGCCGCCGACGCGGTCGCGCGAATCCGCAGCGAGTCCCCGGGCGCGAGCCTGGAACTGGTGGACCTCGACCTCGGATCGCTGGCTTCCATCCGTGCAGCGGCCGACGCGATCAGCGCCGCCAACGAGAAGATCGACCTCCTCATCAACAACGCAGGGGTGATGGCGACGCCGGAGCGCGAGACGGCGGACGGTTTCGAGCTGCAGTTCGGCACCAACCACCTCGGCCACTGGGCGCTCACCGCCCACCTGATGCCGAGGCTCCTTGCAGCGCCGGGCGCACGGGTGGTCTCCGTGACCAGCACGGCGCACCACATGGGCCGGCAGCTCGATCCACGCAACCCGCACCTGCACGGCACCTACGACCCGTGGAAGGCCTACGGCCAGTCGAAGCTCGCCAACTACCACTTCGCCCTCGGCCTGCAGCGGGAGTTCGAGCGGGCCGGCGTCACTGCGCAGAGCCTGATGGCGCACCCCGGGCTCTCCCACACCGACCTGCAGGTGGTCACGGAACGCGAGGGCGGTGTCGGGGCGAGCGGGCCCTTCTGGCGCTGGCTGGCCGCGCGCACGGGCATGACGCCCGCCGACGGGGCCCTGCCCCAGCTACGTGCAGCGACGGACCCGGAGGCGCGTGGCGGTGAGCTCTACGGACCGAGATTCATCAACAGCGGCCCGCCGGTGCGACTGCCGCTCTTCCGTCCGGGCGTGGACGGGGCCATCGCCATCCTGTGGCAGGTGTCCGAGCGGGAGACCGGAATCCCGATGCGGATCGCGCCCCTCGGCATGGTCTGAGCGACCCTCCCGACGCATAATGCGAAGGTGATCTCCCTGACAGCTGCCCAGGACCTGAGCCGTGCCGGCGTCCGCTGGTCGCCACGTGCCGGTGACCGCTTCACCGTCCGCACCGAGGAGATGTCCGGTGAGGTGTTCACCGTCGCCGACATGGTGGTGGAGGCACGGGAGTACCCCACGGGGACGCTGCTGGCGTTCAACGGCACCACCGAGTGGGCACTGGACTCCGTGCAACTCGAGCAGGCGCTCTGGCTGCCGCGGGAGGATCAGCTGCGTGAGCTGCTCGGCCCGTCATTCCGCAGCCTCGCCCGGTCGAGCACGGCCAGCTACCAGGTCCTTGCGGAGATCCCCGGCCAGCCGGAGCGGCTGTTCACCGCTGACGACGCTGCCGACGCCTACGCCGAGGCAGTGCTCGCCCTTGTGAAAGCGGCACAGCACTGAGCGACCCCGCGGCACCGGGGTGATGGTGCCCTTCGCGGCAATGCCGAATTGTGTCCCGCGGCAGGCACCCCGGACTGGGCAAGGATGGATCGATGGACCTCACCACGTTCTACGCGCTCATGTCCGTCACGTGCTTCACGCTGGTCGGCCTGTGGTGGACGGCGATCGAGAAGCACGACGAGTGGCGTGCAGACCAGCGCCTTCGCCGCCTTGCCGGCGGCGCCTACCTCTCGTTCCTGCTGCCTGGTGTGATGGGCATGATGTCCCAGGTGAACCCGGACAATCCGCTGATGTGGCGGATCAGCTTCGGCGCCACGTCGATTGTCGGGCTGGTGACCTCGGTCAAACTCGTCGCGGTCGAATCGCGCGGCCACGTGGGCCCGTTCCGCAGGTTCCGGTGGCTGGCTCCCGTGGTCTACGCGGCCATCGTCGTGCTCGGCGTCTTCCCGGGCCTGGCCGCGCTGTTCGGTGCGACCCCGCTGCAGGTGGCCTCCGTGCTTCTGATGCTGCTCGTCCTCCTGGCGCACGGCCTCACCTGGGAGTTCCTGATGGAACCCGACGCACGCACGTCCGTCCAGCCGCGGACGTAGTGGCGCCGGCCCGAGGAAGGTCTCAGCTGAAGGAGTAGCCGGCCGCTGCACAGATGCGGCCGAGTTGTCCCTTCACCTCCGCGTACGGGAACCCGGGAGCGTATTTCGTTCCGAACCGGACGGCCTGCTCCTCGATGGACTCCGCGATGCCGTCGGTCCGCGAGTTGTAGGTCGACTTCTGGAAGCCGAACCCGGTGGGCGTCCCGAAGTCCCCGTCGTCGCCACCGCCGCTGGTGAGGCCGGACCCGGATTCCTTCAGCAGCTCCGTGAGCCTCGCCGTCCTGCGCGCATCGTCGAGCGAGATCGTGGCGCGGTATTCGAGCTTCGCTGTGGAGAGGAAGGACTTTCGCTCTGCCACAACGCGGTGGAGCGTCAGCTGGTGCGCTGACTGCTCGACGGTGAACCCCACGGCCTGGGCGTACCGCAGGATCTCGCCCACCAGCACTGCTGGTGCAGCCGGCTGCTGCGGCGGGCCCAACGGGATCCACTGGACACCGTTCCACTGATAGCCGTTCGCGACCTGCCCGACCTGCGGCGGCGGGCCCAACGGAACCCACTGGACACCGTTCCACTGATAGCCATTTGCGACCTGCCCGACCTGCGGGGGTTGTTGCGGTACCTGACCCATGACTCATGCTAGGCCGGGCTCGCTCGGCGGGCTGCTAGAACCGTGCAGTTGCCCTCCGGCGGGGCGTGGCGTCCAGGCCAAGTCACGCTCTCCTCAAGCACCCGCAGCCGGCCAGGCGCTACTGCTTTCCGGCGGCGTTCAACCCGTCCAGCACGGCGACGAAAGCGTCCTCCGGCTGGCCGCTGAAGCCCAGCAGCGCTGCCAGCGGCATCGACTCCATCATCTTCATCAGTTCGGGATCCTCGCCGAACACGCTCAGCAGGGGTGCGAGGACCGCCTCGAACCCTGGAACGGCCACAGCCTCTGCCACCGTCGACGTCAGCGACAGCGGGCGGAAGGGCTCGTTGCCGGCCACCTGCGCGCTGGCGGTGAGGCGAAGGTCACGGCTCGACGACCCGACCTCGACGACATAGGTGCCACCCTCGGTGACCCACCCGGAGTCGATGACGCTCCAGTACGAGAGCTCTTCGGCTGCGATGGCAATCTCGACCTGACGGGACTCCCCCGGCTCGAGTGTCACAGCTGCGAAGCCCTTCAGCTCGCGCGGCACCCGCACCACCCGCGAGGCGGGCACGGACACGTAGGCCTGCACCACTTCGCGGCCGGCACGCCCGCCGGTGTTGGTGACCGTCACGGTGACCGCGAGGCCGGAATCGTTCGCGACAACGCCGAGGTCGGAGTAGTCGAAGCTGGTGTAGGACAGGCCGTGACCGAACGGGAAGGCCACCTCCGTACCTGCCGCGTCATAGCCGCGGTAGCCGACGAACAGGCCCTCGCCATAGCGCACGCCCGAGTCGTCGCCGGGGAAGTGCAGGAACGACGGCACATCCTCCAGCCGGCGCGGGATCGTCTCGGTCAACTTGCCCGAGGGGTTCACCGCTCCGAAGACCACGTCGGCGAGCGCAGCGCCACCGGCCTGGCCGAGCAGCCAGCCCTCGACGATCGCACGCACCTTGTCCGCGAACGGCAGCAGCACGGACGAGCCGTTACTCAGCACCACGACGACGTTCGGGTTGGCCGACAGCAGGTCCTTCAGCAGCGCCAGCTGCTCTGCGGGAAGGTCGCAGGTCTCCCGGTCGTAGCCCTCGGACTCATGGCTCTCGCCGAGGCCGAGGAAGGCGAGCACCACGTCGGCGTCGCGTGCGACGGCGATGGCGTCGTCGTGGGCCGATGCCGGAAGGTCCTGACCGGGCGCCGTTGTGAAGCCGGGCGCGAACGGCACGTCGTGACCGACGATGGCGCTGATCGCGTCCAGCGCGTTGTCGAGCCGGGTCGGGTTGACCCGGGACGAGCCGGCGCCCTGGTAGCGCGGCGTGCGGGCGAACTCCCCGACAACGGCAACCCTGGTCTGGGGCGTGAGCGGGAGGATGCCGTCGTTGGAGAGCAGCACGACGGCCTCCTCTGCCGTCCGGCGGGCGAGCGCGTGGTGGGCCTCGACATCGAACCCGTCGGGGGCGTCCGCAAGTCCGGCGAGGCCCTTGCGCACCATGTCCTCGACCCGGCGGTAGGCCTGGTCGATGGTGGCCTCGTCGATCTCCCCCGCGGCGAGCGCGTCACGGACCGCGTCCTCGTGCTGCTGGTTCGCCGGCATCTCGAGGTCGAGACCGGCCTTCAGTGCCTCGACCCGGTTCCACACGGCGCCCCAGTCGGAGACCACCACGCCGTCGTAGCCCCACTCGTCGCGGAGCACCTCCGTGAGCAGCCAGTGGTTCTCGCTGACCTGGGTGCCGTTCAGCTTGTTGTAGGAGCACATGATCGTCCACGGCCTTGCCGCACGGACGACCTTGGCGAACCCGCGCAGGTAGACCTCGCGCAGCGTCCGCTCGTCCACCTGGGAGTCGCGACGCATCCGGTCGGTCTCCTGGTTGTTGGCGGCGAAGTGCTTCACGGAGGTGCCGACGCCGCCGCCCTGGATGCCGTTCACCAGCGCGCTGGCAAGCTCACCTGCCACCAGCGGGTCCTCGGCGAAGTACTCGAAGTTGCGGCCGCACAGCGGGGAGCGCTTGATGTTCATGCCGGGGCCGAGCAGGACGCCGACGTTCAGCGCGCGGCACTCCTCGGCCAGCGCGGCGCCGACCTCCTCGAGCAGTGCCGGGTTCCAGGTGGACGCCAGACCGACGGCGGGCGGGAAGCAGGTGGCGGGCACGGAGTCGTTGATCCCGATGTGGTCGGCGGACGCCGTCTGCAGGCGCACGCCGTGCGGCCCGTCCGTCATCGTCATCCGCGGCAGTCCGTCGGCCTCGATCGCGTGGGTGTTCCAGAAGTCCGCGCCACCGGTGAGCGCGATCTTGTCGTTGATGTCGGTCATGGGTGGGGCTCCTTGCTCTCTGCTCTGATGCTGTGGTCTCGACAGGTGCGACCAGCGGGATGGTGTGGTCAGTCGACGTGGCCGGTGCGGGCCACGTCGGCGAACCAGAGGGCGCTGGCCTTGGGGATGCGGCGCAGGTTCTCGTCCACCCGCACGACGCCGAAGCGCTTGTCGTAGCCGTAGGACCACTCGAAGTTGTCCATCAGCGACCAGGCAAGGTAGCCGCGTACGTCGGCGCCGGCCCCGATGGCCTGGTGCACGGCACCCAGGTGGGTGCGCAGGTAGTCGACGCGATCCTGGTCGTCGACGAACCCGTCGGCGTCGGCGTGGTCTTCGAAGGCCGCACCGTTCTCCGTGATCACGAGGGCCGCGCCGGCCGGTCCGGTGTAGGTGGTGTGCAGCCAGGTGAGCAGGTCGCGCAGCCCGGCGGGGTGCACCTCCCAGCCCATCGCGGTGAGCGGCAGGTCCCGCAACACCTGGACGGCGTCGGGGGCTGCGATGTGGGGGGTTGCGCCGGCGGTCGCCTCGTCCTCGCCCGCCGCCCGGAACACGTTGGTCGTGTAGTAGTTCACGCCGAGCACGTCGATCGGTGCGCTGATCGCGTCCAGGTCGCCGTCCTGCACGAGCCCCGACGGCCAGATCCCCGCGAGATCCCTCAGCACGTCTGCGGGATAGGCACCGGTGAAGATCGGGTCGGCGAAGAACCGGTTGGCCGTGCCGTCGACGCGCCGCGCGACGTCGGCGTCCGCCTCGCTGCCGGTGGCCGGGAGCGCGGGGGTGAAGTTCAGCGTGATGCCGAGGCTTGCGGTCGGGTCTGCCTTGCGCAGCGCCTGCACCGTCCAGCCGTGGGCCAGCAACAGGTGGTGCGCCGCGGCGATCGAGCCGGCCGGGTCGGTCTCCCCGGGAGCGTGGACGCCGGCGGCGTAGCTGAGGAAGGAGGAGCACCACGGCTCGTTCAGGGTCGTCCAGGTGCGCACCCGGTCGCCGAGGTGCTCGTGCACGGCAACGGCGTAGTCGACGAACCGCTTCGCCGTGTCGCGGTTCTTCCAGCCGCCCGGCAGCGCCGCCGGCAGGTCCCAGTGGTACAGCGTGAGCCACGGCGCCACGTCGTTGGCGAGCAACTCGTCGACGAGGCGGGAGTAGAAGTCCATCCCCTTGGCGATCACGGCACCGTCGCTGCCGAACACACGCGGCCACGAAACGGAGAAGCGATAGGTGGACATGTCGAGGTCGGCCAGCAGCTTCACGTCCTCACCGATGCGGTGGTAGTGGTCGCAGGCCAGTGTCGCGTCCTCGCCGTTGGCGATCGCGCCGGGCACCCGGCAGAACACGTCCCAGATCGAGTCCTCCTTGCCGTCCTCCGCTGCGGCGCCTTCGATCTGGTAGGCGGAGGTGGCTGAACCGAAGAGGAAGCCCTCGGGGAAGTCGATGCCCATGCGGAGTCCTTTCAACTCAGGCAGAGTCCACACTCGCCGTCCGTTCCCGGGCGGCGGCGTGGTGTGTCACCGGCAGCGGTGAACGTTGGGGACGGTTCCCCCGGTTCAGGTGAACCCCGCGAACCGTCCCCGCGATGTCAGAAGTCCTTGCTGACCTTCAGGCTGCCCTTCAGGTCGGGCACGTCGGCGAGCAGGCGCTTGGTGTACTCGTTCTTCGGTTCGAAGATGACCTCGTCGGTCGTGCCGCGCTCGACGATCAGCCCGTGTTCCATCACGACCACCTCGTCGGCCAGGTAGCAGGCCTGCCCGATGTCGTGGGTGATGAACAGCACGGTCAGCCCGAGGTTCTCCCGCAGGTCCTGCAGCACGTTCAGGGCGCTCACGCGCAGCGAGGCGTCCAGCATCGAGGTGGCCTCGTCCGCCAGCAGCACCTTTGGGTTCATCATGAGCGCGCGGGCGATCATCACACGTTGCCGCTGGCCGCCGGAGAGCTGGTGCGGGTACTTGTGCACGGCGTCGCCGGGCTTCAGCCCGACGTAGCCGAGGCAGGTCTCGATCAGCTGCTCGAGGGTCTCCTTCTCCAGGCCCTGCGCGCCCATCCCGCGACGGAGCGTCTGCCCCACCGTGTAGAACTGGTTGAACGAGGAGAACGGGTCCTGGAAGACGGCCTGCACGTCACGCCAGTACTTGCGCAGCTCGGCGCCCTTGATGTGGGTGACGTCCTTGCCCTGGTAGCTGATCGTCCCGCTGGTCACCGGCATCAGCCGCAGCAGCATCCGTGCCAGCGTCGACTTGCCGGAACCGGACTCGCCGACGACAGCCAGCACCTTCCCGGCGTGGAAGTCGACACTCACGTCATCGACAGCAGTGATGTGACCACCGGACACCCGGAACTGCTTGGTGACATGGGTGGCAGAGAGCACGGGCTGGCCGACGGCCGGGCGCGCCTCGAGGGAGTCTTTGTCACTCATGCCTTGTACACCTCCATCGGGACGGTTTCGTACGCGTGGTCATTCGCCCACCAGCAGGCCACCTCGTGGTCGCGCTCGTTCAGGAACTTCGGCTCCTCGACCTTGCACACGTCCATGGCGAACTGGCACCGGGGGTGGAACCGGCACCCGCTGGGCGGGTTGCCGAGGTTGGGCGGCGAGCCGGGGATCCCGAGGACGTGCTTGGTCCTCGTCTCCTCGGTCGGGTCGAGCACGGAGGACAGCAGCGCGGACGTGTAGGGGTGCCTGGCGTTGTTCACCAGTTCCTCCGTCGGCCCGTTCTCGACGATCTTGCCCGCGTACATGATGGCCAGCCGGTCGGTGACCATCGAGAGCACCGGCAGGTCGTGGGTGATGAAGATCACGCCGCGCATGATCTTCTTCTCGACCATCGCCAGCAGCATCTCGATGAGCGCCTTCTGGCTGGACACGTCCAGGGCCGAGGTCGGCTCGTCCGCGATGAGCAGCTTCGGGTTGAGCAGGGTGGAGACCACCGTCACCATGCGCTGCTTCATGCCGCCAGACAGTTGGTGGGCGTAGGAGTCGAGCACCCGGGTGGGCATCTCGAGCATCTTCAGCCGGTCCGTCGCCCGGTCCATGGCCTCCGCGACCGTGGTGTCGCGCTTGTGGGCGCGCATCACGTCGATGACAAGGTTCTTGACCTTCAGCGTGGGGCTGACGGCGTTCATCGCGCCTTGGGGAAGGAGGGAGACGGTGGAGCCGCGATACGGGCGGTGGGCCTCGTTCGAACCACGCGCCAGCGTGCTGAGGTCGATCTCCTCGTCGTCGATCTCCATCTTGCCCGCGACAACGTAAAGCGGCGGGTTGGCGATCATGGCGAGGGCGTTGCCCATGGTCGTCTTGCCACACCCCGACTCGCCGGCGAGGCCGACGATCTGGCCCTCCGGGACCTCGAGGGTGACGTTGTCGACAGCGGGCACGTCCTGCCCCGAGTCGGCGGCGTAGACGGCCGTCAGGTTGCTGGCCCGCATCAGGATGCTGGTCATGCGTTCACCTCCACGGGTTGGTTCTCGGCGAGCTTGCGCGCGGTCTCTGCTCGCCGCGCGGCTGCCTTGGCAAGGTTCTTCTTCTTGCCGCGCCGCAACCTGGGGTTGAACACCTCGTCGAGCGAGGACTGCAGGTAGAGCAAGCCGAAGCTGATCATGGTCAGCACGATCGTCGGGGGCAGGAAGGCCCACCAGGCGCCCGTGGCAACGGCCTGGAAGGCCAGTGCCCAGAACAGCTGCTTGCCCAGGGAGTTCGCGCCCGACGGGCCGAGGCCCAGCATCGAAAGGGTCGATTCGGCGAGGATCGCGCTGGCCAGCTGGAGCACCCAGGCCATCACGGCGTAGCTGGCAAGATAGGGCAGCACATCGCGGACCATGATGCTCGGGGTGCGGGCACCGGAGAGCTTGGCCACATCGATGTGTTCTCGCGTCGCCACCGAGCTCGCCTGGGCTCTGACGGCTCGCGCCGTCCAGGGCCAGGACGTGATGCCGATCACCAGGGCGAGCCCTACGGCGCCCTTGAGGAACGGCACATTGGTGCTCTGCAGCGAGATCGAGATCAGGATCAGGATCACGATGGACGGGATCGCCAGCACGATGTTGGTGAAGCCCATCAACAGCTCCTCGACCCAGCCGCCGACATAGCCGGCCAGGACGCCGATGGCAACGCCGATTACCACAGCGATGGTGCCGGCAAGGAGGCCGATGATGATCGAGGTCCGGGCGCTCGCCATCAGCACGGCGAGCACGTCGTAGCCGAAGTTCTCCGTGCCAAGGACGTGCTCAAAGGTCGGCGGGGTGTTCATCCAGGTGGGGTAGTCGTACAGCGATCCCACCTTCTCGTCCGGCCCGAACGGGTAGAACAAAGGGCCGATGAAAGCCAGCGCGGCAACGAAGCCGATGATGCCGAGCGCGATCCACATGCGTGAGCCGAAGTTGAGGCTGCGCCAGCCCGGCTTGGCCTTCTTTGGTTCGGTGGGCAGGCCCACCGGAACCAGCGGGCCCTCCGCCTCCGCGACAACGGCACTGCTAGAGATGTTCGTCATATCACTTCTCCCCGGACTTCGATGCACGGATCCGCGGGTCGATGAAGCCGTAGAGGATCTCGACCATGTAGTTGGCGACCAGCACCGCGATAGTGATGAGCAGGGTGACCGCCTGGATCACCGGGTAGTCGCTGGAGGAGATCGCGCCGAACAGCAGCGATCCCATTCCGGGATAGCTGAACACCAGTTCGGTGATCAGCGCTCCGCCGACCATCGTGCCGATGCTGAGCGCGAGGCCCGTGATCTGGGGAAGCATGGCGTTGCGGAAGATGTAGCCGGTCATCTTGCGATCCCCGATACCCAGGCTCCGTGAGTAGTTCACGTAGTCGGATCCCAGTTCGTAGATGGCCATCGAGCGCATACCGACGGCCTGCCCGCCGATGTTGATCAGCACGAGCGAGGCGAACGGCAGCCACCAGTAGGAGAGGGCGTCGGAGAAGAACGCCCAGCTCCACTCCGGGGAGGTTCCGAGGGAGTAGGCACCGCCGACAGGGAACCAGCCGAGCACCACGGCGAAGACGTAGAGCAGGATGATCGAGAGGCAGTAGTAAGGCGTCGAGTTGAACAACAGGGCTGTCGTGAACACCGACTTGTCCCAGCCGCCGCCCTTGTAGGCAGCGATGGCGCCAAGCAGGTTGCCGATGATCCAGCCGAGGACGATGGCGGGAAGTTGGAGTGCCAGGGTGTACGGCACGGATTGGGCGATGAGACTCGACACGGGGGTGGGGTAGAACGAGAACGATGCCCCGAAGTTCCCGTTGAACACCCCTGAGATGTACAGCAGGAACTGGTCCCAGATCGGCTTGTCAAGGCCGAACTCCCTCATGAATGCCTCATACGTCCTTTGCTGGGCCTCGGAGGAAAGTCCTCCTTGGCCCATTTTCGAGACCAGCACGTCGACCGGGTTACCCGGGATGAGTCGTGGTAGCACGAAGTTCAGAACTACGGCTACCACGAGCGCACCCAGATACCAGACGGTCTTGTTGGCCAGATAGCGCCGTAGACCCATGGCAATCCAACTTTCCTAGAACGGTCGCTGACTCAGCCGGCGATCTTCTTGATCTTGTACATCCAGGTGTTGCCGGCGCCACGGAACATCGGCGGGGCGTAGCTGTTCTTCTCGTCGGGCCAGTTGAAGAAGTTGCTGGCGTTGTACTCGTAGAACTCGTCCGGCCGGTACATGATCGGGCAGGCGGGAACCTCGGTGCGGTACAGGGCGTCCAGCTTGTCGTACGCGGCCTTCTTCGTGGCGTCCTCTGTGGCCTGCGAGGCCTCGGTGAGGAGCGCCTCGACCGTGTCGTTCTTCCAGCGGCCGTAGTTGGCGAAGGTCGTCTTGCCGATCGGCTGCACCTCGGACTGGCTCATGATGTCCTTGAACCGGGCCCACGGGGTGGCCGGGTTCACACCGGACACGTACCAGACAGCCATGTCGAAGGTGCCGCCCTGGATCGACTGGGTGGTCTCCGCCTGCTGCGGGAAGTTGGTCGAGCAGTCGATGCCGATGGCCTTCAGGCTCTTCGCGATGATCTCGCAGGATGCGTTCCAGTCGGTCCAGCCGGTCGGGGTGATCAGCTTGAACGGGCCGAGGCGGGTGCCGTCGATGACGTAGACGCCATCGCTGCCCTTCTTGGCGCCGGCATCGGTCAGGATCTTCTCTGCTGCAGCCGGGTCGTACTTCCAGCCGTTGGCCTTGGCGTCGTCGGCGTTGAAGAACTTGCCCTCTGCACCGGTCGGCAGGATCAGGCTGGGCTGAACCTCGGCGGAGTAGCCCGACATCGCAGTCTCTGCGATCGACGCGTAGTCGATGGCGGAGGCGATCGCCTTGCGGACGGCCTTGTTGTCGAGGCCCTTCTTGGTGGTGTTCATCAGCAGCATCGGCATGCTGCCAGGAACGAAGTAGGGCTTGTCCTTGAGGTAGGTGCCGACCGGCTTGCCACCCTCCCACATCTTCCAGATCTGGGAGACGAACTGCTGCATGATGTCCAGCTCGCCGGCCTGGAACTTGATGTTGCCGTCCTCGTTGGACTTGAAGATCGGGTGGATGATCTGCTTGACCACCGGCAGGCCGCCGTAGAAGGTCTTGCCCCAGTAGTTCTCGTTGAGGGCCAGCACGACCTGGGTCTGGTCGGCCTTCGTGAGCGTGAAGGGGCCGGTGCCGATCGGCTTGTCCATGATCTCGGTGGGCAGCTTGTCGTCGGCGATCTTGCTGAAGACGCTCATCGGCAGGATGTAGGTCTCGGTGAGCAGCCGCAACAGGTTGCCCACGTTCTTGGTCTTCTGGCTGACGGTGACGACAACGGTCTTGTCGTCAGGCGCGGTGACGGCGTCTGCCGCCTGCCAGAACGCGTTCCGGGAGATACCGGTGTTCTTCTTGCCGAGTTCGAAGTTGGCGGCGACGTCAGCGGCGGTCAGTGCCGAGCCGTCGGAGAAGGTGACGCCGTCCTGCAGGGTGAGCGTGACGGTCTTGGTGCCGTCGAGCTTGTACTCCTTGGCAAGGCCCGGCATGACCTCACCGGTGGCGATGTTCCAGCGGAGCAGGGTTTCGTAGGTGATCTGCATCACGTTGGCTGCTGCGGGCCACGCAGCGGTCGGGGCGAGCGGGTTGAAGGTCGCCGGGGCGCCCCACTGGAAGCCCGCGATGAAGAGGGTGTCGGCCGTGGCGCCGGTACGGCCCTTGCCGACCTGGCCGTTGTTGCCCACGCCGAGCTTGGCCTCTGTGCCACCGGTTGCACCGGTGGAGCCGGTGCTGGCATTCGGTGCACACGCCGCGAAGGCGAGGCCACCGATCGCCAGGCCGCCGATCGTGATGAACGCGCGGCGAGACGGCTGCTGGAAGACGGAATCTGACATTGAGTTCCTCCTGTTGACTGGCCCCGCTCCGGGGTCACTTGGTGTTGTTTGAGTCTCCGTTGACTGACGTTTGGTTGAAGGTGCCCGGCGCGAGGACCGGGCCTGCGCGCTCATCTCTCCCGGGCGGCTCCGAGGGCGAGCGGGACGGTCAGGGAACGCAGCACCGTCGGGCAGGTGAGCTGCGACAACTCGATGCCCTCGAGGTCGCCTGCGACGTCGAAGGTGTGGGATTCGCCGGGGAAGAGGTCGACCATCATGGTGTCGGTCGTCGCATCCTCCGCGACGCGGTCGGCGAAGAGGCACAGTGTCCGCAGGAAGCTGCCCGCCACCACCGTCACGGCTGCGCCGGTTGCCGTCGCCGAGGCTGTCGCTTCGAGGACGGGTGCAGGGATCGCAGCAGCGGCGTCCTCGACGAGGAGCTGCACGAGCCGCTCGGCGCCGCGGACGGTGACGACGAGGGCCAGATCGTCGGTCGGGCCCTCCGGGACGGGCACGACCACTGCCACGTCGGTCCGCGCGCGGACCGGCACGACGGCGTCCACCGGCATCGACCAGAGCACCTCGCCGGAGAGGCGCCGCAACTCGACCTGGCCGGTGGCCTTCCAGTCGGCGACGCTGTCGTTGACCAGCGCAAGGCGCCATCCCGTCGACTCAGCCTTGAGGACGGCGACACGGTCCGCGTAGGCGGAACGCACCGCGTACCACAGCGGCTTGCGACGGGCGACCGGTGCCCCGGCGGCGTTGGTGCCCAGGTCGAGCGCAGCCCAGGACGTCACGGGCCAACAGTCGTTGAGCTGCCACACGATGGAGCCGAGGCAGCGTCCGCGCAGTGAGCGCCAGCGGTCGATGCCGTAACGCACGGCCCGTGCCTGCTGCAGCTGCATCGCGAACAGCCACTCGTCGAAGTCGTCGATGCCCTCACCGGGTGCGGGCAGGTGGCCGACGATGCCGTTGTTGAGCTTGGTGTTGCCGCCGGCCGCCTTCTGGTGCGCGAGCATCGTCGCGGAGGTGGCGCTGCGGTCCTCCGGCGCGAGGGTGCGCGCCCAGGTGGCGTACGTGGCCGGGCCCTGGTAGCCGAACTCGCTGACGAACCGCGGGGAGTAGGCGTCGTAGCCGGTGTAGTCGCGTTCGTTCCAGACGTCCCAGATGTGCACGCAGCCGTAGTTCGGGTCGTTGGGGTGCAGGCCCTTGGCGACCTCCTCCGGACCCGACGACGGGCTGCCGGGCCAGTACGGACGGGACGGGTCGAGCTCTGCAACGATCTTCGGGAACAGGTCGTAGTAGTAGCCGGCACCCCACGTGCGACCTTCGAGCTTGTCGGCCCAGTTCCAGTCGTGGAAGCCCCAGATGCACTCGTTGTTGCCGTTCCAGACCACCAGCGAGGGATGCGCGGACAACCGGATCACGTTGTCGCGGGCCTCCGCCTCCACCTCGAAGCGGAAGGGCTCCTCCTCGGGGTAGGCGGCACAGGCGAGGCAGAAGTCCTGCCAGACCATGACGCCCAGCTCGTCGCAGGCCTTGTAGAAGTCCGCCTGCTCGTAGATGCCACCACCCCAGATGCGCAGGAGGTCGACATTGGCGTCCTTGGCCTGCTGCACCCGCTCGCGGTAGCGCTCTGCGGTGATCCGGCTCGGGAAGCAGTCGTCGGGGATCCAGTCCATGCCGCGGACGAACACCAGTTCGCCGTTGATCCGCAGGCCGAAGGTCTCTCCGGCGCCGTCGGCGTCCGGGGTGGTGTCGAGCTCGATGCTGCGGAAGCCGGTCTCGCGTTGCACCTCGTCGAGCACCGCGACATCGTTGTGCAGCATCACGTCGACGGTGTACATCGGCTGGTCGCCGAGGCTGTGCGGCCACCACGGCTCGATGTCGCTGATCGGTATGACGATTTCCGTCCAGTCCTCCGCCGGCGTCGCCGCCTCTGCGTTGGCCTGGGTTGCGTCGGCCCCGTGCACCCGCACGGTGAGCGCTGCGAAGCGGGTGCTTCCCGCCACATGGACGTGGACGCGCAGCTCGCCGTCCCAACCGCCGGAGCCGTTCGGGGTGGCGGTCGCGAACACAGCGACGTCGGTGATGCGGGCGGTGTCCCAGCTGCGAAGGCCGATGGTCTTCCAGATGCCGGCGGTGATGAGCCGTGGTCCCCAGTCCCAGCCGAAGTTGCAGGCCATCTTGCGGACCAGGTTGTACGGGTCGCGCTCGACGTGGATCCGCTCGCCGACGAGGGCCGCCATGAACGCGGTGTACTCCAGCACGGGTGCGAAGGTGACCTCGATGACGTTCGTCCCGGCCCGGAGCAGGCTGCCGACGGTGAAGATGTTGCGGCGGTGCATGTTCACGGAACTGCCGACCGGTGTGCCGTTGCAGAAGACTTCAGCGATGGTGTCGAGGCCGTCGCACAGGAGCTCGCAGTTGTCGGACTTCAGTTCCTCGGCGTAGGCGGCCAGGTCGAATTCAGCACGGTAGGTCCAGGCCTGCTGGCCCACCCAGTGCTGGTCGGCCTCTGCGGCGCCGAGGTAGGGATCATCGATCAGGCCCTCTGCCAGCAGGTCGGTGTGCACCACACCGGGCACGGTGGCGGGGATGCCCGAGGCGAGTTGGTCACGCAGGGCTTCGGGCACCGAGCTCCAGCCCTGGGCGGACGCATCCGCGCGGACGGTCCACGTGGCCTCAGCCAGATCCAACCAACCTTGCCCCACGAGTCCTCCTTGACCCCCGACGACCCCGGGCGAACCGGGTGTCGGCTGCTGTCTTGAGGACCCGCCACTGACGCAGCGATGCAGCCAACTGCAGGCAAGCTAGCACAGACCGCAAACGCTCTCATTGACTCTCATGCAAAATTATCAGCCTCCTGCGCTGATCGTTATCGGCCCGATACATATGCACGCTCAACCCGGACGCGCGAGCGTCGCGCCTGCTCAGGGCAGCGTCCGGGGCGCAGGACACAGGATGCCGCGCACGCACGTCGCGCCGGACGAGACAGCATGTCGCCGACGACGATGCTCGACCCCGGCGATTGGCGACGATTCAACTGGTCGACCGCCCGCGCCGGGAGGTTGCCTGCTTTTCATCCCGTCCCTTCGGGGGACGCTTCCGATCCCGGTCCCCCCGTCACGGGGCGCCCGGATTTCCTCGAATCAGGCCTTCGGGGCCTCGTCGTCGTCGGACGGCTTCGTCGCGTCGTCGGAGGAGTCGGTCTTGATCTCGTCCTTGAATCCGCGGATCGCCTGCCCGGCACCCTTGCCGAAGTTGGCCAGTCGCGCACCGCCGAACAGCAGCAACGCCACGACGGCGATGATCACCCATTCCCAACCGCCAAGACTCATGACGCTCTCCTTCTTCCTCGGGCTGGTGCAATTCTCGTGCCGCCAGCAAGGCGTCTTCGTGAGATCGCTCCCAAAGAGTGCCATATCGTGGGCGTCGAGGCGACCAACCGGCACCATCGCAGCTGGTGGCACTGCGGCCACAACGAGGAGGATCGCAAATGGAACAGCAAGCACGCACCTTGCAGCCGGGACAGCGTTCGCAACTGTTCACCTACGACCTGGCCACCGGTGTCAGCACCCTGGTGACCGAGTCGACGTCGGTGCTGTTCGAGGCGCCGAACTGGACGGTGGACGGCGAGTGGCTGATTGTGAACGGTGACGGCCTGCTGCAGCGCGTCCCCGCGACCGGCGGTGAGCTCGAACCCATCGAGGTGCCGGGACTCCCGCTCCTGAACAACGACCACGTGCTCAGCCCGGACGGCGGCTCCGTCTACGTCTCCGGGTTCGACGGGCACCTCCACCAGGTGGACCTTGCCGCGCGCACCTCCCGCCAGGTGTCGAACGACCGCGGGCCGGCCTTCATCCACTTCCTTCACGGGGTGTCGCCGGACGGCAAACTGCTCGCCTACATCGGCATGGACCTGCTGGCCGACGGCGGCGTCCGCACGAACATCTACACCGTTCCGACGGCCGGCGGACCTGACGTGCAGCTCACTGACAGCGCGGCCCCGCACGACGGCTCCGAGTTCAGCCCGGACGGCGCGTGGCTCTACTTCAACTCCGAGCGCGGCTCGGACGTGCCGGGCCATGCCCAGCTGTTCCGGATGCGGCCGGACGGCTCCGGCATCGAGCAGCTCACCCACGACGAACGGGTGAACTGGTTCCCGCACATCTCCCCCGACGGCAGCCAGGTGGTCTACATCAGCTTCCCGCCGATGACGCTGGGCCACCCCGCCGACCTGGACGTGATCATCCGCCTGCTGGGGGCCGATGGCCTCGGTACCGACCTCGTCCACCTCTTCGGTGGCCAGGGCACGATCAACGTCCCCAGCTGGTCGCCCGATAGCACCCGCTTCGCCTACGTCGCCTACCCGCTCCCCTGACCCGCGGCGCAAAACGGGGACGGTTCTCTTTTCCCGCCAGGTTGAATCGTCAACGTGGCGGGAAAAGAGAACCGTCCCCGGTTTCCGCCTAGACGGTCGTGGTTGAGCCGTCCTCGGCGGTGGCTGTGATCGTGAAGGCTTCCGCTGCGAGGTCGGCGTCGAGGGTGGCGGTGAGCCCACCCCGGCTCCAGGTGATCTGCAGCGTCTGGGGGCTGGTCTCGGCAACCTCGCAGGTCGCGTCGAAGCCGAACGCGCCGAAGGTGTTGCGGAACCGCAGCAGCTCCAGCTGGCGGGTGACCACCGGCTGCGCCAACCCGGCGGTGATGGCCTCGTCGGACAGGTTCGTGCGGTTGATCTCCTTGTGCCCGCCCTCCCCGGCGCGTTCGACGGCGGCATGGTCGTTGCGGCCTGCGAACAGGTCGAGGTACCAGACCTGCGGCTTGCCCGGGATGAACAGCTGGATCGCGCGGGCCAGCAGCAGCCGCGCCTCGCTCTCCCCCAGAGCGCTGAAGTAGGTCGCGTTCACCTGGTAGTAGATGTTCTTGGCCCCGTGCAGGTCCTTCACATAGCCGCCGCGGCCCTTGATGGTCGCGATGAGCGCCTGGATGCGCTCCTCGGGCAGGAGCCCCTTCAGGTCGAGGACGGGGATGCCGTCGTGGCAGCCGAGCATGTTCACCGTCCGGATCTGCCGTCCGAGCAGTTCGCCGACCCACCGCTTCAGGACGGACGCGTCCGCGTTCTCGAAGGCGTCGATCACCAGCCCCGGCAGGAAGAAGTCGTAGGTGAGGAAGCCCTTGGCTGCGATGGTCTCGTGGATGCCCTCGGCGTAGGTGGAGTGGATCTCGGGGAGCAGCTTGAGGCCGCGACGGTCGGCCAGTGCCTTCACCTGCGCCAGCAGGTCCCATGTCCCCGGGTCGTTGAGGAAGTTCTTCAGCCCCGGTTCCTTGGGTGCGTACGCGAACGCGTCCAGCCGGACGATTTGCGCCCCGTAGGCGGCCAGCTTGTCGAGGGTGTCGGCGTAGAAGTCCCAGACCAGCGGGCTCTTGATGTTGAGGTCCATCTGGCCGAGGTAGCGGCGGCGCGACTCGACCAGGTCGACCACGCGGCCGCGCACGGCCTCGTAGCCGGTGAAGTCGGCGTCGACCGGCCGTCCACCCGAACCGAGGACGGTGGCGAGCCGGCCGGCGAGCACCTCGGCCGTGCCGTACTGCAGGCCGGTGGCCGCCATCAGGTCCTGGGTGTCAGGGACGGTGTAGCGCACCTCCTGGTAGAAGGTGTTCCAGTACGGCTTCTCGCTCCCGTCCGGCAGGCGCACCATCAGGATCGGCAAGCCCGGCTTGCGGAAGAACATGTCCTTGATCAGCTCGGGACGCGGCTCGACGTAGCCATCGGGGGTGAGTTCGCCGTTGCCGGACCAGAACGCGTTCCAGTCGATGAAGAAGTCGGCGTACGCGGAGCGTTCACCCCTGGCGATGATGTCCTGGAACTGCGGTGAAAGCACGGACGCGTGGTTGAGGATGAAGTCGAACGTGAAGTCGATACCCTCCTCAGCGAGCGCGGTGATGTCGTCACGCGTTGCGAACTTCTCGCTCAGGTCGTAGTCGATGACCGAGAACCCACGGTCGAGGTCGGTGTTGAAGACGCTCGGCAGCAGGTAGGCGGAGCTGAACACGTCCTTCAATTCCGGACGGCGCACGAAGGCGACCAGGTCGGCGAGGGTGCCGCCGATGCTGTCGGGGTAGACGTTGAGCATGGTGCCGGCCGCGGGCAGGTCGGCGCCCATGGCCTTCAGGTACCCGTCGTAGTCGAGCAGTTCCCCGGAGCGGGCAACGATGATCGCAGCGCCGGCGGCGCGTGACCGCAGCCGTGCCTGTTCGAGTTCGAGCACCATCGTCGTGAACGGGCTGTCGACGGCGCCGTCCCTGCTGCGGGCCCTGCGGTGCGCCAGCGTCTCCTCGGGGGTGCTGTTCAGCAGGATCGGGATGTCGACGCCGACGAGGTGCTCGTTGTTGCCGTGCGTCCACTCGACGACGATCACCTGGATGGCCGAGACGTCCACCTCGTCGTACCAGAGGGCGTCGGCCGTGCGTCCCATCCGTTTGAGCAGCAGGGTGTCCGCGCCGTCACGGAAGGCGGCGAGGATGCGGTTGATCTCGTCGAAGTCCACCTCGTCGGGGGTGCCGAGATAACCGGCCAGCGCCTTCCGTCCGGCCTTCTGGTAGATGGCCAGCCAGGGATGTGCAGCCACCTGTCGCGGGTCGGCGTCACCGTCGGTTGCCTGCAGCGCCGCCAGCGCAGAGCGGACGGAGGCGTCATACGCGCGCCTTGCGACCAGGCCCTGGACGCCACCCACGCGGAAGGTGCGCAACCGTTCGGCGTCGTTGGCGGACGGGACGCGACGCGGGTAGTTGTCGCCGGAAAGGACGTACGCGCTGACGCCGAGGGCGTTCAGCCCATGTGCCAGCAGGGACCCGGTCTCGGACTTCCCGACGCCGGAACCACCATGGACGGAGACGACCGCCCTGTGGTGCGGGCTGGCTGCGAGAACCGGTTCCAGGAGGCGCCACAGCTCCGGGAAGATGCTGCGCGCCGCGGCGACGTGGCCGGGCGTGATCTGCACCTTGTCGCCAGGCATGTCCCCTGTGGGAACAGCGTTGAGATCCGTTGCCTCCGGGAAGCTCACGTCCATGGGTCGCCCTCCGTGCTCACAAGCTCGTCCACGATTTCAGCAGCCTAGTGAACGTTCAGCGCCGTTGGCAGCCCCTTCGCTAAATCGATTGACCCCGATTGCTCGACAGCCCACCTCGCCCTCGCACGTTTCGGGAGCGGGAGGGACGGGGTGTGGACTTGAGCCCGACCAGCCCCAGAACCTCACAAGCTGTGAGTCAGCCGCCGATGTCGGCGGTCAACTCACAGCTTGTGGTCTCGGCCGACGTCAGGAGCGGTAGTCCGCGGCCAGGCGGGCGAGGAGGCGGGCACCGAAGCCTGTGGCGCCTGCGGAACGCCAGGCGTCGTCGGCGTCGGTCGACATGGTGCCGGCGATGTCGATGTGCGCCCACGGCGTGCCTGCGACGAACTCGTCGAGGAACAGGGCGGCCGTGGTCGCCCCGGCATGCGGTCCACCGAGGTTCGAGATGTCCGCGACGTCGGAGTCGAGTTGCTTGCGGTACTTCCGCTCCAGCGGGAGCTGCCACACCGGCTCGTCCGTCGCCGCCGCAGCCGCGGTGACCTGATCGACCATGCCCTGGTCGTTGCCGAGGACGGCGGCACGCGACTTGCCGAGGGCCATCAGCGCAGCACCGGTCAGGGTGGCGATGTCGATGATCGCGTCGACCCCGGCCTCGACGGCCAGCGCGAGGCCGTCCATCATCGCGATCCGGCCCTCCGCGTCGGTGTTCTTGATCTCGACGGTCTTGCCGTTGCGGCACGTGAGTACGTCGCCCAGCTTGTACGCCGAACCCGACGGCATGTTGTCGGTGCAGGTGAGCCACCCCGACACCGCAGCGGTCGTGCCCAGGTCGCGCAGAGCCGTGAATGCGCCGAGGACGGCGGCCGCCCCACCCATGTCCATCTTCATCAGCAGGTGCATCGGGTCGGACGGCTTCAGGCTGATGCCCCCGGAGTCGTACATGATGCCCTTGCCGACCAGGCCGAGGTGGCCGGTGACATCGCCGTCCGGGGTGTAGGTCAGCACGACCAGCCGCGGCTCCTCCGCGCTGCCGGCGTTGACGCCGAGGATGCCGCCGCAGCCCATCTCGATCAGCTGGGCCAAGTCGAAGGACTCCACCTCGAAGCCGTACTCCGCACCCAGTTCAGCAGCCACCCCCGCGATGTCGGTCGCCGTCAGGTGACCGGGCGGGGTGTTCGCAAGGTCACGCGCCACGACGGCCGCCCGGACGGTGATCTCCGCGACAGCGACACCGGCCGCCACTGCTGCGGCGTCCGCGCCGGCGACCCGCAGCTGCAGGAGGTCCAGGGCCACCTCCTTCGGCTCGGCCTTGAGCACCGAGTAGCGGTAGCGCGCAAGGAGGGCGCCCTCGGCCAGCACCTGGCCCGCTGTGGTTGCATCGATGCCGAGGTCAGGCACGTCGATGCCGATCCGGCCACCCTTCTTCGCTGTGGCGCGGGCGGCGGACGCTGCGGCGTCCCGCAGCTTGTCAGCGTCCAGGTCGGCGACCGCGCCGATGCCGACCAGCACCACGGGATGACCGTCACGCGCAACCACGAGACTGCTGCCGGGGCTTGCGTCGAACCCGGCCGCAGCGAGGGCTTCCTCGCCGAGCCCCACCACGCCGGTCAGGTCCGTGCCAGGAGCGACCAGCAGCGCAACAGCGTCGAGGTCGGACGCGAAAGCGTCAATGACCACCACGTCGCACGAGGCGCCGAGGGCGGGAACCGGAGTGAAGTCAGCGGGGATCAGTTTGTTCGGGCTGCGGGTCATGGCACTCCTCTTTCGGTAAGGCAGCGAGGCTGAAAAGACACTAGTGCCTAGCCGAGCCCGCGCGTCAGGGCTGATACGCCACCAACTCCTGAAGCTAGGGTTCTCGCGTGGGACCGGTGGCGATCGTCTTGACCATCCTCGTGCTCGCCGTTGTGGCCTTCATGTCCAACCGCGTGCCGATGGGAATCGTCGCGCTCGGCGTGGCCCTTTCCCTGTGGGCCACCGGCCTGCTCACCCTCAACCAGGCCCTTGCCGGTTTCGGCGACCCGGTGGTGCTGTTCATCGCAGCCCTCTTCGTCGTCTCCGAGTCCCTCGACTCCACCGGCGTGACCGCCTGGGCAGGGCAACAGGTGATCAGCCGCGGCGGCGAGAAGCGCACGCCGCTGCTGGTGGTTATCAGCCTTCTCGTCGCCGTGCTGACGGCCCTGATCAGTGTCAACGGGGCGGTCGCCGCCCTCATCCCCGTCGTTGTGGTGGTCGCCGTCCGCGTCGGGCTCGCGCCCAGCCAGATGCTGATGCCGCTCGCCTTCTCCGCCCATGCCGGCTCCATGCTCGCCCTTACTGGCACACCGGTGAACATCATCGTCAGCGAGGCAGCTGCGGACGCCGGCGCACGCCCGTTCACCTTCTTCGAGTTCGGTCTTGCCGGCCTGCCCCTCGTCGTGGGCACGATCGTCATCATCGCCCTGTTCGGCGACAAGCTGCTCCCCCACCTGGCACCCAGCGTGCTGCCGCCCGACGTGAGCGCCCACACACGCATCCTGCGCGAGCAGTACGCCCTGGCCGAGGGCACCGAACTGGTGGGTGTCCGCAAGGGCGTCACCGAGGTGGTCATCGCGCCACGCTCCGAGCTGATCGGGCTGCGCATGTACACGGGCATGACCACGCCGAGCGGCGACCTCGTCGTGCTGGGCGTGCAGCGGGCCGGCGAAGACCTGGTCGACCCCGAGGAGCGGCTGCAGGTCGGCGACACCCTGCTGCTGAGCGGCACCTGGGAGAAGCTCGTCGCCCACACCGCCGGCCCGGAGGTCCTCGTGGTCAACGATCCGGCGACCATGCGTCGCGCCGTTCCCCTCGGCAGGGGCGCGAAGCGGGCCATCGGGATCCTCGCCGTGATGGTCGTCCTCCTTGCCACCGGCGTGGTGCCGCCGGCCGTGGCCGGCCTGCTGGCCGCCGGGGCCCTCGTCGTGACCGGCGTGCTCTCCCCCGCCCACGCCTACCGGTCGATCTCCTGGACCACCGTCGTCCTCGTCGCAGGGATGATCCCGCTGTCGACGGCGTTCATCTCCACCGGAACCGCCGACCTGATCGCCAGGGGCCTGCTCGCCATGATCGGCGGCACTTCGCCCACCCTCGCACTGCTGGCCCTGTGCGTCCTGACGATGGTGCTCGGCCAACTCATCTCGAACACAGCGACCGTGTTGATCATGGCTCCGATCGCAGCTGTGCTCGCCGCAGACATGCACGTCTCGGTGCTCCCCTTGATGATGGCCCTCACCGTCTCGGGTGCCGCGTCCTTCATGACCCCGGTCGCGACGGCGGCCAACACGATGGTGATGGAACCGGGTGGCTACCGGTTCACCGACTACTGGAAACTCGGCCTGCCCCTGCTGCTGCTGTTCCTCGCAGTCGCTGTGCTGTGGGTCCCCCTGATCTGGCACTTCTGAGGAGCCGACGTTGACGCAGAACATCTCGCTGGCCGTCATCCTGACCGTCATCGCCTCTGTGGCGTTGGCGGTGGCCTCGGTCGTGCAGCACAGCGCCGTCGGCACCACGGCAGGTCCCGAACCCGGGGCGAAGTTGTCCGGTGGCCAACTGCTCGCAGTGATCCGCAACCCGCGCTGGCTGGGTGGCCTGATGCTGACCGGTGTGGGTGCAGTGCTGCAGATGACGGCACTGCTCCTTGCCCCGGTGACGGTCGTGCAGCCGATCGGGGTCCTTGCCGTGCCGTGGACGATCCTGCTCGCAGCACGGGTGCACAAGCGTCCGATCACGGCTGCCATGTGGGGTGCGACGTCGCTGACCGTCCTCGGCACCGTCGCTTTCGCCTGGGTCGCGATCAGGAACGCTGCGCCCTACCCGGTGCTGAACGACGCCTGGCTCGTGCTCGGCACCCTCGCCGGGTTCGGCATCGCCGGCCTCCTCGCCTTCGCCGGCGCCCGCGGACCTGTCGCCTGGCGCTGTCTGGCCTGGTCGGCTGCCGCTGCGGTGATCTACGGCGCAGAGTCGGGCGTGGTGAAGGCGATCGGTCACTACACGACGAGCCGTCCCTGGCTCGGCTCGCCGGTGTTCTGGATGCTCGCAGGCTCGATCGTCGCCGGCATGGTGCTCGCCGGTATCTGGATCCAGCAGGGCTACGCTTCCGGCGCTGCGGAGATCGTCGTCGGGACGCTGAACGCCGCCGGCCCGGTTGCGGGCGTGGCATACGGCATCGCCGTGCTCGGTGAAGGCATGAACCTCACCTGGGGCTCGGCGCTGTTGATGCTGCTGTTCGCCGCCGTCGCGATCTCGGGAGTGGTGCTGCTCTCGCGGATCCATCCGGATGCAGGCGCCGCGGCAACTGTGCCCGAAACCTCGATCGATCCTGCCACCAGCACGGTGGACCAGCCATGATGAACCAGGAAATGCCGATGATGTGGGGGACAGCATGAATCCGGTACTGGCGTTTGTCGTCGTGATGCTCGTCTGGACGGTGAGCGACTGGGTCGCCAAACAGACGAAGTCGTTGCTCTCCAGCCTGTTCGTCGCCTCGATCATCTTCCTGATCGGCTTCATGACCGGCATCTTCCCGACCGACCTGCTGCAGGCGTCATCGCTGCTCGGCCTCGCCGGGGTCGTCGTCGGCTTCATCATCGTCCACCTCGGGACGATGATCAGCCTCGACGACTTCAAGAAGCAGTGGAAGACCCTGCTGATCGGCATCGCCACCGTGATCGGGATCGGCGTCCTGCTGCTGGCTGCCGGGGCCATCTTCGGTGGTGGGCCGCGCAATGTGAACGACTACGGCGACCTGGTCGCCACCGGACGCGACTTCGCCATCGCCGGGATCGGCGCGCTCTCCGGCGGCACGATCTCCGTGCTGATCATCCAGGAGGCAGCCCTCGGCATCGGCCTCACAACCGTCGCGGCCTTCCCCGTCCTGATCGCAGCCCTGCAGGGGCTGTTCGGGTTCCCGCTCACCTCACTGCTGCTGCGCCGCGAGGCCGCCCGGTTGAAGGACGAGTACCGCGCCGGACGGCTCGAGGCGCCGGTCGTCCAGGAGGCAGGCCCGGCGGCGCAGGGACGGCTGCCAGCGTTCCTCCGCACCACCCCCGGCACCCTGTTCTGCGTCGGCGTGACCGTGCTGCTGAGCATCGGGATCAACAACCTCACCAACGGGACGCTGAACACGTTCGTTGTCGCCCTGATCTTCGGCATCGTGCTGCGCTCCACCGGGATCTTCAAGCCGTCCGTGCTCACCGGCATCGACTCACTCGGCCTGATGATGCTGGCGATCATGATCATGGTCTTCGGCCCGCTCGCCACCCTGAAGCCCGCCGACCTGGCAGCCCTCGCCGGTCCGCTGGCGATCGCCTTCGCCTTCGGGCTGGTGGGGATCGCGGTGTTCTCGCTT
The DNA here is from genome assembly GCA_030158185.1 of Propionicimonas sp. Taxonomy (GTDB): domain Bacteria; phylum Actinomycetota; class Actinomycetes; order Propionibacteriales; family Propionibacteriaceae; genus Propionicimonas. The sequence continues at coordinate 29,271 of JAOATP010000160.1, forward strand.
GTGGTGGGCAAGTTGCTGGGCTACAGCATCCCGATGTCGATCGCGATCGGGCTGACAGCGCTCTACGGCTTCCCCGGCACGATGATCCTGTCGCAGGAGGCTGCGAAGGGGGCCGGCGAGACCCCGGAGGAGGTGGCTGCGATCGAGGGCGAGATCCTGCCGAAGATGATCGTCGCCGGCTTCTCCACCGTCACCATCACCTCCGTGATCGTGACCAGCATCATCGCCGCCGGCATCGGACGCTGAATTCCGGGTGCGCTGCGCTGAATTCCCGGCCCCTAAGGGTGGCCGGGCGCGCCGGCCGCACTCCCGGTGACAAAGTGTGTGGTTCCTGCCCGGGGGGATGGGGCAGGAACCACTTTCGAGTATAGGTCGGCCTCCGGGCCGTGTCACCCCAATGGGTGACACGGACGGCGTGTTTCTCAGACTGGGACGGCGTGTTCCTCAGCTGGTTGCCTTGGCGGCCTCTGCCTCGGCCTTGAGCTTGTCCATGTCGAGGTCCTTGACCTGCTGGACGAGCTTCTCGAACTGGCTCTTGTTGAGGGCACCGGCCTCGCGGTAGACGAGGTAGCCGTCGCGGAACGCCATCAGGGTGGGGATCGAGCTGATCCCGAGTCCACCGGCGAGCTCGCGCTCCGCGTCGGTGTCGATCTTCGCGAAGACCGCATCGGGGTGCGCATCGGAGGCGGCCTCGAACACCGGGCCGAACATCTTGCACGGCGGGCACCAGTCGGCCCAGAAGTCGACGAAGACGATGCCGTTCTCACTGATGGTCTGGCCGAACTCGGACTCGGTCAGCGCTGTGGTTGCCATGTGTTTCCTATCCATCGGGGTACGTGGGATGAACGCCGGAAACCCTGCCCGGTATTCCCCCGGCCGATCAGTCGGCGGCGACGAAGAGGTGTTCTGCCACGTGCCCGGGCAGGGTCACCTCGTGGTCGCACGACCCCAGCACCAGGTTGCGTCCCATCACGGCAGCCCGCACGGAGGCGCCCGGCTTGGCCCCGGCGTCACGGATCGCTGCCAGGAGGTCCGGATCGTTCTGGAGGGCCTCGCTCATGCGCAGGACGACCACCTCGTGCTCGATGCCGTCGGCGAGACGAAGGGACAACTGCTCCGTGCCGTCGAGGAACGACTCGGCGGCGGGGTCGACGCCCAGTTCCTCCAGCGCGGGGATCGGGTTGCCGTAGGGCGAACTCACCGGGTGGTCGAGGATGGCGACGAGGCGCCGCTCGACGTCGGTGGAGATCACGTGCTCCCAGCGGCAGGCCTCCTCGTGGACGAGGTGCCACTCGAGGCCGATCACGTCGGTGAGAAGTCGCTCCGCAAGCCGGTGGCGGCGCATCACGCGTGCGGCCAGCATCTCGCCCCTCGGGCTCAGCACGAGGTGCCGGTCGGGGTGGACGGAGACCAGCCCGTCCCGCTCCATCCGGGCAACGGTCTGGGATACGGTGGGCCCGCTCTGCTTGAGTCGCTCGGCGATCCGGGCGCGCAACGGGGGCACGCCCTCCTCACCGAGTTCGTAAATGGTTCGCAGGTACATCTCGGTCGTGTCGATGAGGTCGCTCATCATTCCCTCCCTCCCTGCGATTCGGAGGCCAGACTATAGCCATGACACCCCCGCCGGGACCTCGCGTCATCGGCGTCGCGCCCGAACGGCTGGCCGGCTGGCTCGCCGGCTTCGAAGGACGCCACGGCGTCCCGACGGTCGACGTCACAACCGACCGCCTCACCCTGCATGCGCCGGACGGGGCCGAGGCGGCATTCCCGCTGGCGTGGGGTCCTCTCCCCGAAGGCGACCCGCTGCAGGCGCTGGTCGCGGAGGTCACGCGCGAGCGCAGGGTCGGTGCTGTGATCGCCCGGCGAAAGGCGCACGCCGTCGGCATCTTCGAGGGGTCCCGCCTTGTCAGCGGACGGCACGGCCACCACTACGTGCAGGGCCGGACGAAGGCGGGCGGCTGGTCGCAGCAGCGCTACGCACGGCGCCGCGCCAATCAGGCTGGCAGGTCCTTCGACGCTGCAGCAGACGATGTCGCCGAGGTGCTGCTGCCTGCCGTTGCGACGCTCGAGGCACTCGTGCTGGGCGGTGACCGGGCCGCTGTCGCAGCCGTGCTCGCGCACCCCGACCTCGGCCCGCTGGCTGATGCACGGCTGCGTCACGGAACGACGGTCTTCAGCGTGCCGGATCCCAACGCTGGTGTGCTGGCGGGCTTCGGTGAGGTGTTCAGGAAGGTGGTCGTCGAGCTGAATCAGCTCGCCTGAGGCGTCAGCGCCGGCGCAGGAAGACGACTGTTGCAGCGATCAGGGCGAGCACACCCGCACCGCCGAGCACCCACGCCTGGCGGGAGTTGTCGGGCGCGACGTCCGGGGCCTCCGTTGAATCCGAACCGCTCGTCGGGGTGACCTCGCTCGTCGGAGAGGCCGCTACCGTGGCCGGCGTCGGGGTGGGAGTCTCTGCGAACGCCGACACCGCGGGCGCAGCACCGAGGGACACCACAAGGCCGACAGCGAGTCCGGCCAGCGCACGACGAACACCCACGATCATGGGGCGGAGCCTACCGTCCCGTGCTGATCACCGTTCCCACGATCACCAGCACGATCAGCAGCAGGAGCGCACCGGTAACGATCATCCGACGGGATCTGGGGTTCACGGCCCCAAACCTATGCCGGGCGGTTAGCGTTGGGCCATGGGCTCACTGAGGCTCTACGCCATCGCGATCGATGAGGTCCGCGACATCTTCGGCGCCCCGGAGTCGACCGCAACGGCACTCCGGGCCATCGCAGCGCACCGGTTCCCTGCTGCGCCGGCCACGTCGCCCGGTCTCCTCGCCAAGCTCGGTCCGGTGTTCCGCAGGGCACCCGACGCGCCCGTGCTGCGTCCGGGCGTCCCCAGCGGCAGCGATGTCGACACCCTCCTAGCCGGACGCTACGTCCCGCCGCACCGCCTGTCGGCGTGCTGGGCCCTCCTCGAGGCATTCGTCGAGTCCATGGCCTGGGGGTCGACCAGCCAGCCTGTCGACGAGACCGAACTCAACGAGTTCGACTTCGACCTCGCGCGTGCCGCCGTTCCTTCCCGCTACGGCCTTCGGCAGCTGCTGCGTGCCGACCTCGGCATCTCGATGCTGCCGTCTCCCGGCATCGCCGCCGGCTTCGCCCACGCAGAGCATGTGACGGCGATGGCCGCGGTCTGGCGCACCGGCCTTCCCCTGCTCGAGCCGGGCAACCAGCCGATGGCCACCAGCCTGCTGGCCTGGTTCGACCAGTACCCCCGCTGGGCCGCGCAGGCGTCGGACGGCAGTCGCCCCGCACCGGACCTCGTGGCCTTCCTCGGCGTATAGATTCCGTCAATTCCGTTCCATCGCGACCGGGCCGAGCTAGACTGACCGACGGTCGGTCAGTGCAAGGCGGAAGGGCGGGGCCCACATGGCGGGAGCAGCAACGAGGGTGACAAAGGCGCCGGAGGTGCGCCGCGAGGAACTGCTCGACCTCGCACTCGAGCTGTGCCGCACCCAGGGGTACGAGGCGATGAGCGTCGAACAGGTCACCAAGGCAGCCGGGGTGGCGAAGGGCACCTTCTACCACTACTTCAGCTCCAAGGCCGACCTCCAGACCCAGCTGGTGCGCCGGTTCGGCGCCGCCCTCTTCGACCACCTGACCGCGGCATCGCGCCACGTGCAGGGAACGGCCACCGAGCGGCTGCGGGCGATCATGGACGCGGCCGCCACCTACAAGTCGCACCACGCGGACGTGTCCCAGGCCGCCTTCCTCTACACCAACGAGAACTTCGCGCTCCGGCACCGGCTCTTCGAGGAGTGGCGCGAACAGGCCCGGCTGGTGCTCCTGCCCGTGATCACGGACGGCGTCGCCGACGGCTCCATGCACGTCGCCTCCGCAGAGGGCGCCACCGACATCGTGCTGCTGCTCTGGCTGGACGCGGCGGACCAGCTGTGGTTGCGCGCCGGGCGGTCAGCCGACGCCGAGGCCTTCATCCAGGTGATGGTCGACGGCTCCGCGTCCATCCTGCAGGCGCAGGAGCGCGTCCTCGGGTTGCCGGAAGGCACCTTCACCATGCCGATCGGACCGGAAGTGCGCCAGCTCCTCAGGAAACTCCACACCACACTCGACAGGTTGCAGTGATGAAGCGAAAGACCATCGTGGCCACCAGCATCGGCGCAGCAGTCGTGCTCGCCCTCGGCGGCGGATACGCCTACTCGGCCTCGAACAACTCCCCCGTGGTCGGCGTCGCCCAGGCGGCCGTCGCCCCGCTGAGCGTCACAGTGAGTGCCTCCGGGTCGCTCGTCGCCGCACACTCCGCAGGGGTGTATCCCCCGGCGCCCGGCACGGTGGCGAAGGTCCTCGTCGCCGACGGTGACACCGTCAAGACCGGCGACACCCTCGCGGAGATGGCCACCGGCCCGCTGCGGCTGGCGGTCTTCCAGGCCCGCGCAGCGCTCTCCGCCGCCCGCGCACAGGGCGAGGCCGTGAGCAACGGAGTGCCGAGTGCGATCGATCGCTCCGCTGCCGGCGCTGCGCTGTCCGCTGCGCGCTCGCAGGTGTCCACGGCCAACCTGAACTACACGTCGTTCCGCGCCAACTACGACGCCTCGAACAGCACCGAGAGGCAGATGCTGCGCACCCTCAGGACCGCCCGGACACAGGCGTCAGCGGCGCTCAAGGCTGCGCAGGCAGCGCTGAGCCGGCTGTCGGCGGCGTCCCGGGTCTCGCTCGCCCGCACGGCAGCCAGCCAGGGAGTAACGGCTGCCAGCCGGGCGTTGACGCTGGCCGAAGCCAACCTGGACAGGGCCACACTGACCGCGCCCTTCGACGGCATCGTCACCATCCATGGCACGGTGGAGAAGGGTTCCGGCCTCACCCCCGGCGTCGCGGCGTTCACCATCGTCGACCCGACCCGGATGGAGTTCGAGGCCGCCGTCAACGAGACCGACATCGCCGACGTCGCCAGGGACCAGGCAGCAACAGTCACCCTCGACGCGTTCGGCGACGGCTTCACCGGAAAGGTCACCCGGGTGCAGGCCAGCCCGGAGACGACCAGTACCGGCAGCGTCGCCTTCGGAGTGCGGGTGTCCCTCGACGCTGGGCAGTCCCGGTTGTTCCAGGGGATGAGCGGCTCCGTGGACATCGCGGTCAAGACCATCCCGGATGCGCTCACCGTGCCGGTCGAGGCCGTCCTCACCAATGGTGCAACCAGGTCGGTGTTCCTGCTCGGCGCCGACAACGTCGTCCACGCCCGGACGGTGACCGTCGGGGCATCGACCGACAGCTCGGCCGAGATCCTCAGCGGGCTGAGCGCGGGCGACACCGTCGTCACCACCGGGGCGTCCGCACTGTCCGACGGCCAACGCGTCCGCACGAAGTGAGCCGGCCATGACAACGACAACGGCCTCGATCGTCGAGATCGCAGGGCTGACCAAGGTCTACGGGAGCGGCGCAGCAGAGGTGCGGGCCCTGGACGGCGTCGACCTCGTCGTGCCCGAGGGCCAGTTCGTCACCGTGATGGGGCCGTCGGGCTGTGGCAAGTCGACCCTGCTGAACCTGCTGGGCGGGCTGGACACCCCGACCGCGGGGACGATCAGCATCGACGGCACACCCCTGGGCGACATGCCCGATGACCGCCTGACCGAGCTGCGCCGGCGCCGGATCGGCTTCGTCTTCCAGTTCTTCAACCTGATCCCGGTGCTGAACGCCGTCGAGAACGCCTCCCTCCCGCTCCGTCTGGACGGGGACTCCGAGGCGAATGCCCGTGCCACCGCGTGGCTGGAACGCGTCGGCCTCGGCGACCGGCTGGGCAACCGGCCCGACCAGCTCTCCGGCGGCCAGCAGCAGCGGGTCGCGATCGCCCGGGCGCTCTCCACAGAACCCGCCCTCGTGCTCGCGGACGAGCCCACCGGCAACCTCGACTCGAAGTCAGCGGGCGAGATCGGCGGGTTGCTGCGCCAGGTCAGCACCGACTGGGGCCGCAGCGTGCTGATGGTCACCCATGACCTTCGGATCGCGAGCTTCGCGCAGCGCCTCGTGCTCATGCGGGACGGCCGGATCGTCGACGACCTGATGCTGGACGGCAGCCATGAAGGGCCGAGGCTTGCCCTGGAGAGGGCCGGCCTGCTGTGAAACTCACCCTCACCCTTGCATGGCGCTACCTGCGCGGGCGTGGCGCGCGCTCCATGCTCACCACCCTCGCGGTGGTCTTCGGGGTGATGCTGACCTTCGGGCTGAACGGGATCCTCCCGGCCATGATGGAAGCGTTCACGCACAACCTGCTGGCGGCTGCCGGCAAGGTCGACCTCACGGTCACCAGCGCCTACAACCAGCCGTTCCGGCCGGACGTGGTCGACAAGCTGCTCCGGGTGCCGCAGGTCGTGGCGGCCAGTCCGGGCGTCCAGCGCACCGCACCGCTGCCCCGGAGCGCCGACGCGGCGCCGGACGCCCTTGCCCAGCTGGTGGTGGTCGGGATCGACCTTCCCACCGTGGATTCGGTCCGCGACTTCCCACTGAGCCAGGGCCGGATGCTGTCGCCGGGTGACAACAGCGCCGTGGTGCTGAACTCGGACCTCGGCGCCGAGCTCGGGCTCGGGATCGGCGACCAACTGGTGCTGCCGGCCGCCGGGGGCACGGCCAGGTTCCGCGTGATCGGGCTCCTCGACACCACCACGTTGCCCGGCCAGGAGCTGGTGTACGTGAGCCTGCCCGCCGCGCAGCAGCTGTTCGGGCTCGGCACCCGGATCACCCAGGTCGAGGCCGTCCTTACGCCGGACGCCGATCGCGACGCCGCCGAGCTGGCCGTCGGGGCAGCGCTGGGACCGGACTACCAGGTGGGCGGGCTGTCGACGGAGTCCACGCTGCTCGCCTCGCTGCAGGTGGGCACCTTCGCCTTCAACATGTTCGGCATCTTCGCCCTTGCCACCGCCGGTTTCATCATCCTGAACAGCTTCCGCACTGTGGTCGCGGAGCGGCGTCGGGACATCGGCATGCTGCGGGCCATCGGCACCCGCCGGCGCACCGTGATGGGGATGTTCCTTGTCGAGTCGCTGTTCCAGGGCCTGCTCGGCACGGCGCTCGGCCTGGCAGCGGGCTGGGCGCTCGCCGCCGGACTGTTCGCTGCGATGGGCCCGATGTTCGAGTCGGTCATGCACTTCAGGATCGGTGGCCCGATCTTCACCCTCTCCACCTGGGTGACCTCGATCCTGCTCGGGGTCGGCGTGACCGTGGTCGCGGCCGTCGTGCCGGCCCGCGCCGCCGGTCGGGTGACCCCGATGGAAGCCATGCGTCCCCAGCTCGGCGAGGTCTACGAACGTCGCACCGGTAACCGGGCGTGGGTCGGACTCGGCCTGATCCTGATGTCGCTGTTCGGCCTCGCCACCGGCTCGGCGATGCTCGTGGGGCTGGGCTCCGTGGTGTTCCTTGTGGGAATTGCCCTCATCGCTCCGGCGGTGGTGAACCCGCTCGCCGATTGGGGCGCGCGTCCCATTGAGCTGGCCTTCTCCCGCGAGGGCGCGATCGCGCGCAGCAACCTGCAGCGCAACCCCGGACGCAGCGCCGTGACGGTGACGGCTGTGATGCTCGGCCTGGCGTCCATCGTGGCGATGATCACCATGGTCACCTCGATCTTCGCCGGTTTCACCAGCTACCTGGACAAGTCACTGTCGGCCGACTACCTGCTGATGCCGCAGTCGATCATCCTCGGCCAGGGCAACGTCGCCGCCGGGCCCCGGCTGGCCGACCAGGTGCGCGCCACCCCCGGCATCGCTGCCGTGTCGACCCTGCGGATTACCCAGGCAAGGGTCGATGGCGCCGACGTCCAGGTGATCGGCGTCGACCCGGAGAACTACCTGAAGGTGGCAGCGTTCGACTGGAACGCCGGCTCCTCTGACGCGGCGCTCGATCAGTTGCGCACGGGCCGATGGCTGATCGCCAATGGCATCTACGCCGCCCAGCACAACCTCGTGGTGGGCCAGGCCGTGCTGATGGACACGCCGACCGGACCCCGGACCTACCATCTGGCGGGCATCGGGAACGACTACCTGAACGCCAAGCTGTCCACCCTGTACGCGTCCCAGGACAACCTGCAGCGCGACTTCACCGTGACCGCCGACCTGCTGCTGATGGCCAACCGGACGCCGTCGGCCGACCCGGCGGCCACCAAGCAGCGCCTGGCGCGCATCGTCGGCGACTACCCTGCCTTCCGGCTCTATGAGTCGGCCACCTGGCGGGCCGAGCAGATGCAGACGTTCAGCCAGTCCATCATCGTGTTCGACGTGCTGATCGCAGCCCTCGCCCTGCCGTCCCTGCTGGCCCTGATGAACACCCTCGCGATCAGCGTGCTGGCCCGCACCCGCGAGATCGGGATGCTGCGCGCGGTCGGGGCCACCCGACGCCAGGTCCGCCGGATGGTGATGGCCGAGTCGCTGCTGCTGTCGGTGATCGGCACCGGCCTGGGCGCGATCGCGGGGCTCTGGCTCGGCTACGCGCTGGTTGCGGCCATCGGGTCCGTCGGCTGGCAGGTGCCCTACGAGTTCCCGTGGTCGGGGCTGCTGGCCACCGTGGTCGTCGGCATCACCTTCGGCGTCCTTGCTGCCATCGGACCGGCGCGCTCGGCGGCCCGCCTCGACGTGGTGGCAGCACTCCACCAGGAGTGAGTACAGGCCAGGGACGCCAGGTGGCGACCGGATCTGCACTGGCGACGGTCCGAACCACGGGAGAATGCCTCACTACCGTTGCAGGCAGGGCAATTCCCGTCGCCCTGACGAAAGGAGCCACCGCCCGGCAGGACGGTGGCTCCTTGCTCAGCGAACTCCAGGTCAGCCGATCATGCCGGCGATGATGCCCTGGCCGAAGTACAGCACGAAGGCTGCTGCCACACCCCACAGGAGCGGGTGCAGGTCCCTGGCCTTGCCCCGGATGGCCTTGATCAGCACGTAGCTGATGAAGCCGGCGCCGATCCCGACGGTGATCGAGTAGGTGAACGGCATCAGCACGATGGTCAGGAAGGCGGGAATGCCCTCCTCCGGGTCCTCCCAGTTGACATGCACGACCTGCGACATCATCAGGAAGCCGACGAAGAACAGCGCCGGGGCAGCCGCCTCCGAAGGCACCATGTTCACCAGCGGGGCGAGGAAAAGGCTCAACAGGAAGCCGACGCCGGTGATGATCGATGCGATGCCCGTGCGGGCACCCTCGCCGACGCCTGCAGCGGACTCGATGTAGGAGGTGTTCGAGGAGACCGAACCGAGGCCGCCGGCGATCGCGGCGATCGAGTCGACAACCAGGATCTCCTGCGTGCGCGGCGGGTTGCCCTCGTCGTCCAGCATGTTGCCCTCGGCGCCGACGGCGACGATCGTGCCCATGGTGTCGAAGAAGTCACTGAGAAGGAGGGAGAAGACCAGCAGCAGCAGGCCGAGCACGGCTGCGGGGCCGGCAGCCGAGGTGAAACCGCCGAACAAGTCGACCCGGCCCAGCAGGCCCAGGTTCGGCATGCTGAAGCCCGACAGCGCCGGCACGTTGAGCATCCAGCCGGCCTCGTTCACGACCGCGCCGGTGGCGTCGGTGCGGGAGCCGATCTTCAGCGCAGCCTCCACGATGACGGCGAGCACGGTGGCGCCGAGGATCGCGATCAGCATCGCGCCCTTGACCTTGCGGACGAACAGGGCGATCAGGATCAGCAGGCCGATCAGGAAGATGGCGATCGGCCAGCCCTTGAGGGCCCCGCCGATACCCAGCTCCACCGGAGTCCCGACGGCCTTGCGGACGATGCCGGCATCAACCAGGCCGATGAAGGCGATGAACAGGCCGATGCCGACGGAGATCGCCGCGCGCATCGAGCGGGGCACCGCCTTGAACACCGCTTTGCGGAAGCCGGTGAGCACCAGGATCGTGATGAGGACGCCCTCCCAGACGACCAGGCCCATGGCCTGGGGCCAGGTCATCTTCTGGGCGATGGTGTAGGCCACCAGGGCGTTGAGGCCGAGCCCGGTGGCGAGCGCGATCGGGAACCGGCCATAGACCCCCATGATGATGGTCATGATCCCGGCGATGAGCGCGGTCGCAGCCGCCACCGCTCCCATGGACGCGACGACCGCTCCAGGGGCCGTGATCGGCATCCCGTTGATGAGGTTGCCGGCCTTGTCGGGCACGGTGCCGATGATGATCGGGTTGAGGACGATGATGTAGGCCATGGTGAAGAAGGTCACCAGGCCGCCGCGGATCTCCCGGCCGAGGGTGGAGCCACGTTTGGTGACTTCAAACCAGTCGTCGAGGGTCTTGTTCAGCTTTGGGGCAGGGTTTGCCGTTGTCGTTACAGGGTTCGCCATGGCGGAATGGTATGGCCCGCGAGGGTGGCCATAGTGTTGTGTCCGTGACCCAGAACACGCACCATCACAAGCCCCTGATGGTGCAGGCTCCTGTCCGTGCGCTGGACGCCGACGGAATGGCCGTCGTGAGCACCGGGACGGTGGCCTTCGCGATCGCCGCGGTGGTGTGCTGGCTCACCCGGGCGGACCTCGAAGCCATGGGCAAGCTGTGGTACCTGGGCGTTTCCCTCACCGGGACGGCGCTCGGCGTGCTCGGTATCGCCTTCGGAATCTCCCGGAAACTGCGCAGGCGCCGGCAGCCGGCCGTGCCCGCAGCGGCATCAGTCGAAGAGGCCCTCATCGATACTGACGGTGTCCCAGATCGGGAGTGACAGGTCGACACCCTTGCCAGGCTCGACGACGTCGGAATGACCGCCGCAGCCGTGCTCGAGGCTGACCACAGCACCGTCGCTGGGTGACAGCTCGTTGGTGCACACCCCGAAGAGCCGTCCGAGCCCGCCGCTGATGCCGACGAAGAAACCGCAGGACTGGCACTGCGCCGGCGCCTGCTGCGTCATGGGGTTGTCCGGGCCGCCGGGGCCGGCGAGCCAGCGCTCGGCCGCCTCGTCGCGTCCGTCGATCGACAGGACACGCTCACGGCCAAGGCCGAGCTCCGCGACGACGGCGCGCAACTGGCTGGCTTCTGCCGGGTCGGTGTCCGCTGCGAGTTCGCCGCCGGTGTAACCCGGCACGAGCCGCACGTCATCAGGAGTGGTCGGCGCGAGCACGCCGGGGGTCAGGTCCTTCGGGCCGATGCGCTCGGCCCACGGCACCCACGCCGGAGCGAGGAGCGCGCCGTCGCCGGGCACAAGCGTGACCTCGGAGATCGTCACGACCCGCGCGCGGGAGGCCCGGGCGACGGTCACCGACCACTGCCAGCCCGGGTAGCCGGGGTGGACGCAATCGAACAGGTGGGTGGCCACCCGGACGTCGTCGGCCTGGACGCCGCGGTGCTCGCCGACCTCCAGCACGCCGGCACGACGGACGGCTGCGGCGTGGGCGAGCTCCACAGCTTCAGCGCAGGCCTCGTCCAGTTCAAGGGTGGCAGCCAAGGTCACAGCTCCAGTTCGTCGGCAACAGCGCGGAGCACGGAGGCAGTGCTCCCGCCCGTCTTGCTGTCGGGGTGGCGGCCACGGCGGTAGCCGTTGCCAAGGTTGTCGAGCATCTTGATCAGGTCCTCGACGATGATCGCCATCTGCTCCGGCGACTTGCGGAGGGCCTTCGACAGCGAGGGCGGCGCCTCGAGGAGGCGGACGGACAGCGCCTGCTCGCCCTTCTTGCCGTCGACGACACCGAACTCGACCTTCTGGCCGCGTTTCAGGGTGGTCACGCCGTCGGGCAGCGCAGCGGCGCGGACGTAGACGTCCTCGCCCCCGTCGTCCTTCGACAGGAAGCCGAAGCCCTTCTCCGCGTCGTAGTAACGCACCTTGCCAACCGGCATGATTCCTCACTCCTGATCTGGGCCGGCGCTTCCCCGTGCACCAGCCACACCAGCCTAACGGCTCCGTCAGGCCGGGGCACACCGATGTGGCTGCCCACCCCCTGCAACCGCCGCGACCGCTGCGCTGAGGCCGCCGGTTAACATGGGCGCATGGCCAGCTGGCAGGACGGACCCGAGTACGCGCCGCAGGAGCGTCCGGCGGCCTTCGTGGTGCCACCGGTCGCCCCGTTGACCGACCCGACGCCCGCTCCCGAGGCCACAGCTGCCCCACCCGCCGGTGAGCCGTCGTTCACGCCACCGTCGAGCGCACAACCCGACCTGGCTGCCCTCGTGCCCTCGGCGGCACCCGGCCGCAACCCCAACCTTCCGTTCGAGGTCGTCACGGCCGCCGTCACGAATGCCGGCGGCTGGGCAACGAGCCCTTCCGGAGCCGGACAGCCAGAACTGGCCCAGCGGATGCCGACCCAGCCCTTCAACGCACCGGGCCCGTCCTTGAACGGCTACCTCCCGGTACAGCCGACCGTCGCACCCAACGCCCCGGTCAATCCGGCACCGTTCCCGGCCCCCGGCACCCCGCAGTGGTTCGCGCCGCCGCCGGAGACCCGCGTGCCGGACGCGCCGCCGTCGGTGAGCATCGGCCAGATCTGGACGGCCGCCACCGCGGGCGTGATGGTGCCGCTGATCATCGGCGCCCTCTTCAACTGGTTCTCCATCCTGATGCTGGCACTGTCGTTCGCCCTTTCCGCGCGCATCGCGTACCGCCATGACGCGGTGCGCCGCAGCTACTTCGGCGCGCTGATCGTGGTCGGCATGCTCGGGATGATGTCCATGCTCTCTGTCGGTTACAGCAGCGACCTGCTCTTCCAGAGCCTCTCCGACGGCGCCCAATTCGCCTGCGTCGTGCTGTTCTTCGTGATCGGGCTCATCGTCGGTGCAGCCCTGCGGGCCGGCGAGCGCCCGGACCGGATGGGCTGATGTCGGCGACGCCCGGCCAGCCGGAGGGATTCGGTACGCCCTCGGGTGGCCAGCCGGGCTTCGCGCCGCCGTCGCCGGGTCCGGCCGTGCCGGGTCCCACGGTGCCGGGCCCCACAGTGCCGGGACCCACCGTGTCGTCGCCGATGCCGAAGCCGCCGCTCGTCGTCGCGCCGCCACCCTCGGGACGGGGACCGCGCCACGCCCGCCGTTCCCGCGTCCGTTGGGTCGCAGCACTCCTTGCCACGGGGCTCGTGTTGATCGGGATCCTCGGCGCGCTGCCCCTTGTGCCCACCACGGGGCCCGTCCAGCCGCAGCCGTCGCTGACGCCGGCGGCTGTGGACACCGTCACCCCGTCCGCTGCTCCCGGGTCGGCCAGCACGGCCACCAGCGGTGGCGACCTGGCCAGGCAGGTCACCTTCGCCTCCGGAGCTGGCCGGGGCACGGTCACCGTGCGCAGCGCCGTGTGGACGGACACCGGCGAGATGGCTCCGCAACCCGGAAGGCGCTACCTCGTGCTGGACATCTCGATCAGCTGCACCGGCGGCACCGTCGGGGTCGATGCCCTGATGTTCCGCGCCACCACCGCCGGGGACCGCGAGCTTCCCGGCTTCGGCCCGGCGCTCACCGATCCCCTCGGCGGCCAGGTACTGAAGTCGGGCGAGACGGCCCGTGGCCAGGTGGGGTACGCGCTGCCCCCCGGCGCCGTCACCGTCGAGGTGCTCGACACCGACCTCGCACCGGTGGCAGAGATCAGGATCCCTGCTCCATGAGCGAGCCGTTCCGCACCCGACGGTTCCAGCCGATCGCGCCAGAACTGCGCCCGCACCGCAGCCGTAGCGCCGCCCGGGTGATCATCACCGACGGCGACAGCGTGCTGCTGCTGGCCGACACCGACCCCGGCCTGCCGGGGACGCGCTGGTGGGTCACGCCCGGCGGCGGCATCGACCCCGGCGAGACACCCCTGACAGCAGCCGTCCGCGAGATCGAGGAGGAGACCGGCCTCGTCGTCGACGCCGCGCGCCTGCTCGGGCCCGTCGCGACCCGCACCGTCGTGCACGGCTACTCCGATCAGGTGCTCAGCCAGACCGAGGCCTTCTTCGTGCTGACGGTTGCCGAGAGGTTCGACCCGGACGCTGCCGGCCTCACCCCCGACGAGCAGATCACGCTGGACGGTTGGGCGTGGCACCCGCTCGACGACCTCGCCAGCATCGCCGGACCGGTCTGGCCGTCCGACCTCGCAGAACTGGCGGCCCTTGGCGCGACGCCGGAGCGCTGGCCTGTCGATCTCGGTCGCGTAGAGGAATCGACGCTCCCACTAGACTGACGAGAGTGCATGACGTCCCCCAGAACACCGATTCCCCGGTAGACCCGAGCGCGAACCAGCGCCTTCTGGAGCGGTTCATCTGGCTGTCGATCGCCACAGCCATCGCCACGGTCGTGATCAAGGGCTTCGCCGCGTACATCTCGAATTCCGTAGGCCTGTGGTCGGACGCCATGGAGTCGACCGTGAACCTGGTCGCAGCCATCGTTGCGTTGTGGGCGCTGCGGCTCTCGGCCAAGCCTGCCGACCACAACCACGACTTCGGTCACGGCAAGGCCGAGTACATGTCGGCAGCGGTCGAGGGCAGCCTGATCTTCATTGCTGCTGGCGTGATCATCTACAGCGCCGTGCAGCGGCTGCTCGTGCCGGCGGAGCTGGCGCAGCTCGACCTCGGTCTCATCCTTTCCGCCGTGGCAACCGTGCTGAACCTGGCCACCGGGCTGCTGCTGGTGCGCGCCGGGCGCACGCACCGGTCGATCACGCTCGAGGCCGACGGCAAGCACCTGCTCACCGATGTCTGGACCTCGGTCGGTGTCCTCGTGGCGATGGGCCTTGTGTTCCTCACCGGCTGGAAGATCCTCGACCCGATCATCGCGTTGCTGATGGGCCTCAACATCCTGTTCACCGGCTACCGGCTCGTGCGGCGTTCGGTCGTCGGCCTTCTCGACGGCACGCTGCCGCCGGACGAGGTGGCAACGGTCTCCACAGCGCTCCAGAGCGTGTGTGAGGACCCCCGGGTGGAGATCACCAACGTCCGCACCAGGGAGTCGGGTCGCCAGCGTTTCGTCTACGCCACCCTCACCGTCCCCGGTTCATGGACGGTGAAGCGCAGCCACGACATGGCCGACGACGTCGAGGTGGCCATCGATTCGGCTCTACCCGGCACCACGACCTTCGTCCACATCGAGCCGGCAGCCGAGTAGCCCCCCCCCCATCTTCCCGACTTGTCAGAACCACAGGGGGCTATAGCGGCCCCAGTTTCTGACAACTCCGAAGACGGGGGGTCAGGCGGAGGCGTGCCGGACCCGGTGACGGAGCTCGTCGTCGATCAGCGTCCGCCAGGAACGCACCAAGGCCTCGTCGACGTAGGCCTTGTACGACCCGCCCGGACGCGCCGGCTTGCCGATATGGAAGGCGCGGACGCCGCTGCGTGCAAGCCAGGGCACGTGATCGGGGTGCAGACCGCCGCCGGCCATCATCACCGAAGCCGCCCACGGGTCGCGCTTCGCCCTCTCGAGCAGATCGGTGAGCCCGTGCTCCACATCGCGGGCAGAGCCGGCGGTCAGCACCTGGTCGAGCCGCGGAAGGGTGGCCAGCGCCGCCCAGGCCTTCTCCTGCTCGAGGCAGGCGTCGATCGCGCGATGGAAGGTCCAGGGCCAGTTGCCGTCCCCGATGAGCTCGACGATCACGCCGGAGTCCACGTCGCCGAGGCCGTTGAGGAAGCCGAGCACCATGCCGTCCGCACCCGCATCGGAGTAGCTGGACATCAGCCCGCGCAGCCGGACCGCCTCACCACCGTCGGTTCCGAAACCCTCGCGCAGCCTCACCATGGGCCGCACCTGGATGCTGGTGGCGCGACGGATCTGGTCGACCAGCTGTGGCGTCGGCGCCATCCCACCGTCATCAAGGGAGCCACAGACCTCGACCCGGTCGGCGCCACCGGCCTCGGCACGCTCGGCATCCGCCGGGTGCAGGGCGATCACCTCGAGCAGCCCGCTCATGGCTCAATGATGCGACCACGACAGCGCGCCGCCCCGCCGACACGCCCTCACGAACTCGCCGAGGACCAGCCTTCGCGTCGAGGGCTCCACCCTGGGGGCAAGCCCTCGGCCTCAAGGCTGGCCCTCGGCGAAGTGGTGGCGGGGCGGGGCCGGGACGCAAACGAGGGCGGCCCCTTGCGGGACCGCCCTCGTCGAGGTTCAGCAGGCTGGAATCAGAAGTCCATGCCGCCCATGCCGCCGTCGCCGCCGCCCTGCATGGGCTGCGACTTCTCGGGCTTGTCGGCGATGACTGCTTCCGTTGTCAGGAACAGTGCTGCGATCGATGCTGCGTTCTGCAGCGCGGAGCGCGTGACCTTGGCCGGGTCGATGATGCCGGCCTTGACCATGTCGACGTACTCGCCGGTCGCGGCGTTGAGGCCGAAACCGATCTCGATGTTCGACACCTTCTCTGCAACGACGCCACCCTCGAGGCCGGCGTTGATCGCGATCTGCTTCAGCGGTGCGGAGCAGGCGCTGAACACGATCTGTGCACCGGTCGCCTCGTCGCCGACGAGGCCGAGGCCCGCGACGTTGATCTTGGCGGCAGCCTGCAGCAGCGCGACGCCACCACCGGCGACGATGCCCTCTTCGACGGCAGCCTTCGCGTTGCGGACGGCGTCCTCGATGCGGTGCTTGCGCTCCTTGAGCTCGA
>JAOATP010000161.1 GCA_030158185.1 Propionicimonas sp.
CTGCTGCCGTTCCGATCAGTACCGGCTTGGCTGTTGCCTTGAACGTGTTGCCCGCACCGTCGTTGGCTTCGAGCAGGTGCTTGGCCCGCGCGAAGTTGGGCTTGATGCCGTAGTCGCGTTCGAGTTCCGCGGCGATGCCGGGGATCTGCTCGATCTGGGACAGCTCGTAGACGCTCTGCGCGTTGTCGGTGACCGGGCCGTAGGAGTCCACAGCGATCGTGACCGGGCCCATGCCGAGGAAGCCGAAGGCGACCAGGCCGAGGGCGAACACGCCCGGGGCCAGCATGATGCCGCCGGCGGCGAGGTTGGTCGGGTCGATCCCGGGGATCATGATGGACACGCCGTAGGCGCCGGCCATCAGGCCGACGATGGCAATGCCCAGCCAGTAGGCCGAGAAGTTACCGGCAACGAGGCCGGAAAGGATGTCGAGGGAAGCCCCGCCCTTGTTGGCAGACTTCACGACCTCCTCGACGTGCTTGGCCTTGACGCTGGTGAACACCTTGACCAGTTCGGGAATGATCGCGCCGGCGAGGGTGCCGAAGCTGATGATCAGCGAAAGGATCCACCACAGGTCGGTGTTGCCGCCCACGTTCGGGATCAACAGGGCCGACATGATGAAGGTGAGGACGATCGAGACGATCGAGGTGATCCACACCAGCGACGTCAGTGGGGTCTCGAACTCCATCTCGTCCGCGTCCTCGAACTTCGCCTTCGCCCACAGGGCGTTGCCGAAGTAGGACAGCCCGGAAGCGACCAGCATGATGGCGCGGATGAAGAAGATCCACACCAGGAACTGGGCCTGCAGCGCGTACTTGGCTGCGTCTTCCATTCCCGCACCGACACCCAGCAGGATGAAGGTGATCAGGGCCACGCCGGTGACGCCGTAGGTCTCGAAGCCGTCAGCAGAGGGGCCGACCGAGTCGCCGGCATTGTCGCCGGTGCAGTCGGCGATGGTGCCGGGGTTGCGGGGGTCGTCCTCGTCGATCTTGAAGACGATCTTCATCAGGTCCGAACCGATGTCGGCGATCTTGGTGAAGATGCCGCCGGCGATGCGCAGCGCGGAGGCGCCCAGGGACTCACCGATGGCGAAGCCGAGGAAGCAGGCGGTCGCGATGTCGGCCGGGATGAACATCAGGATCGCGAGCATCATGATCAGCTCGGTCGAGATCAGCACCATGCCGACGCTCATGCCCGAGCGCATCGGGATGTCGTAGACCTTGAAGGGCTTGCCCTCGAGAGCGGCGAACGAGGTGCGGGAGTTGGCGAAGGTGTTCAGCCGGATGCCGTACCAGGCGATGGCGTAGGAGCCGCCCATGCCGATGATCGCGAACAGCAGGACGATGATGACCCGTCCCCAGCCGCCTGTGGTGTTCAGGAAGCCGAAGTACACGAAGATCACCGAACCGATGAAGGCGAACAGCAGCATCAGGAACTTGCCCTGCTGCACGAGGTAGGCCTTGCAGGTCTCGTAGATCAGCTCCGAGACATCACGCATCGACTGGTGCACCGGCAGGTTCTTCAGCTTCATGTAGCTGAGGATGCCGAAGGCGAAGCCGGCCACGCAGATCAGCATGCCGATCAGCAGGAGCCACCAGCCGCTGATGCCACCGAAGAAGGTGACCGCGCGCAGGTCGGGGAGCGGAAGGTCGAATTCCGACGTGTGCGCGCCCTCGGGCGACGCAGGAGCGCCACCCGAACAGGCGGCGAGGGAGAGAGCGAGGAGCCCGAACACCACGGCCAGGCCAGCGCGCACAATGCTGTGCCGCCGCCCTGTCACTGGTTGCCTATCGAGCGAGTGAGTCGTCACGATGCGTCCTTTTGGAAGGTAACTGAATATTCATTGATGACCTGTCACCTTTGACAAGACAAAGTCACCGCCAGCACTCTACGACTCCGCGTCGTAGTGAACGCAACCCGCCACTTCGTGGATGGGGTCATCTCGCATCGGAAGATGTGCCACGGGCTGGGCAGGCGGTTGAGGCTTTTGGCCAATTAGGTAAGAATGGTGTTGTGAAAAGCGTGGAGCCCGATCGGGACGAGGCGGTGACCGAGGCCGAGCAGCGGGCAGCGGATGCCTCCACCCGTAGCCGGGTGGCGCGTTCGATCCTCCAGCACGGCCCGTCGACGGCCAACGATCTGGCCAAGCGGCTGGGCCTGACGCCGGCAGCGGTCCGCCGGCACCTCACCGTGCTCGACAGCATCGGCCAGGTCACCAGCAGGGAACAGCGCGTCTACGGGCACCGCGGACGGGGTCGCCCGGCCAAGGTGTTCACCCTCACCGACGCGGGCCGCGGCGAGTTCTACCAGGCCTACGACCAGCTCGCGATCAGCGCCCTCGGGTACCTGCAGCGCGTGGCGGGCGAGGGCGCCGTCGAGGCCTTCGCCGCGCAGGTCACCGAATCGATCACCGAGCGCTTCCACGAACTCGAGGCGGAATATCCGACCTCTGCAGAGGCGTTGGTTGAGGCATTGACCGCAGAAGGTTTCGTCGCGTCACTGCAACCGGTGGCCTCCGGCGTCCAGCTGTGCCAGTACCACTGCCCGGTCGCCCATGTGGCGGCCGAGTTCCCGCAACTGTGTGAGGCCGAGACCAGGGCCTTCGGGCAGCTGTTGGGATCCCATGTGCAGCGCCTGGCGACGATCGCGCACGGTGACGGGGTGTGTACCACCCACGTACCGCGTCCGGTGGTCGCAACGATGCATCCGCAACATTCAACGAAGGGCCGATAGATGACGTCAACAGCTCCTGTGGCACCCGGCCTGGGCTCCACCCAGGAAGAACACCTTGAGGCACTCGGCGCCTACCAGTACGGGTGGCGTGACTCCGACGCTGCCGGCAAGCTGGCTCGCCGCGGCGTCGACTCCGACGTCGTGCGGAACATTTCGGCATTGAAGAGCGAGCCGGAGTGGATGCTCAGCCTGCGGCTCAAGGCGCTGAAGCTCTACCAGCGCAAGCCGATGCCGGCCTGGGGTGCCGACCTCAGCGGGATCGACTTCGACAACATCAAGTACTTCGTCCGCTCGACGGAGAAGCAGGCCAACACCTGGGAGGACCTGCCCGAGGACATCAAGCGCACCTACGACCGTCTCGGGATTCCCGAGGCAGAGAAGATGCGGCTGGTCTCCGGCGTCGCCGCCCAGTACGAGTCCGAGGTGGTCTACCACAAGATCAACGAGGAGCTGGAGCGCCAGGGTGTCATCTTCGTCGACACCGACACCGGCCTGAAGGAGTACCCGGAGCTGTTCGAGGAGTACTTCGGCTCGGTCATCCCGGTCGGCGACAACAAGTTCGCCTCCCTGAACAGCGCCGTCTGGTCGGGTGGCTCGTTCATCTACGTCCCCAAGGGCGTCCACGTCGCGATCCCGCTGCAGGCCTACTTCCGGATCAACACCGAGAACATGGGCCAGTTCGAGCGCACGCTGATCATCGCCGACGAGGGCTCCTACGTGCACTACGTCGAGGGCTGCACCGCCCCGATCTACTCGTCGGACTCGCTGCACTCCGCCGTCGTCGAGATCATCGTGAAGAAGAACGCCCGGGTGCGGTACACGACCATCCAGAACTGGTCGACCAACGTGTACAACCTCGTGACCAAGCGCGCCACGTGCGACGAGGGAGCGACCATGGAGTGGATCGACGGCAACATCGGCTCGAAGGTCACCATGAAGTACCCGGCCGTCTACCTGCTCGGCGAGCACTCCCGGGGCGAGACCCTCTCGATCGCCTTCGCCGGCGAGGGCCAGCACCAGGACGCCGGCTCGAAGATGGTGCACGCCGCGCCGCACACGTCCAGCTCGATCATCTCCAAGTCGGTCGCGCGCGGCGGTGGCCGTGCGTCCTACCGCGGGCTGGTGCAGGTGCAGGAGGGCGCGCACCACTCGGCGTCGTCCGTGAAGTGCGACGCCCTGCTGGTCGACACGATCTCCCGCTCCGACACCTATCCCTACGTGGACGTGCGTGAGGACGACGTGTCGATGGCCCACGAGGCGACGGTGTCGAAAGTGAGCGACGACCAGCTCTTCTACCTGATGAGCCGTGGCATGGGCGAGGACGAGGCGATGGCGATGATCGTGCGCGGCTTCGTCGAGCCGATCGCCCGTGAGCTGCCGATGGAGTACGCCCTCGAGCTCAACCGGCTGATCGAACTGCAGATGGAAGGGGCCGTGGGCTGAGGCCCGCGGCGAATCGACAACAGAGAAGATGACTGTGACGACTGCTGTGCCCAACGTGGCCGAAGCCGTGGAGGCGACTGTCGCCTCCCACCTGCACCCCGCGGCTTCCTTCGACCTCGCCGACCACCCTGTGCCCAACGGACGCGAGGAGGTGTGGCGGTTCACACCGCTGCGCCGCCTCCGCGGGCTGTTCGACGGCGCCCCCAGCGACGCCCGCCTCGGCTGGCACGCCAACGCCGTTGACGGCGTCACCCGGCGCGAGGTGACCACTGCTGAGGCGATCGCCCTTGGCGTGCCCGCCCCGGTCGACCGGACCTCGGCGCTGGCTGTCGCCAACGCCGGCGGCGCGGTGCTGTTCGAGGTGGCGGCAGGCAGGGAACTCACCGAACCGCTCGTCATCGAGCTGCATGGTGACGACGCGGACAAGCTCGTGTACGGCCAGGTGGTCTTCAAGGTCGGTGCCAACGCACAGGCCACCATCGTGCTGCGCCACACCGGCTCCGCCCGCTACCTCTCCAGCGTCTCGCTCCTCGTCGAGGAGGGCGCCCACCTGAACTTCGTCGGGCTGCAGGACTGGGCCGACGACGCCGTCCAGGTGGGGCACGTCGGGCTCAAGATCGGACGCGATGCCCGCGTCCGCACCGTCACGGCAAGCCTCGGCGGCGACCTGGTGCGCCTCACCGAGACGACCGAGTATGACGGCCCCGGCGGCGAGCTGGAGCAGTTCGGCCTCTACTTCGTGAACGCCGGCCAGCACATCGAGCACCGGCTGTTCGTCGACCACAACGAGCCGCACACCCGCAGCCGCGTCGACTACCGCGGTGCGCTGCAGGGCAAGGGCGCGCACTCGGTCTGGATCGGCGACGTGCTGATCCGCAAGGTGGCGGAGGGCATCAACACCTACGAGTCCAACAAGAACCTCGTGCTCACCGACGGTTGCCGCGCGGATTCCGTGCCGAACCTCGAGATCGAGACCGGCGAGATCGAGGGTGCCGGCCACTCCTCGACGACCGGCCGGTTCGACGACGAGCAGCTGTTCTACCTGCGCTCCCGCGGCATCCCCGAGGACGAGGCCCGCCGTCTCGTCGTGCACGGCTTCTTCGCAGACATCATCCGCCGCATCGGTGTGCCAGAGGTGGAGCAGCGGCTGCTGGTGGCGGTGGAGAAGGAACTCGAGATCATCGTCGGCCTTTCGTCAGGCTCAAGGACCGACCCGCTGGAGGTGCAGTGAGCTTCGTCCTCGCCTGCAGCGTCGCCGAGGTGCCGGTCGGCACAGCCATCGGCGTCGACCTCGGTGGTGACGCCGACATCGCCGTGGTCAACACCGCCGACGGCTTCTTCGCCATCAGGGACGTGTGTTCGCACGCCGAGGTGCCGCTGAGCGATGGCGACATCGACGGCTGCACCCTCGAGTGCTACATGCACGGCTCGCGCTTCGACCTTCGCACCGGCTTCCCGCTGGAGCTTCCCGCCACGCAGCCCGTCCCGGTCTACCCGGTGCGGACCGACGGCGAATCCGTCTTCGTAGACCCCGACAACCCGATCACGACCCAGGAGCAGTAACCCATGTCAGAACTCCGCATCAGCGACCTGCACGTCGACGTCCTGACCGAGACCGGGCCGAAGGAGATCCTCAAGGGGGTCAACCTGACGGTCGGTAGCGGCGAAGCCCACGCGATCATGGGGCCGAACGGCTCGGGCAAGTCCACCCTCGCGTACTCGATCGCCGGTCACCCGAAGTACAAGATCACATCCGGCTCCGTCACCCTCGACGGCGTCGAGCTCACGCACCTCAAGGTGGACGAGCGCGCACGGGCCGGCCTCTTCCTCGCCATGCAGTACCCGATCGAGGTGCCCGGCGTCTCCGTCGCGAACTTCCTGCGGACGGCAAAGACGGCCCTTTCCGGCGAGGCCCCCAAGGTGCGCACGTGGGTCAAGGAGGTCAACGCAGCCCTCGAGCGGATCGGCCTCGACGGCACCTTCGCAGCCCGTTCGCTGAACGAGGGCTTCTCCGGTGGCGAGAAGAAGCGCAACGAGATCGCACAGCTGGAGCTGCTGAACCCGAAGTTCGCGATCCTCGACGAGACCGACTCCGGCCTGGACATCGACGCGTTGCGGATCGTGTCCGAGGGCGTCAACCGTTACATGGAACAGGGCGACCGCGGCCTGCTGCTGATCACGCACTACACGCGGATCCTGAACTACATCAAGCCCGACTTCGTCCATGTCTTCGTCGACGGCCACATCGTCGCGGAGGGCGGCCCCGAGCTGGCCGACCGCCTCGAGGTCGACGGCTACGACCGGTTCGTGAAGGCCGCCAAGGTCGATGCCTGAGCCGCTGCGGGCCCTCAAGCTGACCGAGCCCCCGGTGGCTCCGGTCACGGACGGCTATGACGTCGAACGGATCCGGGAGGACTTCCCGATCCTGCGTCGTACGGTCGGCAGGTGGCCGCTGGTCTACCTGGATTCCGCGAACACCTCGCAGAAGCCGGTGCAGGTGGTTGACGCGCTCGAGGACCACTACCTGCAGCACAATGCAAACGTCGCACGGGCGATGCACACGCTCGGCGGCGAGGCAACGGAGGCCTTCGAGGGTGCCCGGACGAAGGTCGCCGACTTCATCGGTGCCGCCGGGCCCCAGGAGATCGTGTTCACCAAGAACGCGACGGAGGCCCTCAACCTGGTTGCGCACAGCCTCGGCGGGCGCCTGTCCGTTGGTGACGAGATCGTCATCTCCGTGCTGGAGCACCACTCCAACATCGTGCCCTGGCAGCTGCTCGCGCAGCGCACCGGCGCCGTCCTTCGCTGGTTCGACATCACGCCGGACGGTCGCCTCGACCTGGAGGCTGCCGCGGCGCACCACCTGATCAACGAGCGCACCCGCATCGTTTCGGTCGCGTGGGTCTCGAACGTGCTCGGCACCGTGAACCCGATCACCGAGATCGCGGCCATGGCACACCGGGTGGGCGCGCATGTCGTCGTGGACGGGTCGCAGGGCGTTCCGCAGCTGCCGACGGACGTGGCTGCCCTCGGTGCCGACCTGATGGCCTTCACCGGCCACAAGATGCTGGGGCCGACAGGCATCGGCGTCCTGTGGGGTCGCTACGAGCTGCTCGACACGCTGCCGCCGTTCCTTGCCGGCGGCGAGATGATCGAGGTCGTCCGGCTGTCCGGGTCGACCTTCGCACCCCCGCCGCGACGTTTCGAGGCAGGGACGCCGCCGATCGCCCAGGCCGTCGGGCTCGGTGCTGCCATCGACTACCTGAACGGCGTGGGCATGGAGAACATCGCTGCCCACGAGCAGAGGATCACCGCCTACGCGCTCTCACGGCTGTCCGGCATCGACGGCGTCGGGATCATCGGGCCGAAGCAGGCTGTTGACCGTGGCGGAGCGATCTCGTTCACGCTGGCGACGGCCGACGGGCTCGAGGTGCACCCGCACGACGTGATGCAGCTGCTCGACTCGCATGGCATCGCCGTGCGCGGCGGGCACCACTGCGCCCGTCCGCTGCATGACCGGGTCGGTATCGGTGCCTCCAGCAGGGCTTCGGGGTACCTGTACACAACGCTGGCCGAGATCGACGCCCTCGCCGACGGCCTTACCTATGTCCGTGACTTCTTCGGGGGGAAGCGATGAGTGTCGAGGCGATGTACCAGGACATCATCCTGGAGCACTACAAGGCCAAACATCACAGCGGGCTGCGGGAGCCGTACCAGGCCCAGGTCGCTCATGTGAATCCCACCTGCGGCGACGAGGTGCTGCTGCGGGTGGCGCTGGACGGCGACCGGGTCACCGATGTCTCCTACGAGGGCGTCGGGTGCTCGATCTCCCAGGCGTCCACCTCGGTGATGACCGACCTCGTGATCGGGAAGACGGTGGCGGAGGCGCTCGCGCTGCACGCCGAGTTCACGGAGATGATGCATTCGATGGGCTCCGCCGAGCCCGACGAGGACCGCCTGGAGGACGCTGTCGCGTTCGTCGGCGTGGCCCAATTCCCGGCAAGGGTGAAGTGCGCCCTGCTGGGCTGGTCGGCGTTCAAGGACGCGACCGCGCAGGCGCTGGCAGCGACCGGCGCAGGGGAGGAACAGCAATGACCCAGAACACCCGTCCGTCCGACCTCGTGCAGGACGTGTTTCCCGACCAGGTGGGTGGCGCGAAGCCGTCCGAGGAGGACGTGCTCGAGGCGATGAAGGATGTCGTCGACCCGGAACTGATGGTCAACGTCGTCGACCTCGGCCTCGTCTACGGCATCACGATCGACGACGACAACAACGCCACTATCGACATGACGCTCACCAGCCCCACCTGCCCGCTCACCGACCGGCTGGAGTACGACACCCAGCTGGCGCTCGAAGGACTGGTCAGCTCCGTGACCCTGAACTGGGTGTGGCTGCCGCCGTGGAGCCTCGAGATGATCACAGACGACGGCAGGGAGCAGCTCCGCTCGATCGGCTACAACCTGTAGCGAGCCGCACCACCACCCCGCCACACTGTGACTTTTTCGCCGACATCGGCGAAAAAGTCACAGTATGCGGTGTTGGGGGTGGGGGAGAGGCGCTGCGGGACGGTCAGCGGGGGGTGAGGTTCACTCCGGCCAGCATGCAGCGGACGGAGCCGCCGGCCAGCTCGATCGTCGGGATCGACAACGGCAACAGGCGGGCCGAACGCTCGATGGTGGCGCGCTGTTCGGGTGTCAGCGCTGCCGCGGCCCGTGCCGACAGCGCCAGCAGGTGCCCTTCGCTCCCGGTGAGTTCCATCGCGTTGCCCGCGAAGTCGGCCACCTGGGCGAAGGTGAGGTCGAGCACCGTCCGTCCGCTCTCTGCGAGGCGCCCTGCCACCTCGGCGCGACGGGCGGGGTCGCTGATCGCTGCGAGGCAGACGAGGGCGTACTCGGTCGCGATCGTCAGCAGCACGTTGGTGTGGTAGATCGGACGACCGTCAGCGCCGGCTGTGGGGAAGGCCATCGGCTCGTAGCCGAACGCCGTGCAGAAGCGTTCAAGGATCACCGGGTCGGCACGGTGCGAACTGGCGACGTAGGCGACCCGCTCGAGGTGGTCGAACACCATCGCCCCTGTGCCCTCCAGGAAGAGGTCGTCGTACTCGAGCCCCGAGTAGTCGATGACCTCCTGCACCCGGTAGCTGCTCTTCAGCAGGTCGATCACGTCGCTGCGGCGCTCCCTGCGCCGGTTGGGCGCGTACATCGGGTAGATCGCGATCCGGCCGCCGTGGTGGGTGGAGAACCAGTTGTTCGGGAACACCGAGTCAGGGGTGTCGAGCTGCCCGAAATCATCGAACACGTGCACCCGGACCCCGGCTGCGCCCAGGGCGTCGACACAGCCGTCGAACTCCTGCCGGGCAGCGCTCGCGACGGCGTCGCTCCTTGACTGGCGCGGCGGAGACTGGAACGCGTTGTCTGCCAGCGTCTGCGGGTTCACCGCGAAACGGTGTGGGCGCACCATCACCACCGCGGTCGGGGCCTGCACATTCCGGAAGTTCACAGCCGTCTCCTCCATCCGGGGCCAGCTTAGGGTTTGACCAGGCCCGGGACAGGGCAGGATGGGCCCGTGATCAGAAACGTCGGCTGCCATCTCGAACTCACCCTCTCCGGACCATCGGAGCTCGTGTTCTCCGTGAGTGCCGCCCGCGGGCTGCCGCTGGCAGCGGAGTCCCTCGTGGTGAGCGCGGCGGGTCGGCCGGTCACACCAAGGGAGGTGCTGGACGACCACGGCACCCGCCTGCACCTCGTGCGTGCCGACGTCGGCCCCCTCGTTCTCGACTACATGGCGACCATCGACGGTGTGGCAGGGCCGGCGGAGGTGACCGACGTCGACCGGCTCCGCTACCTGCGCCAGAGCCGCTACTGCGAAGCCGATTCGCTCGCCCCGACCGCTGCAGGGGAGTTCGCGGGACTCACCGGTCCGGAGCTGCTGGCGTCGGTCGCCGAATGGGTGCACGAGCGGATCGCGTACGTCTCGGGCTCCAGCACCGGCACCGACAGCGCCCTCGACACCCTGCTCGCGCGCCAGGGTGTCTGCCGTGACTTCGCCCATCTCGTGATCGCACTGCTGCGCGCCCTCGGGGTGCCGGCGCGGCTCGCTGCCGTCTACGCCCCCGGGCTCAGCCCGATGGAGTTCCATGCCGTGGCCGAAGCCCTCGTGGACGACCAGTGGTGGGCTGTGGACGCCACCCGCCTTGCCCCGCGGCGGAGCCTCGTGCGGGTCGCCACCGGGAGGGACGCAGCAGACACGGCCTTCCTCTCCAGCTTCGGCGACTACGTCGAGCTGGACGCGCTCGAGGTGACGGCCGTCGTCGACGACTTCGTCCTGGACGACCAGAGCACGCTCACAGCGCTCTGGTGAACTCCGTGTCCGCGAGGGTCTCCGCGAGGCCGTGGCGGGCGATCCCCGCAAGGGCCGGCATGTTGTCGCTCGACTGGGCGAACACCGCAGACAGGCCGAGCCCCCAGGCCCACGCCCTCGTCCAGATGTCCGCGTCGTAGAGGCCCGACAGGTCGCACCGGGCCCGGAACCGGGCCCTTGCGGGGGCGTCGAAGGCCAGCCACGCGACGGCGAGGTCGCTGGCCGGGTCGCCCGCGCAGAGGTCGCCGAAGTCGAGCACGCCGTTGAGGCCCCCGTCCGCGCCCAGCAGGAGATTCATCGGGTGCGGGTCGCCGTGCAGCCACAACGGTGGTCCTGGCCAGGCAGGGACGGCGGCAGCACGCTGCCACCCGGCGAGCGCGGCCTCGCCGGCCACCGCGCTGATCCTGGGGTGCCAGCCGTTGGCGCGGGCCGCCAGCGGCACGCCGCGGAAGGGGTTCAGCGGGGCGTCCATCTCTGCGGGCACGTGGAGGGCTGTGAGGAAGGCTGCCAGTCCCTCCGCAGCCCGTGCCCGCCCGTCCACCGGCACGTCGGCCGCGCTGTGGCCGGGGAGCCGCGGGACCAGCGTCCAGCGCCACGGGTAGCCGGCGCCCGGACGTCCGGCGAAGACCGGAACGGGAACGGGGAAGGGGAGCCGTGGGGCGAGCCGTGGCAGGAAGGCGATCTCGTGCTCGATCAGGATGGCGGCAGCCTTGCGTCGGGGGAGCCGCACCAGCAGGTCGGGACCGAGGGCGAAAAGGTCGTTGTCCCAGCCGTGCGCGAAGGCCTCCACGTGGGGGTCGGCGTGGTGCGGACACTGGTCAGCGAGGAGCCGCGACACCAGTGCGGCGTCGATGCGGACCTCTGCTGCGGGAATCTCGGCCACCGCGACAGGGTAGCCTTGCGGGGCGATGCTGGTGGCGAGAGAAGTCGAGGTACGGGCGGGAGCCCGTCTCCTGTTGACCCCGGCGTCGTTCCAGGTGGCTCCCGGCGACAAGATCGGCCTCGTCGGACGCAACGGTGCCGGGAAGACCACCCTCACCCGGATCCTTGCGGGTGAGTCTCTCCCCGCGGGGGGCTCCATCACCCGCACCGGCCAGATCGGCTACCTGCCGCAGGACCCCCGGACCGGCGACGTGACCCAGCTCGCGAAGGACCGGATCCTTTCCGCCCGGGGCCTCGACCAGATCCTGCGGAGGCTCAACTCCCACACCATGGCGATGTCCGAATCCGTCGGTGACGAGCAGGAGAAGGCGATGGCCTCCTACTCCCGCGCGGAGGCTGAGCTGACCGCTGCCGGTGGCTACGCCGCCGAGTCGGAAGCCGCCCGGATCGCTGCGAACCTCGGCCTGCCCGACCGGGTGCTGCACCAGGAGATCGGCACCCTCTCCGGAGGCCAGCGCCGCCGCGTCGAGCTCGCCCGCATCCTGTTCTCCGGCGCGGACAACCTGCTGCTGGACGAGCCGACCAACCACCTGGACGCCGACTCGATCGTCTGGCTGCGCAGCTACCTTGCCTCCTACTCCGGCGGGCTGATGGTGATCTCCCACGACGTCGGGCTGCTCGAGATGACGGTCAACAAGGTCTTCCACCTCGACGCCAACCGCGCAGAACTCGACGTCTACGCGATGGACTGGAAGCGGTA
Organism: Propionicimonas sp.; assembly: GCA_030158185.1. Taxonomy (GTDB): domain Bacteria; phylum Actinomycetota; class Actinomycetes; order Propionibacteriales; family Propionibacteriaceae; genus Propionicimonas. Next base: position 12,176 of record JAOATP010000161.1, read on the forward strand.
CCTGCTGCAGCGGGAAACCGACCAGAAGCGCCGCAAGCGTGAGCGCGCCAACGCCGAGCGCAAGGCGGAGACGCTGCTGGCGCAGGCCGACAAGATGCGGGCGAAGGCAACCAAGGCCGTCGCTGCGCAGAACATGGCCAAGCGTGCAGAGAAGCTGCTGTCCGGGCTCGAGGAGACGCGCGCAGCGGACAGGGTCGCGCGGATCCGCCTGCCCAAGCCGGCACCCAGCGGCAAGACCCCGTTGACGGCGAAGGAGCTCAGCAAGTCCTACGGCTCGCTGGAGGTCTTCACCGACGTCGACCTCGCGATCGACCGCGGGTCGAAGGTGGTCGTCCTCGGCCTGAACGGCGCAGGCAAGACGACGCTGCTGCGCATCCTCGCCGGCATCGAATCCTCTGATACCGGCAAGGTGCTTCCCGGGCACGGCCTGCGGCTGGGCTACTACGCCCAGGAGCACGAGACCCTCGACGTGTCCCGCAGCGTGCTGGAGAACATGATCACGGCGTCACCGGAGCTGAACGAGACCGAGATGCGCAAGATCCTCGGCTCCTTCCTGTTCACCGGCGACGACGTGGAGAAGCCTGCGCGCGTGCTCTCCGGTGGCGAGAAGACCCGCCTCGCCCTCGCGATGCTGGTGGTCTCCGCAGCCAACGTGCTGCTCCTCGACGAACCGACCAACAACCTCGACCCCGCTTCCCGCGGCGAGGTGTTGAACGCCCTGCGCGACTACGCAGGCGCGGTCGTCCTTGTCACCCACGACGAGGGCGCAGTGCATGCCCTTGAGCCCGACCGGGTGCTCCTGCTGCCCGACGGCGACGAGGACCTGTGGAACCCCGACTACGCAGACCTGATCTCCCTGGCCTGA
>JAOATP010000162.1 GCA_030158185.1 Propionicimonas sp.
GTGCCGAGCTCAACTACAACATCGAGGTCGTCTCGCCCGAGGACGAGGACCGCGAGCTGCTGGAGAGCTTCGACATCGAGTTCGGCGAGAACGCCGGCGACGAGGAGGACCTGGCGCCCCGGCCCCCGGCCGTCACCGTCATGGGTCACGTCGACCATGGCAAGACCAAGCTGCTGGACGCGCTGCGCAACGCGAACGTCGTGGCAGGCGAGCACGGTGGCATCACGCAGGCGATCGGTGCCTACCAGGTCACCAGCGCACTCGACGGTGTCGAACGCAAGATCACCTTCATCGACACCCCGGGCCACGAGGCGTTCACCGCCATGCGTGCCCGTGGTGCGAAGTCGACCGACATCGCCGTGCTGGTGGTGGCTGCCGACGACGGTGTGATGCCGCAGACCATCGAGGCGCTCAACCACGCCAGGGCCGCCGACGTACCGATCGTCGTTGCCGTGAACAAGATGGACAAGGAAGCAGCCGACCCGGTCAAGGTCCGTGGCCAGCTCACCGAGTACGGCCTGGTGCCGGAGGAGTACGGCGGCGACACGATGTTCGTCGACGTCTCCGCGACAGCCAAGACCGGCCTCGCAGAGCTGCTCGAAGCCATCCTGCTCACCGCGGACGCGTCCCTGGACCTTCGGGCCAACCCCGAGATGGAAGCCCAGGGCGTGGCCATCGAAGCGCACCTCGACAAGGGACGCGGCCCCGTGGCCACCGTCCTCGTCCACCGCGGCACGCTCCGCACCGGGGACTCGATCGTCGCCGGCTCCGCCTATGGTCGCGTTCGCGCCCTGATCAACGATCAGGGTGAGACCGTGGACGAGGCTCCGCCGTCGATGCCGGTCCAGGTGCTCGGCCTGACCTCGGTTCCCGGGGCGGGTGACAACTTCCTTGTCGTCGAGGACGACCGGATGGCTCGCCAGATCGCCGAGAAGCGGGAGGCCCGTCAGCGGGCAGCCATGCTGGCCAAGACCACGCGTCGCAAGACGCTCGACCAGCTGTTCGAACAGCTCGCGAAGGGCGAGGCGCAGGAACTGCGACTCATCCTCAAGGGCGATTCGGCCGGTGCCGTCGAGGCCCTGGAGGACGCGCTGCTGCAGATCGACGTCGGCGACGAGGTCGACCTGCGGGTCATCGACCGCGGTGTCGGTGCCATCACCGAGACCAACGTCAGCCTCGCTGCCGCTTCGGATGCCGTCATCATCGGCTTCAACGTCCGTGCGCAGGGCAAGGCGACCCAGCTGGCAGACGCCGAGGGTGTCGACGTCCGCTACTACACGGTCATCTACGCTGCGATCGACGAGGTCGAGGCGGCCCTGAAGGGCATGCTGAAGCCGATCTTCGAAGAGAAGGTCCGTGGCCAGGCCGAGATCCGGGACATCTTCCGGAGCTCCAAGTTCGGCGTCATCGCCGGCTGCATGGTCATCGACGGCACGATCCGGCGCAACGCCAAGGCCCGACTGCTGCGGGACGGGGTGGTTGTCGCAGACACCTCCATCGCCTCGCTCCGTCGGGAGAAGGACGACGCAACCGAGGTCCGCGAGGGCTTCGAGTGCGGCATGACGTTGCAGAACTTCTCCGACGTCCGGGTCGGCGACATCATCGAGACCTTCGAGATGGTGGAGAAGCCGCGCGACTGAAGCAGGTGATTTCCCGACGCGGGTCCCGGGCGACCGGGGCCCGCGTCGGAATTCGTTGAGAGGAATCGAACATGGCCAGTCCGCGCTACGCCAAGGTGGCTGAACAGATCAAGGTGGTCGTCGCCCAGATGCTGGAGCGACGGATCAAGGACCCGCGCCTCGGGTTCGTCACCATCACCGACGTCCGTGTCACGGGCGACGGGCGGGAGGCAACCGTCTTCTACACCGTGCTCGGGGACGCGGACGCCCGCGACGAGAGCGCGCTGGCGCTGCACTCGGCCACCGGTCTGCTGCGGTCGACCGTCGGCAAGCAGCTCGGCATGAAGTTCACCCCGACGCTGGCCTTCGTGCTGGACGCCGTCGAGGAGGACGCCGCACAGATCGAGGACGCGCTCGCACGAGCCCGAGCCATCGACGAGGCGGTCGCTGCCCGAGCCGTGGGTGCCACCTACGCCGGTGACGCCGACCCGTACAAGCATGCAGAGGAAGTCGAAGAACTCGATGACTGAACCCTCCCTCCACCCGCAAGCTGTGAGTTAGTCGCCGATGACGGCGGAAAAGTCACAGCTTGTGACGGGTGATGGGCTGGTCGTGGTGGACAAGCCTCAGGGCTGGACGTCGCACCAGGTCGTCGGCCGCTGCCGCCGGCTGCTCGGAACCAGGAAGGTCGGCCACGCCGGAACCCTCGACCCGATGGCGACCGGTGTGCTGCTGGTCGGCGTGAACCGCGCCACGCGCCTGCTGGGCCACCTGGCAGGACACGACAAGACCTACACAGCGACGATCCGGCTCGGCCAGGCGACCGTCACCGACGATGCAGAGGGCGACGTCGTCTCGGCGCCCGGAGCTGCCGGCATCACCCTTGACGCCGTCGTCGCAGCGCTGCCGGCCTTCACCGGCCTGATCAGCCAGGTCCCATCGTCGGTCTCCGCCATCAAGGTGGCAGGCAAGCGGGCCTACGCTGTCGTGCGTGCCGGGGGAGAGGTCGACCTCAAGGCACGCGAAGTGACCGTGAGCCGGTTCGACCTGCTGGCGTCGCGCGAGGAGCAGGTGGACGGCCTGCCCGTGCTCGACCTCGACGTGGTGATCGACTGCACCTCCGGCACCTACATCCGGGCTCTGGCCCGCGACCTCGGTGCCACCCTTTCCTGCGGAGGCCACCTGACAGCCCTGCGTCGCACGCGCGTCGGCGCGTTCAGCCTCGACCTGGTGGCGCTCGACGCGGAGGGGCTCGCCGGTGAGGCCGCGCCGCCGCTGCTGGGCATGGCGGCGGTCGCCCGCCGCGCCTTCGACGTCGTCGAGGTCGATGCAGACCAGGCCGGCGACATCGGGTTCGGGCGGGCCCTCGCACTGACCGTCCCCACCGACCCCACGGCGCTGGTGCACGCCGACCGGCTGCTCGCGCTGTACCGTCCGGGTCCTGACGGCACGGCGATCCCGCTGGCCGTACTCGCCTGAGCGTTGGCGTAAGGTGATTCGGCGCACGGATGGCGTGCCTGGAGAGGTGGAAGTGAGCGCAGCAGTAGTCGTCATCGGCAACTTCGATGGGGTGCACCCCGGCCATCGTGAGGTGCTCGCAGAGGCCCGCCGCCGCCAGCCCGGGTTGCCGCTGGTCGTTGTCACCTTCTGGCCGCACCCGGTGTCGGTGCTGCGCCCAGAGGTGGGGCCGATGCTCCTGACCTCCCTGGAAGCCCGTATCGAGCTGCTCACGCAGGCCGGGGCCGACCGCGTCGAGGTCATCGACTTCACGCGTGAGTTCGCAGCGTGGTCGCCGTCCGACTTCGTGGAGCGGGTGCTGGTACCGCTCGAGCCGGCAACGGTCGTCGTTGGCGAGAACTTCCGGTTTGGCCACCTCGCCGCCGGCACCGTCGACACCCTCCGTGCACTCGCGGCCGGCCGGTTCGAGGTCGACGCTCTCGCGCTGGTGCGCTTCGAGAACGAGGAGACCTGCTCCACCCGCATCCGCGAGGCCCTCGCCGCCGGCGACGTTGCGCACGCAGCGGAGCACCTGGGTCGCCCGTTCTGCTTCCGCGGGGTGGTGACGCACGGGGACATGCGCGGCCGCACGCTCGGGTACCCGACGGCAAACCTGCCGGTTCCGGGGAACCTCGCCTGCCCGCAGGACGGCGTGTACGCGGGCTGGGTGACACGGCGTGACGGGCTGGACGCGCACGGCGAGGCACTTCCCTCTGGGAGCGGGCCCGAACGCTGGCCGGCAGCCATCTCCGTCGGCACCAACCCGACCTTCGACGGGGTGTCGCGACGGGTCGAGTCCTACGTCCTGGATCGCGACGACCTCGAGCTGTACGACGCGCCGATCGCCGTGGAGTTCATCGCCCGGATCCGTGGCCAGGTGCGCTTCACCGACATCAACGAACTGATCGTCAAGATGGCAGACGACGTCGCCCGCTGCCACGAACTCCTCGCCTCGCAGTAATTCACCAGGAGGTTCCCAAAGGGCTCCGACAGGGGCAGAATTGGGTCATGTTCCGGCTCGGGCCGTTCGGGCGCTGGATCGCCCACACCGATCCGGCTGCCGATCCGTCAGCCGGGATGAACCTGCTCGGCTCCGACATGGACGAACTCGCCCACATCGCGCGCACGGTCTCCGCCGAGTACGGGATGAGTTCTCCCGCCGTGATCTCCGCCAACCTGACGCGCCTGCTGAACCGGCGGGTGCCCGTGACGTCGCTCACCGCAGGCGGAGCGCTCGGGTTCGCGAACCTCAACTTCGCCGACGCCACCGTGCTGCTGGTGCGGGGCGGACAGACCGGGGAGCTCGGGATGCTCGCCGTCCGGGCGCTGCAGCACCAGGTGCGACTGGAGAGTTTCGAGTGCACCGTTGACCGGGTGGTGCTGACCCTTGCCAGCGGCGGGGGACGCCTCATCGACGTGACGGCCGTCGGGGTTGCTCCCGGCGGCTGACCGGTCAGCGGATCAGCAGTGACTTCCGGTAGACCGCGTCCAGCTGTTCGTAGGTGGTGCTGACCCCACTGGCGTCGAACGTCTCGTACGGCGTCTTGGAGTGGTCGCCGGTGGGGGAGTAGTCGAGGCTGATGTACATCGGGATGGCTGCCTCGTTGTCCGGGTTCACGCGCAGGAAGACCTCGACGAACCCAAGGGCCGCTGCCTGGTCCTCGAGGAACCTGGTGAGTTCGCGGGCGGCTCCCTGGCGTCGGGCCTCCGGGTACACCCACAGGTTCTTCAATTCCGGGCACAACCGGTTCTTCGGGTCGCAGTCCAGGACGCTGGTGCCCAGCGGCTCGGTGCCGCGCAGCGCGACGGCGAAGAAGTAGCCGCCCGCCGCCTGCCGGTCGAAGTGGCGCTGGGCGATCGTGGCCGCGGGATGCGGCTCCCTGGCGTGCAGTGCGGGCAGGTCCTCGGCTGTGCACAGGCGCACGGTGATCGGCTCAGCAGTCATGCATCCTCCGCGAGGGTCGTCGGCAGTCGTGGCTCCCAGTGTCGCTCGTTGCCCAAATCGATGTAACCCGTCTTGCCTGACGGGCTCGGGCTCGAGGGCAACAGCGAAGCGGGGGGACAAAGAGGGGCAAGAAAGGGGACAGTCCCCTTTCTTGCCCCTTTTCGCGAGGTCAGACCAGGGTCTTGACAGCGGTGATGATCTCGGCGACGGCCTGCTGGGCGCTGCCGTAGAGCATCGAGGTGTTCTCTGCGTAGAACAGGGCGTTCTCGATGCCGGAGTAGCCGGCGCCCTTGCCGCGCTTGATCACGATGCAGCTCTGCGCCTTGTCGGCGTTCAGGATGGGCATGCCGTAGATCGGCGAACCCTTGTCCGTGCGGGCGACGGGGTTCACCACGTCGTTGGCGCCGATGACGAGGGCCACGTCGGTGGTGGGGAACTCGTCGTTGATCTCCTCGAGGTCGAAGATCATGTCGTAGGGCACGCCGGCCTCCGCGAGCAGGACGTTCATGTGGCCCGGCATGCGTCCGGCCACCGGGTGGATGGCGAACTTCACCGTGACGCCGGCCTCTTCGAGGATCTTGGTGAGTTCCCAGACCTTGTGTTGGGCGCCCGCGACGGCCATGCCGTAGCCGGGGATGATGACGACCTTCTCTGCGTAGCGCATCATCGCCGCTGCATCCATGCCGCTGAGTTCCTTCATGGAACCGGCGATCTCGCCACCACCGGCCTGGGCCTCGCCGGTGATCGGGGTGAAGATCACGTTGCTGATCGGCCGGTTCATGGCCTTGGCCATCAGCTGGGTCAGCAAGGTGCCGGACGCGCCGACGACGATGCCGGCGATGACCAGCGCCGGGTTGCCCAGCACGTAGCCCTCGAACCCGACGGCAAGGCCGGTGAAGGCGTTCAGCAGGGAGATCACGACCGGCATGTCCGCGCCACCGATCGGGGTGGTGAGGATCACGCCGAGGAACAGCGACAGGACGAAGAACCCGACGAGCATGGCCGGCAGCGCCGGGTTGCCGGCCAGCAGGACGATCGCTGCGCCGAGCACGATGGCGACGAGAGCCAGCACGGTGTTCACCATGTTCTGGGCCGGGAGCCGCCACGTCTTCTTCATGATGCCCTGCAGCTTCAGGAACGCGACGATCGAGCCGGCGAAGGCCACCGAACCGATCAGGGCGCCGAGCACGGCGAGGGTGCTGACGACGGGGCTGAGGTTCTCATGCCGGGCGAACTCGACGGCGGCGATCAGCGCTGCCGCACCGCCACCCATGCCGTTGTAGACCGCGACCATCTGCGGCATGTCGGTCATCTTGACGACCTTGCCCAGCCACCAGGCCACGCCGCCGCCGATGGCGATGGCAATGACGGTGAGGATCAGGTTGATCGTCTTGCCCTGGCCGAAGAACAGCAGGCCGGAGCCTTCATGGTTCGGGTAGAGGAAGGTGATCGCTGTGGCCATGATCATGCCGAGACCGGCCTGCATGATGCCCTTGCGGGCCGTGACCGGCGACGACATGGCCTTCAGGCCGAGGATGAAGAGGATGGCCACCGCGAGGTAGACGGCGTTCACGACGAACGTCATGGTGCTCAGGCCTCCTTGCCGGTGGTCACGGCCGGCTTGGCCTTGGCTGTGAACATGGCCAGCATCCGTTCGGTGACGACGTAGCCACCGGCCGCGTTGGCAGCGCCGAGCAGCACGGCGAGGAAGCCGAGGGTGAGCTGGAAGGGGCCCTCGGCCTGGCCGAGGGCGTACATGGCGCCCACGAGCACGACGCCGTGGACGAAGTTGGAGCCGGACATCAGCGGGGTGTGCAGGATGACCGGCACCCGGGAGATCACCTCATAGCCGGTGAACGCCGCCAGGACGAAGATGTAGATGAACAACAGGTCTTGCATTGCGCTATTCCTTCTGGCTCAGAGTCCGAGGACTTGCTTGACGACCGGGTGCTTGACCTCGCCGGCGTGGGTGAGCGCCGTGCCGGCGATGACCTCGTCGTCCCAGTCCAGCTTGAGGAGGCCCTCGGACAACATCGGGGCGAGGAAGTTGTACAGGTTCTTGCTGAACATCTCCGAGGTGTGGACGGGCATGCGGCTCGGCAGGTTGACCGGCCCGACCACGTGCGCCGGGCCGACCCGGGTCTCCTTGCCCGCAACCGTCCCTGCAACGTTGCCGCCGGTTTCCGCTGCCATGTCGACGACGATCGCGCCCGGCTTCATGGCAGCGACCATGGTCTCGCTGATGATCAGCGGGGCCTTCTTGCCCGGAACGGCAGCGGTCGTGATCAGCACGTCGCAGGCTGCGACGGCCTTGCCGAGCTTGTCGGCCTGCGCTGCCTTCTCTTCCTCGGTGAGTTCACGGGCGTACCCGCCGGCGCCAGCTGCGCTGACCCCGGTGTCGACGAACTTGGCGCCGAGCGACTCGATTTGCTCCTTGGTGTCGGGACGCACGTCGTAGGCCTCGACGATCGCACCCAGCCGCTTGGCCGTCGCGATCGCCTGCAGGCCGGCGACACCGGCGCCGATCACGAGCACCCGGGAAGGGCGGATCGTGCCGGCCGCGTAGGTGAGCATCGGGAAGAACTTCGGTGCCCGCGCTGCCGCGATCAGCACGCACTGATAGCCGGACGCTGCGCCCTGCGAGCTCAGGATGTCCATGCTCTGCGCACGGGAGATGCGGGGGACCAGTTCCATTGCGAAGGCGGTGATCTGCCGATCGCAGAACAGCTTCACCCGTTCGGCCGAGGAGTACGGCTGCAGCATGCCCATCAGGACGGTGCCAGGCCGGAGCTTGGCGAGGGTGGCGTCGTCGGGCGGGCCGATCACCCACACCACGTCGGCAGCGGCCAGCACGTCGTCGGTGCTGTCCACCCACGACACCTCGCCGAGGCTGCTCTCGTCCAGGTAGGCGCCGTCGGTGGCGCCGCGCTGGACAACGATCTCCGCGCCGGCTGCCCGGAGCTTCTTCACCACATCGGGCACGATCGTCGTCCGTCGTTCTGCCGGATCTGCGCTCGTCGGGATGCCGATGACTACCGCCATGGTTCACTCCTTAGTGAACGTCGGATGCTGGGTCGGCCCCAGGCGGTTTGTGGCCGCGGGGCGCGGCCATCTTCTCATCCCGTGGAGGTAGAACTGCGCAATAAGCCAAAGCCGATGCCGAATTGACTTGGGGTGATTCCCGCGATTAGCCGCCACAGGAGCGTTGCCGGTAGAGTGAAGGCGCCGTCAAGACGGCCGCGGATGCCCAAGAGCTCCCAACGATCCCGACATCGAGTTCGTGCCATTTGGCCCTGGGGAGCGCCGCGCAACGGGAAACCGAGAGGAGAGCAGCCGACAGATGGACGCTGACACCAAGAAGAAGATCATTGACGAGTACGCGACCGTGCCAGGCGACACGGGTTCGCCCGACGTCCAGATCGCGCTGCTCACCAAGCGCATCTCGCACCTGACCGAACACCTCAAGGAGCACAAGGGTGACCACCACAGTCGCCGCGGCCTGCTCCTGATGGTCGGCCAGCGCCGCCGCCTGCTCAACTACGTCATGAAGAATGACGTCGAGCACTACCGTTCGCTGATCGCTCGCCTCGGCCTGCGTCGGTGATTTCAGCTTCATGACCAGCCGGTGACGGGATTCCCGTCACCGGCTGGTCGTGCTTACACACCCAAGAAGAAGCCCCGACCGCGGTCTGGTTTGGTCCTCGGTAGTGACTTTCGGGCAGCCCGGTTCGCCGGCCACCCGCGAGCCTCGATCGAAGACCGGGCACGCCGCGGTGACGGGGCGGAAAACCGAAAGGAATCCGCATGGAAGGTCCTGACCTTCGTTTCACCGAAGCCGTGATTGACAACGGCACCCATGGCAAGCACGTCATCCGCTTCGAGTCCGGGCTGCTGGCAAAGCAGGCCAACGGCAGCGCTGCTGTCTACCTCGATGGCGACACGATGCTCCTCGCCGCAACGACCGCGGCCAAGAACCCGCGTGACGCCATCGACTTCTTCCCGCTCACCGTGGACGTGGAGGAGCGGATGTACGCCGCCGGCCGCATCCCCGGCTCGTTCTTCCGCCGCGAAGGCCGCCCGTCCGAGGGCGCCATCCTCGCTGCCCGCCTCACCGACCGTCCGCTGCGTCCCTGTTTCGTCAAGGGCCTGCGCAATGAGGTGCAGGTCGTCATCACGGTGATGGCCCTCAACCCGAACGTCCGCTACGACGTGCTGGCGATCAACGCCGGCTCCGCGTCCACCACGCTGGCCGGCCTGCCCTTCAGCGGCCCGATCGGTGCCGTCAGGATCTCCCTCATCGGGGATGCCTGGGTCGCCTTCCCGACGGTCGAGCAGAGCGCCGGAGCCACCTTCGAGATGGCCATCGCCGGTCGCGTCATGCCTGACGGCGACGTCGCGATCATGATGGTCGAGGCCGAGTCCACCGAGGCCACCTGGGACCTCGTCCGCTCCGGCCGGACCGCTCCGACCGAAGAGGTCGTCGCGCAGGGCATCGAGGCGTCCAAGCCCTTCATCAAGGCGCTGTGCGACGCGCAGGCCGAGCTGGCAGCGATGCTGCCGAAGGCCGTCTCGCAGTTCCCGGTGTTCCTCGACTACCAGCCCGACGTGTTCGACGCTGTTGCCGAGGCCGGCACCGATCGCCTGAAGTCGGTCATGAGCATCTCCGGCAAGGCAGAGCGTGAGACCACCACCGAGTCCCTCCTCGCCGACCTGAAGGCCGAGCTCGACTCGCGCTTCCCGGGACGCGACAAGGAGATCACCGGTGCGTTCCGCGCGCTGACCAAGAAGGTCGTCCGTCACAAGACGATCACCGAGCACGTCCGCATCGACGGTCGTGGCGTTGCGGACATCCGCACGCTGTCCGCCGAGGTCGGCGTCCTGCCCCGCGTCCACGGCTCTGCGCTGTTCCAGCGTGGCGAGACCCAGATCCTTGGTGTCACGACGCTGAACATGCTCGACATGGAGCAGAAGCTGGACACGCTCGACCCGCAGACGACCAAGCGGTACATGCACAACTACAACTTCCCGCCCTACTCCACCGGTGAGACCGGTCGGGTCGGTTCGCCGAAGCGCCGCGAGATCGGCCACGGAGCGCTCGCTGAGCGCGCCCTGCTGCCGGTGCTGCCGAAGCGGGACGAGTTCCCCTACGCGATCCGCCAGGTGTCCGAGGCTCTCGGCTCCAACGGCTCGACGTCGATGGGTTCGGTGTGCGCATCGACCCTTGCCCTGCTGAACTCCGGTGTGCCGCTGAAGTCGCCGGTCGCCGGTATCGCCATGGGCCTGATGAGCGAGGACATCGACGGGGAGACCAAGTACGTCGCCCTCACCGACATCCTTGGCGCTGAGGATGCCCTCGGCGACATGGACTTCAAGGTCGCCGGCACGAAGGACTTCGTGACGGCCCTGCAGCTGGACACCAAGCTCACCGGCATTCCTGCCGAGGTGCTGGCCGGTGCACTGCTCCAGGCTCGTGACGCACGGCACACCATCCTCGAGGTGATGGCCGAGGCCATCGACATCCCCGACGAGATGAGCCCGTACGCCCCGCGGATCATCAGCATCCGGATCCCCGTCGACAAGATCGGCGAGATCATCGGCCCGAAGGGCAAGATGATCAACCAGATCCAGGACGACACCGGCGCGAACATCTCCATCGAGGACGACGGCACGATCTACATCGGTGCGGACAACGGCGAATCGGCCGAGGCTGCCCGCGCGATCATCAACGCCATCGCCAACCCGATGATGCCGGAGAAGGGCGAGCGCTACCTTGGCACGGTCGTGAAGATCATGCCGTTCGGTGCGTTCATCTCCCTGATGCCCGGCAAGGATGGCCTCCTGCACATCTCCAAGCTGCGTCCGCTCGCCGGCGGTGCCCGCGTGGAGAACGTTGAGGACGTCGTCAGCGTCGGCCAGAAGATCCAGGTGGAGATCTCCGAGATCGACGAGAAGGGCAAGCTGTCCCTGATCCCGGTCGTCGAGGAGAAGGAAGCGGTTCCGGCCGAAGCCTGAGCAATCTGATCGCCAGCCGGCGTCCCGCTTCGTGCGGGGCGCCGGTTTTGCGTCTCACTCCACAAGCTGTGACTTTTTCGCCGAGGACGGCGAACCGGTCACAGTGTGCGCGGGCGGTCGCCACAACGGTCAGCCCTAGGATGGGCGCACAACCGGAAGGGGAGCGCGATGCGGGTTGCGGTGTTCGGGGCCAAGGGCCGGATGGGTGCCGAGGTGTGCGCGGCTGTCGAGGCCGCTGCCGACCTGGAGCTGGTGGCAGCCGTGGACGCCGGCGACGACCGCAGCGCCGTTGAGCAGAACGCAGAGGTGGTCGTCGACTTCACAACGCCGGACGCCGTGATGGACAACCTCGCCTGGTGCATCGAACGCGGGATCCATGCCGTCGTCGGCACCACTGGGTTCACCTACGAGCGGCTGGCCAGCGTCCGCGAACAGCTGGCGGCCAAGCCCGAGGTGGGAGTGGTGATCGCAGCCAACTTCTCCATCGGCGCGATCCTGATGATGCACTTCGCCGAGCAGGCCGCGCGCTTCTACGAGTCCGCAGAGATCATCGAGCTCCACCACCCCAACAAGGTGGACGCGCCGTCGGGCACAGCCCAGGCGACCGCCGGACGCATCGCCATCGCACGCGCTGACGCCGGCCTCGGGCCCATCCCCGACGCCACGGCCACCGGGCTCCCCGGGGCCCGCGGCGCCGACGTGCAAGGCGTCCACGTGCACAGCGTCCGCCTGCGCGGCCTCATCGCCCACCAGGAGGTGCTGTTCGGCGCAGAGGGCGAGACGCTCACCATCCGCCACGACTCGCTCGACAGGGCCTCCTTCATGCCCGGCGTGCTCCTGGGTGTTCGCAACATCGCCTCCCGGCCCGGCCTGACCCTCGGTATCGACGACCTGCTCGGCATCTGACCATGCGCAAGGGGCTGGTCTGGACGCTCGCCATTCTGCTCGTCCTCGGCGTGGGCGGGTGGTTCGGCGACAATTGGCTTCGCGGCTACGCACAGGACCAGGCCGTGAAGGCCGCTGGTTCCTACCTCGGTGACGGCGACGCCACGGTCACGCTCGGCGGCACGCCGTTCTTCCCCTCCCTGTTCACGCGCTCGGTGCCGAGCGCCCACATCGAGGTGGCAGCACTGCCACTGGAGATCTCCGGCAAGAAGGTGAAGCTCACCGACGTCGTTGCCGACACCGGCACGGTTGCTCTCGGGACCAGCGAGGTGACCGTCGCATCCATGACCGGTTCGGCCACCCTGAGCTACGCCGACGTGTCGACGATCGCCGAGGTGCCGATCACCTACGCCAAGGACGGACGGCTGCAGCTCAGCTACACCAGGGACGTGTTCGGCAACCAGGTGAGCTTCGCCGTCTCAGCGCTCCCGAAGCTCGACGTGGACGAGCAGGTCGTGCGGCTCACCGATCCGAAGCTCGACCTCAACGGCACCACCCTCGATCTGGCGTTCACGCAGGACCAGCTGGACTCGATCGTCGAGCCGATCAAGCTCACGCTCGACCACGATCTGCGCCTGACCCGGATCGTGCCGGAGGAAGGTGGGATTGCCATCGGCGTGGACGGCACCAACCTCAGGTTGCCGATCTCCTGAGAGGGCGGGCGACCTTCAGCCGATCGCTGTGTGCAGCCGCACGAGCTTGAGGCTGGGGCCGCCCTCGCTGACCGCGACCTCGCTGTGGGCGCCGTCGGCAGCCCACCCCGCGCCGGTGAGGAAGCCCCGCAGGACGTCGTCTGTCGCGCGCACCCACCAGGTGGCGCGGACGAATGCGTCAGCCTTCAGCGTGTCGACGCAGGCGTTCAGCAGCCGTGAGCCGTGGCCCCTTCGCTGGGCCTGCGGGTCGACGACGAACTCGGCGACGACGGCGTCCTCGCCGGCCTCCGCATCCGGGTCATCCGACGGCCCGACCGCTGCGAAGCCCACGACACGCTCGTCCCCGACGGCGACAAGCACGCGGAACTGCGCGAGCGGGGGACGCAGGATGGCCAGCTCCCAGCGCTCGGTCATGCTGGCGAGGTCGACGCTCGCGAGTACCTCTTCAGCCACGTCGGCGGGCATGGTCTGCGTCCAGCCCCTGCGTTGCAGGGCAGCGATGCTCGCGGCCTCTGCTGGCAGCGCAAGGCGGACGGAATCGGCGATCACCGCGCCACTGTACCCACAGCGGGACAGTCACTGGACGGGGACGGACGCCACTACCGGTAGGTTGGGCGCGTGCGAGAAAGCCTGAAGACCCCACCGGCTCTGGCCAGGGACACGCTGCGGATCACTCCGCTGGGCGGCCTTGGAGACGTCGGACGCAATATGACCTCCTTCGAAGTCAACAACGACCTGCTGTTCGTCGACTGCGGGGTGCTGTTCCCCTCCGACGACCAACCCGGTGTTGACCTGATCCTTCCCGGCCTCCACCTGGTGGAGGACCGGCTCAACGAGGTGAAGGCCCTCGTGCTCACCCACGGGCACGAGGACCACATCGGGGCCGTGCCCTACCTTCTGCGCCGGCGCAGCAACATCCCCGTCTTCGGCTCGCGGCTGACGCTGGCCTTCGTCCGCGAGAAGCTGCGCGAACACCGCATCCGCGACGTCGACTTCCGCGAGGTCAAAGAGGGTGACCGGGTCACCGTCGGTGAGTTCGACCTCGAGTTCCTCGCGGTCAACCACTCGATTCCCGACGCCCTCGCCGTCATCATGCGCACGCCCGGCGGCACCGTCCTGCACACCGGCGACTTCAAGATGGACCAGCTGCCACTGGACGGCCGGCTCACCGACCTCAACGGCTTCGCCCGCCTCGGCGATGAGGGCGTCGACCTGTTCATGGTCGACTCCACCAACGCGGAGAGCCCCGGCTTCACCGCTCACGAGCGCGACATCGAACCGGCCCTGGAGCGGGTCTTCGCCAACGCCAAGCAGAAGCTGATCGTCGCCTGCTTCGCCTCACACGTGCACCGCGTGCAGCAGGTCATGGACGCAGCCGTCCGGCACAAGCGCAAGGTGGTCTACGTCGGACGATCGATGGTGCGCAACATGGGCGTGGCAAGGGAGCTCGGTTTCCTGCGTGTGCCCGAGAACACCCTGATCGACCTCAAGCAGATCGACAACTACCGCGACGACGAGGTGCTGATCATCTCCACCGGTTCGCAGGGCGAGCCGCTGAGCGCTCTGTCGCGGATCTCCAACCACGAGCACCCGGTGGTCACCGCCGGCCCCGGCGACGTCGTCCTCTTGGCGTCCTCGCTGATCCCCGGCAACGAGAACTCGGTCTACCGGGTGATCAACGGACTGGCCCGCAACGGCGTCAACGTCGTGCACAAGGCCAATGCGATGGTGCACGTCTCCGGGCACGCGAGCGCCGGCGAGCTTCTCTACTGCTACAACCTGCTGAAGCCGAGGAACGTCCTGCCCATCCACGGCGAGATCCGCCACCTGATCGCCAACGCCAAGCTGGCCGTCGCCACAGGGGTGCCGGAGAAGCGCGCCCTCGTCGTCGAGGACGGCGCGGTGATCGACCTGGCCAAGGGCAAGGCCAAGGTGGTCGGCCAGCTCGAGTGCGGCTACATCTTCGTCGACGGGCTCACCGAGGGCGAGATCGGCGACACGGAGCTCACCGACCGCAAGATCCTCGGCGAGGAGGGTTTCATCTCCGTCGTCGCCGTGGTGAACCTGCACTCCGGCAAGCTGGTCAGCGGTCCCGACATCCACGCCCGCGGCTTCGCAGACGATGACACCGTGTTCGATGTCGTCCGGCCGGAACTCGTTGCCGTGATCGAGAAGGCACTGGCCGACGGGGTGGAGGACACCTTCCAGCTGCAGCAGCAGGTGCGCCGCACGCTGGGACGCTGGGTGAGCAACAACTTCCGCCGCCGTCCGATGATCCTGCCGATCGTCGTCGCCACCTGACGATTGGCGGGCGTGGCTTCGATTCGGGTATCGTAGGCAGGTCCCCGATCGGGGGCCGATCTTTTCCGGGCGCTCTGATGTGCCTGATCTTGAGACAACAAGGAGTACTCCAGTGGCTGCCGTCTGTGACATCTGCGCCAAGGGTCCGGGTTTCGGGCACAACGTGCCCTGGTCGAAGAAGAAGACCAATCGTCGCTGGAACCCGAACATCCAGCGCGTGCGCGCTGTCGTCGAGGGCACCCACAAGCGCCTCAACGTGTGCACCTCCTGCATGAAGGCCGGTCGCGTCACCCGCTGACCCCATCGCTGTTGCAAGAGACCCGCTCTCGAGCGGGTCTCTTCGCATGTCCGGATCCCTGTGCCAACATGCTCGTGTGAGTGAACGCGCCGACTCCGACGACTTCCTTGGCTGGGCGCCCGACATCGGGTTCTGGGATGCCCCCACGGAGGCCTCGGTCAGCGTTCCGACGTTGCGGCCGGTCGTTCCTCCTCCGGCATCACAGCCTGCACCCGTGCCCCGCTCGGCTCCCGCCCGACCTCCCGCCCGGGCGGCTCCGACGGCGTCCCCCCACCCGCAGGGGGCCAGCCGCCTGCTCGCGTCGAAGCTGCGCGTGCCCGTCCTCGTTGCGGCAGCGGTGATGCTGGTGTTCACCTTCTTCACTGCCCTGACCATGGCCTCTTCGGGCCCCGGGTCCTCGCCCGTCATGCTGGGGGTCTTCGGCGTCCTGACGGCGCTGCTGGGCAGGGTCGCCTGGGGGCTCCGCGGCCGCTAGTGCCTGACCGGCCCGTGTCGGCGGCCATGATGTCGGTGTCTGCGCATAGGCTCAGGCAGCGTGGAGCAGGGTTTGAGCGGATGGCGCACGGCGATGTACGCCGAGCTGGCAGCACCGCTGGGCCAGGTGCTGGGGGACCGCACGGCCAAGGAGTTCGCGACGCTGCGCATCGAGACCGTCGGTGACCTCCTGCGGTTCATCCCCCGCCGCTATCTCTCCGGTACCGAGCTGACCGACCTCGGCACCCTTGTCGAGGGCGAGCACGTCGCAGTGATCGCCAAGGTGGCAAGGATCTCGCGGTTCGAGGGCCGCAATTCCCCCGGGCGGCGCGAGACGCGTCCGGGCAGGCTCGAGGTCCTGCTCAGCGACGGCAACGGTCGGCTGACTGCCACCTTCTTCGGCAAGGCGCATCTGCTCGGCTGGTGGGAACGCCAGCTCGGCGAGGGCGTTGCCGGCGTGTTCATCGGCAAGGTCGGCAGCTTCCGTGACCAGCTCCAGATGAGCCACCCCGTCTTCGCGATGCTCGACGCCGGGGGACGCATCGTCGCCACCTCCGAGGAGAAGGAGCGCATCGCCGCCCTCGCCACCGGGGGTCTCGTCGGCATGTACCCGGCCACGGCCAAGCTTCCGACGTGGAAAGTGGCCGAGTGTGCCCGCCTCGCCCTTTCGGCGCTGTCAGCCGTCGAGGACCCCTTGCCCGACTGGCTCAGGGAGAGCGCCGGCGTCCTGCGCCTCGCCGACGCCTTCGCAGCTGTCCACCATCCGTTGAGCCTCGCCGAGGCTGCGCGGGGTGCCGACCGGCTGCGCTTCGACGAGGCCCTCGCCACCCAGTTGACCATGGCCTACCGGCGCGCGGACGCCGCCAGCCACACCGCCAAGCCCCGCAGCGCGCTCCCTGACGGCCTCCTGACGGCCTTCGACGCCCGCCTGCCGTTCCAGCTCACCGAAGGGCAGACCGAGGTCAGTGCGGCGATCCTCGACGACCTGGCCCTCGCACGACCCATGCAGCGGCTACTGCAGGGCGAGGTGGGCTCGGGCAAGACCGTCGTCGCGCTGCGGGCGATGCTCGCCGTCGTCGACGCCGGCGGCCAGGCTGCCCTGCTCGCCCCCACGGAAGTGCTGGCCCACCAGCACTTCCAGACCATCAAGGCGCTCCTCGGCGACCTCGGCGGTGGCCGCATGCTCGGCACGCCGGATGTGGCCACCGACGTCGTGCTGCTGACCGGCTCCCTGCCCGCCGGCACCAAGAGGTCGGCCCTGCTGCGCGCTGCCAGCGGCGAGGCAGGCATCGTGATCGGCACGCACGCTTTGCTCGCCGACCGTGTCCAGTTCGCCGACCTCGGCCTCATCGTCGTCGACGAGCAGCACCGCTTCGGCGTCGAGCAACGGGCCGTGCTCGCGGACAAGGCCAGCAGCCGTCCGCACGTGCTCGTCCTCACAGCCACCCCGATCCCGCGGTCGGTGGCGATGACGATCTTCGGCGACCTGGACGTCTCCACCCTGGCTGAGCTGCCCGCCGGACGCGCGGACGTCTCCACCGTCGTCGTCGACGCCGCCAGCCGCCCCGCCTGGGTGGACCGGGCCTGGGGGAGGGTGCGCGAAGAGGTCGCCACCGGCCGGCAGGTGTTCGTCGTCTGCCCACGGATCGGTGGCCGCGGCGACGGTGGCGAGGGCAAGGGTGTCGTGGAGCTCGCGGAGGAGCTCCGCTCCGGGCCGCTGGCAGACGTCCGCCTCGGCGTCCTGCACGGGCAGCTCCCCAGCGACACCAAGGACCAGGTGATGGCCGACTTCGCAGCCGGCGACCTCGACGTCCTGGTCGCGACCACCGTGATCGAGGTCGGCGTCGACGTGCCCAACGCCTCGATGATGGTGGTCTGGGACGCCGACCGCTTCGGCATCTCGCAGCTGCACCAGCTGCGCGGACGGATCGGGCGCGGCGGCCACCCCGGCGTCTGCCTGCTGATCAGCAGCGTCCCTGCGGGCGAGCCCGCCCGCGACCGGCTCGACGCCGTCGCCTCCACGCGGGACGGCTTCCTGCTCGCAGAGCTCGACCTCGAGCAGCGCAGGGAGGGTGACGTGCTGGGGGCCAGCCAGGCAGGTAGCCGTTCCAGCCTGCGGCTGCTGCGGGTGCTGGAGCACGCCGACCTGATCGCACAGGCGAGGGAGCTTGCCGCGACCTGCGTTGCCCGCGACCCCGGCATGACCACGCCCGGCTTCGCCGACGCCGTCCGGGCAACGGAGCTGCTCGCCTCCGGCGACTGGCTCGAACGCAACTGACGCCCCCTCCCGAGTTGTCAGAATCTGGTGCGGCTCTGGGCGAAGGAGATTCTGACAAGTCGGGGAGGTGGAGACACTAACCTGACCCGGTGACCAGGATCATCGCCGGCTCCCGCAAGGGCCACCGCCTGCGGACGCCGGCGCACTCGGCCACCCGCCCCACCACCGACCGCGTGCGCGAGGCGACCTTCTCGCTCATCGCCGACTGGGCGGGGACCGCCGGTTCCGGCGCAGAGCAGATGCTGGCCGGCCTGAGCTTCATCGACCTGTACGCCGGGTCCGGGGCCGTCGCCCTCGAGGCAGCCAGCCGCGGGGCAGCGCCCGTCGTCGCCGTGGAGAGCGACCAGGCGACCGCCCGGATCGCGCGCGGCAACGCCCAGGCGGTCGGGCTGCCCGTGACGGTGCTCGCCTCGACGGTCGAGAAGGCTCTCGCCGGTGATCCGCAGGCACGCTTCGACGTGGTCTGGGCCGACCCGCCCTACGCCGTCCCGATGGCCCGGCTGGCACCCGTTCTGGCCGCCGCAGCCGACCGCTGGCTGGCCGAGGACGGCCTGCTGGTCCTCGAGCGCGCATCCAGAGATGAGCCCCCGGTGTGGCCTCCGGGCGTGACCGACAGCTGGGAGCGGCGTTACGGTGAGACCACGTTGTACTTCGCCACGAAAGGGCGGTGAATGCTCGCCATCTGTCCGGGATCCTTCGACCCCGTCACTCACGGGCACCTCGACGTCATCCGGCGCGCGGCCGCGCTGTTCGACGAGGTGATCGTCGCTGTGGGCCGGAACTCGGCGAAGAACTACCTGTTCACGCTCGTTGAGCGCCTCGACCTCGTGCGCGAGGTGACGGCGGAGTGGCCGAACGTCAAGGTCGAGGCCCTCGACGGCCTGCTGGTCGACTTCGCCCGAGCCAGGGGTGCGGGGGTGCTGGTCAAGGGCCTGCGGTTCGCGTCCGACTTCGATTTCGAGTTGCAGATGGCCCACATCAACGCCGTCGTCGGCTCGGTCGAGACCGTCATGTTGCCTGCGTCCTCACAATGGGCGACGCTGTCCTCGACCATGATTCGGGAAGTTGCCAGCTATGGCGGCGATGTCGCCGCCTTCGTACCGGACGTCGTCGCCCGGCAGATCCGCCGGAAGTCCCAAGGAATGGAGCACGCTGATGGTTGAGCGCACGAACGAGGTGCTGAAGCAGCTCCACCGCCTGGTAGCCGGGGCGAAGGCCGTCCCCATGTCAGCGTCCTGCATGGTCAACCGGGCAGAGGTGCTCGCCCTGATCGAGCAGGCTGCCGATGCGTTGCAGTCCGACGTCGGCGAGGCCCAGCGGGTCACGGCCACCTCCCTTGAGACCCTCGAGAGGGCCCAGGCCGAGGCCGCGCAGATCATCGCCTCCGCGGAGGAGAGGGCCATCTACCTCACCAGCCAGACGCCGGTCATGGAGGCCGCCCGCAGCAAGGCTGCCCAACTCGAGGCCAAGGCGCTGGCCGATGTCGACGCGCTGCGACGGGAGGCCGACTCCTACGTCGACGCAAGGATCGCCTCGTTCGAGGCCGGCCTGCAGAAGACGATGTCGCAGGTGCGCACCATGCGCGACCGACTGGCAACGCGGTCCGCGCTCGATGACACCTCCACCCAGGCACTGCCCCGGCTGCAGGCCTAGACACCGGCGTTTTGCCGTGGCGTCGCCGGTCACGGTAGAGTCCTGCGTTGGTTATGACGCTGTCGATTTGTGCATTGAAGGGATCCGTCGTGCCTCCCCGCTTGCCAGACCACCGCTCAGGGCTCGTGCTCGAAACACACGAACTCTCCCGGCGGGCTGGAGTGCTGAAGGAGGTCAGTCGGGTCGCGGAAGCGCCAGAAGATCTCGGCATCGAAGTAATCGGGGTGCCACCCGGCTCACCCATCGACCTCGACCTTCGGTTGGAGTCTGTGGTGGAAGGGGTCCTGGTCACCGGAACCGCTGTGGTCCGGCTGCAGGGGAACTGCGCACGCTGCCTTGACGACATCTCCTCGGAAGAGGAGATCGACATCCAGGAGCTGTTCTGTTACCCGGGCAAGGAGACAGATGATCCGGAGGCCTTGCGCATCGAGGACGAGCTGATCGACCTCGAACCCGTCCTCAGGGACGCGGTGGTACTCGACCTGCCGTTCACGCCCCTGTGTCGTCCGGATTGCGCCGGGTTGTGCCCCGAATGTGGAGCCAGCCTCAACCGAAACCCGGACCACAGCCATGCAGAGCCCATCGATCCCCGATGGGCAGGCCTGGGGGAGTGGACGGGACCGATGAACGAACCGAAGAACAAGGAGTAACGCCGTGGCCGTTCCCAAGCGGAAAATGTCCCGCAGCAACACGCGGGCCCGCCGTTCGCAGTGGAAGACCCTCGCGCCGACCCTGGTGACCTGCGCCAATGCGGCCTGCGGTGCGAAGCACCTGCCGCACACCGCCTGCCCCACGTGCGGCCAGTACGGTCCGCGCGCCGCTCGCCGGCAGATCCTCGAGCCCTGAGCCGGGCTCGGACCACGTCCGATACCGCAGCGGTGCCGAGCCGCGCCCTCGAGCTGATCGAACAGCTGGGGATCCAGATGGATCCCCAGCTGTACCGCCTTGCCCTGACGCACCGGTCCTTCGCGTACGAGAACGGCGGGCTGCCGCACAACGAGCGCCTGGAGTTCCTCGGCGACTCGGTGCTGGGCGTCGTCGTCACGGAGTTCCTGTACCGCAGCTACCCCGACCTTCCCGAAGGCAGGCTGGCGAAGCTGCGTGCAGCAGTGGTGAACGCGCACAGCCTCGCTGACGTGGCGCGCTCCCTCGACCTGGGCAGCCAGATCCTGCTCGGTAAGGGAGAGCTCACCACCGGCGGGCACGACAAGTCCTCGATCCTCGCGGACACGCTCGAGGCCCTGCTCGGTGCCGTCCTGATCTCCGCGGGCAGGGACGGTGCCGACCTGCTCGTCCACACCCTTTTCGATCCGCTGGTCGTGCAGGCCGCAGAGCTCGGCGCGGGCCTGGACTGGAAGACCAGCCTGCAGGAGTACGCAGCCAACAACGACCTCGGCGCACCCAGCTACCGGGTCACGGAAACCGGGCCCGACCACGACAAGCGCTTCGCTGCCGTCGCCATCGTCGGCAACCGCGCGTACGAGCCGGGCGAGGGTACGTCCAAGAAGCAGGCTGAGCAGCGGGCGGCTGAGAACGCGTTCACCGCCCTTGAAGAGGCCGTCGCCAATGCCGGAACTGCCTGAAGTAGAGGTCGTCCGGGCCGGGCTCGCAGCAGCGCTGCCCGGCCGCACCATCGCCGGCGTCACCGTCGGTCACCCGCGCCCCGTCCGACGGCACGCCGGGGGGCCGGAGGACTTCGCAACGGCCCTCGTCGGCCGCACGTTCGCCGAGCCGCGTCGCCGCGGCAAGTTCCTCTGGCTGCCGTTCACCGACGGGGACGCCCTGATGGCGCACCTGGGCATGAGCGGCCAGTTCCGCCTCGACGCGTCGGGCAGTCCGCCACCGCAGCAGTGCCGCGTGGAGTTCACGTTCACCGATGGCGGTCCGGAGCTCCGGTTCGCCGACCAGCGCATGTTCGGCGGCCTGTGGCTGAGCCCCGGGGGGGCCGAGCTGCCGGTGGAGGTCGCCCACATCGCGCGGGACCTGTTCGACCCCCTGCTGGACGTCGAGGCGCTCGTGACGGACATCCGCAGGAGGCGCAGCGGCATCAAGCGCGTGCTCCTCAACCAGACGATCGTCTCGGGCATCGGCAACATCTACGCCGACGAGTCGTTGTGGCAGGCGAGGGTGCACTACGAGACCTCGGCCGACCGGCTGAGGAGTCCGCGCGTGCGGGAACTCCTCGCAGCAGCGAGCGAGGTGATGGCGGGGGCCCTTGCGGCCGGCGGGACGTCCTTCGACGCCCTCTACGTGAACGTCAACGGCTCCTCGGGCTACTTCGGGCGATCGCTGGCCGTGTACGGCAGGGAGGACCAGCCATGCCTTCGCTGCGGCACCCCGATCGTCCGCGAGGCGTTCATGAACCGCTCGTCCTACCTGTGTCCGTCCTGCCAGAAGCGTCCGCGGCGCGCACCCTCGGCGCGCTGAGCTTTGCCGCGCCTTTCCCGGTAACCTAAGCGCTTGTGACCCACGCCACCTTCTACCGCCGCTACCGGCACGTCGTGCGGCAGTTCCTGCAGTTCGGCCTTGTCGGCGGCGCGGGCGTGGTCGTGAACATGGTGGTGGCCATCGCGATGAACAAGCTCAACGGCGGGACGGTCAACGCCCAGGAGATCCTGTTCGCGATCCCGGGCACCCCCTTCAACTTCCGCTTCACTTCGCTGGTGTGGATCGTCGGCTTCCTTGTCGCGAACGTGTTCAACTTCCAGCTCAACCGGTCCTGGACCTTCCGCGGCACGCGGCACGCTCCGTGGTTCACCGAGTTCTGGCCCTTCCTCGCCGTCGGCAGCGCTGCAGCCGTGATCGGCATCTTCATCAAGGTCGCCATGACCAACCCGAACTCGCCGCTGTACCTGCCGGAGCCGTGGTTCCACGAGAATGCCGGGCTCCAGTCGCGGGAGTACTGGTCGCAGCTGCTCACCATCGTGATCACGATGCCGATCAACTTCATCGTCAACAAGCTCTGGACCTTCCGCCACATCCGCAACAAGCACTTCAGTTCGGTCGACGGCTGAGCCCATGTACCTCAAGAGCCTCACCCTGCGCGGCTTCAAGTCGTTCGCTTCCACCACCACCCTCGTCTTCGAGCCCGGGATCACCTGCGTCGTCGGTCCCAACGGCTCGGGCAAGTCGAACGTCGTTGACGCGCTCGCGTGGGTGATGGGGGAGCAGGGTGCCAAGACCCTGCGCGGCGGCAAGATGGAGGACGTCATCTTCGCCGGCACGTCCGGACGCTCCCCGCTGGGGCGCGCGGAGGTCGTGCTGACGATCGACAACTCCGACGGTGCACTGCCGATCGACTACACCGAGGTGACGATCAGCCGCACCATGTTCCGCAGCGGTGGCTCCGAGTACGCGATCAACGGCTCACCGGCCCGGCTGCTCGACGTGCAGGACCTGCTGAGTGACTCCGGCATCGGACGCGAGATGCACGTCATCGTCGGCCAGGGCCAGCTCGACTCGATCCTGCAGGCCACCCCGGAGATCCGGCGCGGCTTCATCGAGGAGGCCGCCGGCGTCCTCAAGCACCGCAAGCGCAAGGAGAAGGCCGAGCGGAAGCTGGACGCCACCGCCGCCAACCTCAACCGGCTCAGTGACCTGCTGGGCGAGATCCGCCGCCAGCTGAAGCCCCTTGGCCGGCAGGCGGAGGTGGCCCGCAAGGCCGTCGTCATCGCCTCGGAGCTCCGGGACGCGAAGGCGCGCCTGCTGGCCGACGATCTGGTGGTGGCCAGCGGTGCGCTGGAGTCCGAGCTCGCAGCGGAAGCCGAGCTCAAGCAGCGAAGGCTCCGCCTCGAGGACGAACTGACCCAGGCGCGGCAGGCCGAGCAGGTTGCCGAGGCGGCTGCCCGGGACTCCCTGCCGCAGCTGACCGCTGCCCAGGAGACCTGGTACGCCCTCGCCGGTCTCGCCGAACGCGTGGCCAGCACCGCTTCCATCGCCGGCGAACGCCTGCGCAACGCTTCCAGCGTCGGCACGGAGGACCGTCCGGGCCGCGACCCCGAGGCGATCGAGCGCGAGGCCGCGGACGTCCGCAGGGCCGAGACCGAGCTGCAGGCGGAGGTCTCCGCACGGACGACAGCCCTCGCAGCAGCGACAGAGGCCCGCAGCGCAGCAGAACTCGCGCACGCGGAGGCGGAGAAGCAGTACTCCGCCCAGCAGCGTGCGATCGCCGACCGCCGCGAGGGCCTCGCACGCCTCTCCGGCGAGGTGAACACCCTGCGCAGTCGAACGGAAGCCGCCGGCTCGGAGATCGAACGGCTCACCGCAGCAAAGGTGGAGGCCGAGGAGCGGGCAGCGGCGGCGCGCCGCACGTTCGCAGCGCTGGAGACGAAGCTCTCCGGGCTCGGCGCCGGCGAATCGGGCCTCGATGACGCCTACGAGCATGCCGAGGCGGAGGTGGCTGCCGCCCAGGCGGCGTTCGCCGACCTGCAGGCCGCCGAACGCGCTGCCGCAGCGGAGCGGGGGGCAGCAGCAGCCCGGGCCGAAGCACTCGCCCTCGGCCTTGAGCGCCGCGACGGGTCCGCAGCCCTGCTGGCAGCAGGTGACCGCCTCGACGGGCTCCTCGGCTCGGTGGCTGCGCTGATCAGCGTCCGTCCCGGCTCAGAAGTGGCCATCGCAGCAGCTCTCGGCGCGGCAGCGGACGCCGTCGCCGTCACCGGGCTCGACGCGGCCGTCAGTGCGTTCGGCCACCTCAAGGCCGAGGATCTCGGCAGGGCAGGGCTGCTGCTCGGTGGCGTCGCCGGACCCGACACCTCCGGCTGGCCGGCCCTTCCTGCAGGGGCCACCTACGCCGGTGAGCTGGTCGAGTGCGCGCCCAACCTGCGTCCGGCCATCGAACGGCTGTTGTTCAAGGTCGCCGTCGTCGAAGACCTGCCCCGCGGGCGGGAACTCGTCTCCCAGCTTCCCGACATCACAGCCGTCACAACCGACGGCGACGTACTGAGCGCATGGTTCGCAGCCGGCGGCTCGTCCTCGAAGCCCTCGCTGCTGGAGGTGCAGGCCGCACTCGACGAGGCCAACCTCCGGCTCGGCGCCGCGCAGGCAGAGACCGAGCGCCTGCGGTTCGCGCTCGCAGAGGTCGAGCACGTGCTCGCAGCCGCACGGGAACGATCGGACGCCGCGCTGGCGCGACTCCACGAGTCCGATGCCGCCCACGCCGCGCTGGCAGAGGAGGCCGGAGAGCTCAACCAGACCGTCCGCTCTGCCCAGGCGGAGGCCGGACGGCTGGCAGCTGCTGCGCAGACCGCCGCGACAGCCCGCGACCAGGCCATCGCCAGCCTCGGCGAGCTGGAGGCCCGCCTCGAGCTGGCCTCGGCCCAGACGGAGCTCAGCGAGGCCGACCCGACCGAACGCGACCACTCCGGCGACCGTGCCCGCGCCGCACGCTCTGCCGAGATGGACGCCCGGCTGGCCCTGCGCACCGTCGAGGAACGCGCCCGCGCGCTCGCCGGAAGGGCGGAGAGCCTCACAAGGGCTGCGGAGGCGGAGCGCGCCGCCCGCGCCAAGGCCGCAGCCCGCCGCGAGCAACTGCGCCGCGAGGCGGAGGTGGCAGCAGCCGTCCAGCTGGCCGCCGACTGGCTGGCCGAGCGCGTCGCAGCGTCCCGGGCCCTCGCAGAGGAGGAGCGCACGAAGGCACAGCAGCTCCGCAACGAAGCAGAGGCAGAACTCACCGCTGTCCGGCAACGGGGCCGTGAGCTCGCCCGCGCGTTCGAGGGGCTCGTCGACACCGTCCACAAGGACGAACTGGCCCGTGCACAGCAGCAGATGAAGATCGACGCCCTCGCAGAGAAGGCCCTGACCGAGCTCGGCCTCGACACCGAAGCGCTCGCTTCCGAGTACGGGCCGCAGTGCCTCGTCCCCGTGCTGCTCACCCCCGACGGCCGTCCGGTGACCGAGGACGACCCGACGCCCGACCCGGTGCCCTACGTGCGTGCCGAGCAGGAGAAGCGGTTGCGGCAGGCGGAACGCGACCTCGCCGTGCTCGGCAAGGTGAACCCCCTGGCGCTGGAGGAGTTCGACGCGCTCAGCGAGCGCCATACGTTCCTCGCCGAGCAGCTGGCCGACCTGCGCAAGACCCGCGACGACCTCAAGGACATCATCGCCGACGTCGACACCCGGGTGCAGGAGGTCTTCGCCGCCGCGTACGCCGACGTTGAGAAGGCGTTCGAGGAGTCCTTCGCCCGGCTGTTCCCCGGCGGCGAAGGCCGTCTCGTGCTGACCGAACCCGGGGAGTGGCTCACCACCGGCGTCGAGGTCGAGGCACGCCCGGCCGGCAAGAAGGTCAAGCGGCTGTCCCTGCTCTCCGGTGGTGAGCGGTCACTGGTTGCCGTGGCCTTCCTCGTCGCGCTGTTCAAGGCACGTCCGAGCCCGTTCTACATCCTCGACGAGGTCGAGGCAGCACTGGACGACACCAACCTCGGCCGGCTCCTGGAGATCTACGAAGAGCTGCGTGCCAACAGCCAGCTCCTCGTCATCACCCACCAGAAGCGCACCATGGAGATCGCCGACGCCCTCTACGGCGTGACGATGCGCTCCGACGGCGTGTCCGCCGTGATCAGCCAGCGCCTGCGCGAGGCCTGAGAACTGCCGTCGGGGGCACCGATCCCGTACGGCATAATGGAAAGTGACCTTGGCGGAAGGCACCATCCATGACGTACTGGATCATCACGATCGCGATCGTTGCGATCGCTCTCTGTGTGATCGCCATCGTCGCCGTCGGGATGCGGGGAAGCCTGTCCGAAAAGGCCCCCGACTTCGCCAACATCATGGCCAACACCGCCCGTCACCTGAACGGTGACGCCGAGCCGCCGCAGGGTCTCGTCGACTTCTTCGAGGAGATCCCGGACATGCGGCCGAAGTCCGCGGACTCGGCCTCCGAGTCGACCAAGCGCTGACGCCTGGTCGCTCGTCCCTCACGCGTTGCCTACAGTGACCGCGTGGACATCTTCTGGATCATCATCGCCGCCATCGGGCTGGTACTCGTGGTGGCTGCCGTCACCATCGTCGTCGGACGCCGTCGCGCGCTGCCCGCGGCCCCAACGGCACCCGCCCTTCCCGCCGAGCCCGCGACGGAGGCCCCCGAGCCTGCGGTGGCACCGGAGACGGAGGCACCCGAGCCGGACGTCGCCCCGCTGGAGACACCGGAACCGCCCTCCTCACGGCTGAGCCGCCTGCGCCGCCGCCTCTCCGCAAGCAACAACCCGTTCGCCCGCGGCCTCCTCGGCCTGCTCGCAGCGGACAAGCTGGACGCGGAGGCCTGGGAGGACCTGGAAGCGACCCTGATCACCTCCGACCTCGGCGTCGGGCCCACGGACGAGCTCATCACGGCACTGCGCCGCGAGGTTTCCATCGACGGCGTCGCCGACCCCGCCAAGGCCCGCGAGGTGCTCCGCGCCGAGCTGCTGAAGCTGATCGGCACCGACACCGACCGGTCGCTGAAGGTCACCGGCGCTGACGGCAAGCCCGGCGTCATCCTCGTCGTCGGCGTGAACGGCACCGGCAAGACCACCACCATCGGCAAGTTGTCCCGGGTGCTCGTCGCCGAAGGCCACACTGTGCTGCTGGCCGCGGCGGACACCTTCCGCGCTGCAGCGGCCGACCAGTTGCAGACCTGGGGTTCCCGGGTCGGCGTCCGCGTCATCCGCGGGGCCGAGGGTGGCGACCCCGCGTCCGTCGCCCACGACGCCGTCGCTGCCGGTATCACCGAAGGTGTCGACGTCGTCGTCGTCGACACCGCGGGACGGTTGCACACCAAGACCGGCCTGATGGACGAGCTGGGCAAGATCAAGCGGGTCATCGACCGGCTCGCCCCCGTCACGGAGGTGCTGCTCGTGATCGACGCAACCACCGGCCAGAACGGCCTTGCCCAGGCACGCGTGTTCGCTGAGGTCGTCGACGTCACCGGCATCGTGTTGTCCAAGCTGGACGGTTCGGCAAAGGGCGGCATCGTCGTCCCGGTGCAGCGCGAACTCGGCGTGCCGGTGAAGCTGATCGGGCTCGGTGAGGGCG
The DNA here is from genome assembly GCA_030158185.1 of Propionicimonas sp. GTDB lineage: Bacteria > Actinomycetota > Actinomycetes > Propionibacteriales > Propionibacteriaceae > Propionicimonas. The sequence goes on from JAOATP010000162.1 coordinate 27,683, forward strand.
CGGACGACCTGGCGCCCTTCGAGGCGGAGGGTTTCGTCGACGCGCTGCTGGGCGAGTCCTGATGCGCATCCGTCCAGCCCACCCCGCCGACCTGCCGGCACTGCTGGAGATCTACAACGACGCTGTCGTGCACACCACCGCCAGCTGGGACCTGGTGCCGTGGACGCCGGTCGAGCATGCCGAGTGGTACGCGACGAAGGCTGAGCACCGGCACCCGATCATGGTCGCCGACGAAGACGGCGAGATCCTCGGCTACGCCGCCTACGGGCCGTTCCGTGCGAAGGCCGGCTACGCCGCGACGATGGAGCACAGCGTGTACGTCCGCCCGTCCAGCAGGGGCTTGGGGATCGGGCGCACGCTGCTGGTCGCGATCATCGAGGCGGCGCGGGCCAATGGCGTCCACGCGCTGATCGGCGGGCTCAGCGCGGACAACGAGGTTTCGCTGGCGCTGCACCGCTCGCTCGGGTTCGTCGAGGTCGGGCGGCTGCCCGAGGTGGGCAGGAAGTTCGACCGCTGGCTCGACCTCGTGCTGCTGCAACTCATCCTCTGACCCCGATCCGACAGGAGTGCGAAGTGGCCACAGCGAACGTCATCGTCGACCGCAGCCAGGGCGTCGCGCCGGTGCAGCGCCGCGTGTTCGGTTCCTTCATCGAGCACCTCGGACGGTGCGTCTACACCGGCATCCACGAGCCGGGCCACCCGACGGCGGACGGGCACGGCTTCCGCGGTGACGTCCTCGCCCTCGTCAGGGAACTGGGCGTCAGCACTGTCCGCTACCCGGGCGGGAACTTCGTCTCCGGCTACCGCTGGGAGGACGGCGTCGGACCGGTGGCCGAGCGTCCGCGCCGGCTCGACCTCGCCTGGCACAGCCTCGAGACCAACGAGGTGGGCCTCGACGAGTTCGCCCGCTGGTGCCGGCTCGCCGGGTGCGAGCCGATGCTGGCAGTGAACCTCGGCACCCGCGGCGTTCAGGAGGCACTGGACGTGCTGGAGTACGCCAACCACCCGGGCGGGACGGCGTTGTCCGACCAGCGGGTTGCCAACGGCTCGGTCGCGCCGCACGACATCCGGATGTGGTGCCTGGGCAACGAGATGGACGGGCCGTGGCAGGTGGGGCACATGACCGCAGGGGAGTACGGCGCGCTCGCAGCGAGGACGGCCGCAGCCATGAAGATGGTCGATCCCGCGCTGGAGCTCGTCGCGTGTGGCTCGTCGGGGTCGGGAATGCCGACCTTCGGGGAATGGGAACGGGTGGTGCTCGAGGCCGCCTACGACCACGTCGACTACATCTCCTGCCACGCCTACTACCAGGAGCACGACGGCGACCTCGGCAGCTTCCTTGCCTCGAGCCTTGACATGGAGTACTTCATCGAGACGGTCGTGGCGACGGCAGACCATGTGCGGCACAAGCTGCGCAAGGACCGCGCGATCGCGATCTCCTTCGACGAGTGGAATGTCTGGTACCAGAGCAGGTTCACCGAATCGGGCAAGGTCACAGCGGGCTGGCCGGTGGCGCCGCGGCTGCTGGAGGACGTCTACTCCGTGGCGGACGCCGTCGTGGTCGGCAGCCTGCTGATCACGTTGCTGAGGCACAGCGACCGGGTGCGCAGCGCGTCGCTGGCCCAGCTGGTGAACGTGATCGGCCCGATCATGACAGAGCCCGGCGGTCCGGCCTGGCGCCAGACGACGTTCTTCCCCTTCGCGACGACGGCACGGCTCGCCGCGGGCCAGGTACTGAACCCGCGGGTGGAGACCGGCACCTACGCCACAGCCCGTCACGGCGAGGCGCCCCTCGTGGATGCCGTGGCGACCCACGATGCCGACACCGGGTCTGCAGCCGTCTTCCTCGTCAACCGTTCGCGCGAGGCCACGACCGTCCGCATCGACGTCCATGACCTCGGGGTCGGGGCCATCCGCGAGGCACTCACCCTTGCCGACCCCGATCCGTACGCCACCAACACCCGTGAGCAGCCCGACCGCGTCCAGCTGCAGCCCAATGCGACCGCAGCCCACACCGATGGCGTGGTGCGCATCGAGCTGCCGCCGGTCTCCTGGACGGCGCTCGCCCTCGGCTGATGGGTAGGATGGCCCGCGTTCCCGAACCGTGAGGTAGTGCCTTGTTCGACACCCTGTCCGATCGCCTGTCCGGCGCGTTCCGCAGCCTTCGCGGCAAGACCCGGCTGACCGACGCCGACATCGACGCCACTGCGCGCGAGATCCGGCTGGCGCTGCTCGAGGCGGACGTCAACCTTGCCGTCGTCAAGGACTTCATCGCAGCGGTGAAGGAGCGCGCCCACGGCGCGGAGCTCACCGGCGCGCTGAACCCGGGCCAGGCCGTCATCAAGATCGTCAACGACGAACTGGTCACGATCCTCGGTGGGCAGGCGCGGCCGCTGCGCTTCGCCAAGCGTCCCCCGACCGTGATCATGCTCGCCGGCCTGCAGGGCTCCGGAAAGACGACGCTGGCAGGCAAGCTCGGCAAGTGGCTGAAGGACCAGGGCCACTCGCCACTGCTGGTCGCTGCGGACCTGCAGCGTCCCAACGCCGTCACGCAGCTGCAGGTGGTGGGCGAGCGGGCCGGCGTCCACGTGTTCGCTCCCGAACCGGGCAACGGCACCGGCGACCCGGTCCAGGTCGCCCGGCAGTCGATCCTGCAGGCCATGAGCAAGCTCTACGACGTGGTGATCGTCGACACCGCGGGTCGCCTCGGCGTCGACGCCGAACTGATGCAGCAGGCGTCCGACATCCGTGACGCCGTCACGCCCACCGAGATCCTGTTCGTCGTCGACGCGATGATCGGCCAGGACGCGGTCAACACCGCCCGGGCGTTCGCCGACGGCGTCGGCTTCGACGGGGTCGTGCTGTCCAAGCTGGACGGCGACGCCCGCGGCGGCGCTGCGCTCTCCATCGCCCGCGTCACGGGCAAGCCGATCATGTTCGCCTCGAACGGCGAGGGTCTGGGCGACTTCGACGCGTTCCACCCCGACCGGATGGCCAGCCGCATCCTCGGCATGGGCGACATCCTCACCCTGATCGAGACCGCGGAGAAGACCTTCGACGCCGAGCAGTCGCAGAAGGCTGCCCAGAAGCTCATCAACGGCAAGGGCGAGTTCGGCCTCGACGACTTCCTGCAGCAGATGCAGGCCGTGCGCCGGATGGGCCCGCTGTCGAAGATCCTGGGCATGATGCCCGGCATGGGCCAGATGAAGGACCAGATCGCCGGCATCGACGAGCGTGAGATCGACCGCATCGAGGCGATCATCTACTCGATGACGCCGGCGGAGCGCACCAACCCCAAGGTGCTGGACGGCTCCCGCCGCGCCCGGATCGCCAAGGGGTCCGGCACGCAGGTCTCCGACGTGAACTCCCTCGTGAACCGCTTCTTCGAGGCCCGCAAGATGATGCAGAGCCTCGCCGGTGGTGGCATCCCGGGCATGCCGGGCGTCCGCCGTCCCGCCGTGAACCAGGCGCCGAAGAAGAAGAAGGGCAACAAGGTCTCCGGCAACCCGGCCAAGCGCACTGGCGCACCGGCAGCGAAGGCCGTCGAGCCCGCAGCCCCAACGTCCGCGTTCGGGCGGCCGCAGCCGACAGAGGCGGAGCTGGCAAAGGCGGTCGGTGACTTCCAGCTGCCGGCCGAGTTGCAGCAGCTGTTCAACCCGAAGAACACCGGACCTCGCTGAGTTCGCGGGCAATGAGCCACCACCACGCGCCTCCCGGCCTGGGTGAGGCGTCGTTCTTCGCCCACGACCACGGCACGGCTGCTCCCGGAGGTGCTCCGGAGCACCAGCGGCTGCACCTGAACGGCGTCCTGCTGCCCGCCGGCGAGGTCACCGACCTGTGGGTGGTGGACGGCGTGCTGCGCACCGAACCGGTCGCAGACGCCGTGACGGTCTGCACCGGCGCCTGGATCATGCCGGGCCTCGTCGATGCCCACTGCCACGTCGGGCTCGGGCCGCACGGCGCCGTTGCGGCGGACGTCGCAGAGGCACAGGCGCTCGCCGATCGCGATGCAGGCACCCTGCTGATCCGGGACGCCGGCTCGCCGGTCGACACCCACTGGATCGACGACCGGGCCGACCTGCCACGCATCATCCGGGCGGGACGCCATGTCGCCCGGCCGTTGCGCTACATCCGCAACTACGCGGAAGAGGTCGAGCCGGAGGCGCTCGTCGACGAGGTTGCGCGCCAGGCCGCCCGTGGGGACGGCTGGGTGAAGCTCGTCGGCGACTGGATCGATCGTGACATCGGCGACCTTGCACCCCTGTGGCCGGCCGATGTGGCTGCAGCTGCCATAGCCCGCGCCCACGAACTCGGCGCACGGGTCACGGCACACTGCTTCGGCGAGGAGTCGGTGCACCAACTGGTGCGGGCCGGCATCGACGGGATCGAGCACGGCACCGGCCTGGACGCCTCGACGATCGCCCTCATGGCAGAGCGCGGCGTCGCCCTCGTCCCGACCCTGATCAACCTGGAGAACTTCCCGGGCTTCGCCGCGGCGGGGGAGTCCAGGTTCCCCGCCTACGCCCGGCACATGCGCGCGCTGCATGCCCGCCGGTTCGCCACCATCACCGCAGCCATCGAGGCCGGGGTTGCGGTCTACGCCGGCACCGATGCGGGCGGCACCATCGGCCACGGCCTCGTCGGCACCGAGATCGGCCTGCTGGCCGGGCTCGGCGGAGCAGGGTTCGCGCTGGGAGCAGCGTCCTGGCGTGCCCGGGAGTGGCTCGGCGCCCCGCCGGTCGCCGACGGCGCCTGGGCCGACCTCGTGGTCTACGACACCGACCCGCGCCTCGACGTCGAGGTGACACGGCATCCGCGCCTCGTGATCCTGCGCGGCCGCGTCATCTAGCCCCCATCCCTGACAAGTCGGGGAGGGGTGGCCGTCAACCGGTGAAGCCCACCCACAACACGATGACGTTCAGGCAGACGATCAGGCCGACGACCACCCAGTTGAGGACCTGCTGCCACCGCCGGTCGGCATGCTCACCCATCAGCTTCCTGTCGGCGGTGACGACGGCCAGCGGTGCGGCGGCGAGCGCGACGCCGAAGCTCAGCACCACCTGGCTCCAGATCAGGACCTCCGTAGCGGAGACGCCGGTGAGCAGCAGCAGGACGGCCGGGGCGATGGTGATCAGGCGACGGAGCGTGGGGGAGACCTGCCAGACGTGCAGGTCCTTCAGGATGCGGGAACCTGCGTGGGTGCCGACGACGGCCGACCCGATGCCCGAGGCGACAAGGCCGATCCCGAAGATGGCTGCTGCAACCGGGCCGAGCTCGGCGCCGAAGGTGGCGTGCGCCGCCTGGATGGTGTCCCCGCCGTGTCCCTGGAGGGCGACAGCGCCGAGCAGCAGCATCGCGATGTTCACAGAACCCGAGAACAGCAGGGCGAGGGCGACGTCGAGCCGCTGGATCTTCAGCAGTCGCCTGATCGGACTGGTCAGTTCGCCATCGGGACGGTGCCTGTCGATCGCCAGCGCGGAGTGCAGGTAGATGGCGTGCGGCATCACCGTCGCGCCCAGCATCGCAGCGATGAGGGTCCAGGCCTCACTGGGCGGGACGGACGGCACCAGCCCTGCAAGGGTCGGTCCCCAGTCGGGCGGCCGGAAGAAGAGCGCCCCGATGAACCCGAGCGCGACAACGAGCAGCAGGGCGCCGATGCCGGCCTCGAAGACCCGCTCGCTCCGCCTCCGCAGGAACCAGAGCAGCACGATCGCAATGGTGCCGACAAGGATGCTCCCTGCCCACAGGGGCAGCCCGAACAGCAGGTTGAGCCCCAGCGCACCGCCGACCACCTCCGCGAGGTCGGTGGCGATGGCGATCACGAACGCCTGCAGGCCGTAGGCGAACGTGAGTGCCTTGGGGTTGCCGCGCCTGGCGAACCGGTCGGCCATGGCCTGCGGCAGGGTCTGCCCGGTGACCAGACCGAGCTTCGCCGACTGGTACTGGATCACCATCGCCATCAGCGATGCCGTCATCAGCACCCACACGAGGGTGTAGCCGTAGGTGGCGCCGGCACTGAGGTTGGCCGCGACGTTTCCCGGGTCGACGTAGGCGACGCTTGCGACGAACGCTGGTCCGAGCATGGCCATCGTGCCGGCGGCCACCGCGCGGGTGCGGCCGGCGCTCCTGCCTCCTGCGTTCATGATGCGTGGCAGGCTACACGGCCCGGTTCGCCGTTCGGGGTACCGGTCTGGCAGAATGGCTCCCGCATCTGTGCCTGCCGGCGCCCTCTGAACCCGGCTCTCGCGGATCCACCCGAACCAGGCGGGCGTTGCCCCACATCGATCGCCTCGGCTCACCCATCCGGTCCGATGGCGTCATCGGTCCAAGTTCCAACAGGAGAACCACACACGTGGCTGTCAAGATTCGACTCAAGCGGCTCGGCAAGATCCGCTCCCCGCACTACCGCATCGTCGTCATGGACGCCCGCACCAAGCGGGACGGCCGGGCCATCGAGGAGATCGGCCTCTATCACCCGAAGAACGATCCTTCGGTGATCCGGGTCAACTCCGAGCGCGCGCAGTACTGGCTGTCCGTGGGCGCGCAGCCCACAGAGGCCGTTGTTGCGATCTTCAAGCGCACCGGTGACTGGCAGGCCTTCAGCGGCGACACCAGCCCGTCCGGTGTCGACCCGCAGCCGGCTCCCCGCGACAAGGTGGCACTGTTCAACGCCGCCCTCGCCGAGGCCGACAGCGAGCCCGTCACCTCCGCCATCTCCAAGCCGAAAAAGAAGGCTGCAGAGGTCGAAGCTGACGCCGAGGCCGCACCGGCCGAGGCCGAAGAGGCCTGAGCATGCTCGCCGACGCGCTGGAACACCTGGTCCGTGGCCTGGTTCCGAACCCGGACGACGTCCGGGTGCGCGAAGCCGACCGTGGCCGGACCCGCACCCTCGAGGTTCGGGTCCACCCGGAGGACATCGGCAAGGTCATCGGACGGCAGGGACGCACCGCTGGTGCCCTGCGTACGGTGATCGCAGCGCTGGCGGGCCGTGAGTCGGTGCGCGTCGATTTCGTCGACGTCGACCGCCGGCCGCGCCGTCGCAACTGAATCCCAACTCATATCCGTCCGCCCCGTCGCAGCAGCGGCGGGGCGGATGGCGTTTGGAGACCTGGTGTCTGAGCAACTGATCGTCGGCACCATCGGCCGCGCCCACGGGATCCGTGGCCAGGTGAGCGTCCGTCCGCGCACGGACAGCATCGAGGAGCGCTTCGCCCCGGGCGCCGTCCTGCAGGCCGGTGCCCGCGCGCTCACCGTCGCGAGCTTCAACCTGCAGCAGGGCCGGCTCACCGTCGCCTTCGCGGAGGTCACCGACCGTTCAGCGGCCGAGCTGTTGCGCGGGCTGGACCTGACAGCCGAGGGTGTCCCGGACTCGATCGGTGAGGACGAGTACCACGACAGCGATCTGATCGGCCTCGTCGCGGTCGACCCGGGCGGCGCCCGACTGGGCGAGGTGACCGCCGTGCACCACAACCCTTCGCAGGACCTGCTGGTGCTGAACACCGATGCGGGGGAGCGCATGGTGCCCTTCGTCATGGAGCTCGTGCCGGAGGTCGACGTGCCCGGCGGACGCGTCGTCGTCAACCCGATCCCCGGCCTGCTGACCGAGGTGCCCGATGCGGATTGACCTGGTCAGCATCTTCCCTGACTACTTCGCCCCGCTGAGCCTCTCGCTCGTGGGGAAGGCCGTGGAGACCGGCATCCTCGACCTCGGCGTCCATGACCTGCGGGACTGGACGCACGACCGGCACCGCACCGTTGACGACACCCCTTACGGCGGTGGCGCCGGCATGGTGATGAAGCCGGAACCGTGGGGGGAGGCGCTCGATGCGCTCGTGCCGGACGGCGGCCCGACGCCGCTGCTGGTCGTTCCCACCCCTGCCGGCGTGCCGTTCACCCAGGCACTTGCCCACGAGCTGGCCGACTGCGACTGGCTCCTGTTCGCCTGCGGACGCTACGAGGGCATCGATGCCCGTGTGGTCGAGCACGCAGTGACCCGGATGGACGTCCTCGAGGTGAGCCTCGGCGACTACGTCCTCAACGGCGGGGAGGTGGCTGCGCTGGCCATCACGGAGGCCGTGGTGCGCCTGCTGCCCGGCGTCCTCGGCAACCCGGAGTCGCTGGTGGAGGAATCCCACGGCGCAGAACTGGACGGGCTGCTGGAGTACCCCGTCTACACGAAGCCCGCATCGTGGCGGGGCCTCGAGGTGCCCGCTGTCCTGCTTTCCGGGCACCACGGACAGGTGGCCTCGTGGCGACTGGAGCAGTCCCGGCAACGCACGACGGACCGCCGCCCTGATCTCATTGACGGGTCGAATTAGGCAACGCCGATCTTGCCGAAAATGGTATTTGAGGCACCGCGTCCAGTCCCTGTCCGCACTCTGAGATCGGCCCGACCGGAAACCCCCTGGCTGCGCGAATCAGTCGGCATAACTCGTTAGTCTGACCCCGTGGCGACAACGACTCTTACTCCTCATCAGAGAGCTGTCCGATCAACCGTTGCGATGAAGGCCTTGATGGCCGTCACCGGGTTGATCCTGATCGGCTTCCTTCTGGTTCACATGTACGGCAACCTCAAGATGTTCCTCGGTGCCGAATCCTTCGATCACTACGCAGAGTGGCTGAAGGGGGACATCCTCTACCCGCTGATCCCCTCGGGCTGGTTCATCTGGCTCTTCCGGGCGTTCATGGTGGCAGCGATCCTGCTGCACATCTATTCCGCCGTGACGCTCTGGCGTCGCGCGATGGCGGCCAACCCGACGGCGTATGCGGCGAAGAAGAAGCTGGCCCAGACCTACTCCGCGCGCACGATGCGCTGGGGCGGCGTCATCCTGGCCGGGCTGCTGATCTTCCACCTGGCGCAGTTCACCGTGAAGGCGACCCTGGTCAGCTCTCCGGCCACCGCGACCCCCTATGACATGGTCATCGCGGAGTTCAGCATCTGGTGGATGGTGGTCCTCTACGGCCTGTGGCTGGTGACGGTGTGCATGCACGTCCGCCACGGCCTGTGGAGCGCGTTCGCGACCCTCGGTGCCAACACCAGCGCCAAGGCCCGCACCGTGCTCAACGGCTGCGCCTGGGCAGTTGCCCTCCTGCTCTACATCGGCTTCATGATCATGCCGGTGGCTGTTCTCTTCGGATGGATTGGCGCATGACAACGACGACGAAGCCCGCCGCCCCCACGACGGCGAAGACCGCGAGCACCGACTTCTTCGAGGTCGGCGCCGACATCAAGGACGCCAAGGCTCCCGCCGGCGCAATCGAGCAGAAGTGGTCGAAGCGCAAGTTCGAGGCCAAGCTGGTCAACCCGTCCAACCGCCGCAAGCTGACCGTCATCATCGTCGGCACCGGCCTTGCCGGTGGCGCCGCTGCCGCTTCGCTGGGCGAGGCCGGTTACAACGTCCTGAACTTCTGTTACCAGGACAGCCCGCGCCGCGCGCACTCGATCGCCGCCCAGGGTGGCATCAACGCAGCGAAGAACTACCGCAACGACAACGACTCGACGTTCCGGCTGTTCTACGACACCGTCAAGGGTGGTGACTACCGCGCCCGGGAGACCAACGTCTACCGCCTCGCCGAGGTCAGCGCGAACATCATCGACCAGTGCGTCGCCCAGGGCGTCCCGTTCGCCCGCGAGTACGGCGGCCTGCTCGACAACCGTTCCTTCGGTGGCGTCCAGGTGCAGCGCACCTTCTACGCCCGCGGCCAGACCGGCCAGCAGTTGCTGATCGGTGCCTACCAGGCGCTCGAGCGCCAGGTGGCTGCCGGCACGGTGAAGATGCACACCCGGCACGAGATGCTGGAAATCATCATCGTCGACGGTCGGGCCCGTGGCATCATCACCCGCGACATGGTGACCGGTGCCATCGAGACCCACTTCGCAGACGCCGTGGTGCTCGCCACCGGTGGCTACGGCAACGTGTTCTTCCTCTCGACGAACGCGATGGGCTGCAACGTGACCGCCAACTGGCGCGCACACCGCAAGGGCGCCTACTTCGGCAACCCCTGCTACACGCAGATCCACCCCACCTGCATCCCGGTGCACGGCGAGACCCAGTCCAAGCTCACGCTGATGTCTGAGTCGCTGCGCAACGACGGACGCATCTGGGTGCCGAAGAACGCAGCTGACTGCGAGAAGGACCCGCGCCAGATCGCAGAAGCCGACCGCGACTACTACCTGGAGCGGATCTACCCTGCGTTCGGCAACCTCGTGCCGCGTGACATCGCGTCCCGTCAGGCGAAGAACATGTGCGACGAGGGCCGCGGCGTCGGTCCTGCTGTCAAGGAGTTCGACGAGAACGGCAACGAGCGCTTCGTCCGTCGCGGCGTCTACCTCGACTTCGCAGAGGCGATCGGCCGGTTGACCAAGGAAGGCGTGGCCTCCCGCTACGGCAACCTGTTCGACATGTACGCGCAGATCACCGGCGAGGACCCGTACGAGACCCCGATGCGGATCTACCCCGCGGTGCACTACACCATGGGTGGCCTGTGGGTGGACTACGACCTGTCCTCCAACGTGCCCGGCCTCTACGTGACCGGCGAGGCGAACTTCTCCGACCACGGTGCGAACCGCCTCGGTGCCTCCGCCCTCATGCAGGGCCTGGCCGACGGGTACTTCGTGCTGCCGAACACCATCAACGACTACCTTGCCGGCGCATCCGCGCTGCCCAAGGTCGACGCCAGCCACCCGGCTGCCGTCGAGGCGTTGGACTCGGTGAAGGACCGGATCGCCAAACTGCTGGCCGTCAACGGAAACCGCACGGTCGACTCCTTCCACAAGGAGCTCGGCAACATCATGTGGGAGTACTGCGGCATGTACCGCACCGAGGCCGGCCTGATCAAGGCCATCGGCCTCATCCAGAAGCTCCGCGAGAGCTTCTGGAAGGACGTGAAGGTCTCCGGCGTGAACGAGGACTTCAACCAGACCCTCGAGCGCGCGGGACGCGTGGTGGACTTCATGGAACTCGGCGAACTGATGTGCGTCGACGCCCTGCACCGCCGCGAATCCTGTGGCGGCCACTTCCGGGCAGAGAGCCAGACAGAGGACGGCGAGGCCCTGCGTCACGACGACGAGTACGCCTACGTCGCCGCCTGGGAGTACACCGGCACCGCGCAGGCTCCGATCCTGCACAAGGAGCCGCTGGAGTATGAGTTCATCGAGCTGAAGCAACGGAGTTACAAGTGAACATCACGCTGCGCGTATGGCGCCAAGCAAACGCCTCTGCCGAGGGTCGCATGGTCACCTACCAGGTGCAGGACGTCTCCCCGGACATGTCGTTCCTGGAGATGCTCGACCTGCTCAACGAGGACCTCACCATCAAGGGTGAGGAGCCGGTGGCCTTCGACCACGACTGCCGTGAAGGCATCTGTGGCATGTGTGGTGTCGTCATCAACGGCACCGCCCACGGCCGGGGCGAGTCCCCGGTTCCGACCACCACCTGCCAGCTGCACATGCGGTCCTTCGAAGATGGCGCGACCATCGACGTCGAGCCGTGGCGTGCGGGCCCGTTCCCTGTGATCAAGGACCTGGCCGTCGACCGGTCTGCGTTCGACCGGATCATCCAGGCCGGCGGCTTCATCTCCGCCAACACCGGAGCAGCCCCGGAGGCCCACGCGGCTCCGGTGGGCAAGTTGCAGGCAGACCGTGCCTTCGACGCCGCCACCTGCATCGGCTGCGGCGCCTGTGTCGCTGCGTGCCCGAACTCCTCGGCGATGCTGTTCACCGCCGCGAAGATCACCCACCTGGCCATGCTCCCGCAGGGTCAGCCGGAGCGGTACAGCCGGATCAAGACGATGATCGCCGTGCACGACGAAGAAGGCTTCGGCGGCTGCACGAACATCGGCGAGTGTGCGGAGGTCTGTCCCAAGCAGATCCCGTTCGACACGATCAGCCAGCTCAACCGCGACCTGATCGCCAGCCTGTTCAAGAAGGACGGCAAGTAGCAGCACGTCAGGAGGCCCCCGGAGCGGAAGCTCCGGGGGCCTCCTGCCGTCCTGCCCGGCCGGTTGGCGGGTCCAGCCCCGCCGCCCTGCGCTCGTCCCGCCCATCTTGCTCCCGAAATTCCGGGAGCAAGGGCACTTTTCGGGAGCGGGAACTGCGCGGCTCGGCGGGAAGGGTCAGGCGTGGTCGGGGTCGAGCGGTTCGACGACGGCTCCGGGGTGGGTGTCCTCGAAGGTGTCGGCGTCGGCCCACCCACGGCGGATGAGCTGGCGCAGGACGCCGAGGTCCACGTCCTCGAGCTTGTTGACGTACAGGCACCCCTTGCCGAGGCGGTGGGTGCCGAGTTCAGCAAGGAGGTCGGCGTTGCTGCCGTAGAGGGTGAGCCCGTAGAGCGTGAGGGCCGCCTTGCGCGGGCTGAACCCCACCCGTGGCATCTCACCGGACCGGCCGGTGGCGTAGGTGTAGCGCAGACGTCCGAAGCCGACGATCGTCGGCCCCCACATCGCCGGCTCTGCTCCGGTCTCCGCACGGAAGATGTCGAGGAGCTCAAGGCCCTGGGCGTTGCGGCGGGCCGGCTCCACCGAGTTCAGGAACTCCTGCACCGACTCATCGGTCGGGTGCGTCTTCGGTTCGTTCGCCATTGCGAAATGGTACGCAGCCGGGACGGATTGTGAGAATGTTCCCCGGACGGGGGTGGTGGAGATGGCCTACGAGAAGCTCGAGGCGGACGCCGTGCTGGCGACCGCGCAACGCCTGCAGGCGCGGATCCTCGCGAGGTTCCCGGACCGGAACCTCGGACGGGTCGCCGAGCGACTGGTGACCGTCGCTTCGGACGTGGAGCGCGCCGCTGCGCGATCGACCTGGGTCAAGGTGCTGCGGGTCATTGGGCTGGTGCTGATCGCGGTCATCGTCGCGCTGTCGGCGGCGTCACTGGTTGCCGCCATGGTCGAGCTGGCGCGCAGCGCAGGATCGACGCTGGCCTGGCTGGCGGCGGTCGAGACGATCGTGAGCGACGTCGTCTATGCCGGGATCGCCGTCGTCTTCCTATGGGTGCTGCCGTCCCAGCTCGAACGGCGCCGCATCCTCGGTGAATTGCACCGGCTCCGGTCGCTGGCCCACGTGATCGACATGCACCAGCTCACCAAGGATCCCGAGCGGTACGCACCGTCCTTCCAGGAAACCTCCCAGACCGTCCAGGTGACCCTGCGCCCCATCGAGATGGCCAACTACCTGGACTACTGCTCGGAGCTGCTCTCGCTGGTGTCGAAGACCGCTGCGGTCTACGCAGAGCGCAGCACCGACCCGGCCGTGCTGGCAACAATCAGCGACATCGAGAACCTCACCAACGGCATGGCGCGCAAGATCTGGCAGAAGCTCGGGCTCATTCCGGGAGTGATCGCCCGTCGTGCCGACCCGGTGGACTAGGTGCCCGATTCGCTGCTCCGCTGCCGGTATGGCAAACTTGGGAGTCGTTGTGCCGAGCGCGCTCCTGCCACAGGGGGAAGGCCCTCTCGGACCCACTGAAATGACTACACGAAGTGTCCTGTGGCACTGGCGAGGAACCCATGAACAAGCTGGTAGAGCAGATCGGCAACGATGCACTGCGCTCCGACCACCCCGACTTCCGCCCCGGCGACCAGGTCAAGGTGCACGTCCGCGTCATCGAAGGTAACCGCTCCCGGATTCAGGTCTTCGCCGGCGCCGTGATCTCCCGTGCAGGTTCGGGGATCGGCGCTGCCTTCACCGTCCGCAAGGTCAGCTTCGGCACCGGTGTCGAGCGCACCTTCCCGCTGCACAGCCCGATCATCGAGAAGATCGAGGTCGAGCGCATGGGTGACGTGCGACGCGCCAAGCTGTACTACCTCCGTGGTCTGCGCGGCAAGGCTGCCAAGATCAAGGAGAAGCGCGACCGCTGAGCACTCCGAAGATGCCGGAGCGCGCGAGCGTCGAAGAAGGGAGAGCCGTGAGCGATCCCACCGTCGGTACCGGGAGCAAGGAAGACTCCGGGCTGCGGATAGCGGGTGGCTGGCTGCGTGAGATCGCGATCGTTGTGATCGGTGCGCTCATCGCATCCACGCTGCTTCGCCTCTTCATCGTGCAGATGTTCGTGATCCCTTCCGGGTCGATGGAGAACACCCTGCAGGTGCGCGACCGTGTTGCCGTGCAGAAGCTTGTCGGTTTCCAGCGGGGCGACGTCATCGTGTTCCGCGACACCGAGGGCTGGCTCGCTCCGGCCAAGGTGGAGGACGACCCGGTGAAGAAGGCCCTCATCTTCGTCGGCCTTGCCCCGGACGAGAGCTCCAACCACCTGATCAAGCGGGTCATCGGTCTCGCCGGCGACCACGTCACCTGCTGTGACGCACGCGGACGCATCGTCGTGAACGGGACAGCGCTCAACGAGTCGGCCTACCTGTACACGGACGAGGCCACCGGCAAGCAGGTCGACCCGTCGGCCGCTGCCTTCGATCTCGTCGTTCCCGCGGGCACCGTCTTCGTGATGGGTGACCACCGCAACGACTCCCAGGACTCCCGCTGCCACCTCGCCGACGACACCGACGGTGGGCCGGCAGGCAGCAAGGCCTTCATCCCCACAGGGAACATCGTCGGCACGGCCGTCGCCGTCGTCTATCCGTTCAGCCGGTTCTCCGGACTCAGCCGGCCTCTGACGTTCGAGAACATCCCCGCCGGCCAGACCCCGCCAGCCGCCCCCGTGCTGAACGGCCCAGAAGTCGTCTGTTAGGCCGGGCCAGTGGCGATCGTCGTCCGCCGGGAGGCCGGTATCTACGCCTACGAGGCCTCGCTGCGCCGTGGCGGCTTCGACCTGATCGCCGGCGCTGACGAAGCCGGACGCGGCGCGTGCGCAGGTCCCCTCGTCGCGGGCGCTGTCATCCTGCGGCCCGGCAAGGCGGGGGAGATCCCCGGCCTCGCCGACTCCAAGCTGCTCACGCCGCTGGCGCGCGACCGGGTCTACGACCACATCCTGAAGCGGGCCCTCGCCTGGTCGGTGGTCAGCGTCGACCCCGCGGAGTGCGACACCCTCGGGATGCACCAGGCCAACCTCACCGCGCTGCGCAGGGCGCTGCTGCGCCTCCAGCCCACCGCTGCGTTCGCCCTCACCGACGGCTTCGGGGTGGACGGGCTCGGCATGCCGAACCTCGCCATCTGGAAGGGCGACCGGGTGGCTGCCTGCGTCGCTGCTGCTTCGGTCATCGCGAAGGTGACAAGGGACCGCCTGATGGGTGGCTGGCACGAGGAACTGCCCGACTACGCCTTCGACATCCACAAGGGCTACTGCACGCCCCTGCACCAGGAGCGTCTCGAGGAGCACGGCCCCAGCCACATCCACCGCTGGTGCTTCGAGAACGTCCGCCGCACCGCGCGTCCGGAAGGTTGGGCGGGTGTTCGGTGGGTCGGCAGCACAACCACCGGCGACTCGTCGGCTAGGCTGCTTCCGTCATGAGCGCCGAAGACCTTGAACAGTACGAGTCCGAACTCGAACTGCAGTTGTACAAGGAGTACAAGGACGTCGTCGGCATCTTCACGTACGCGGTGGAGACCGAGCGGCGCTTCTACCTGTGCAACGCTGTCGACCTGAAGGTCCGCACCGAGGGTGGTGACGTGTACTACGAGGTGTCCATGGGCGACGCCTGGGTGTGGGACATGTACCGCCCGGCCCGGTTCGTGAAGAGTGCAAAGGTGCTCACCTTCCGCGACGTCTCCATCGAGGAGATCGCGCACAGCGACCTGAAGGTGCCCGACAACCTCTGACCTGTGGATCATCGCTCCCTTCGTCCACAGGACGCGAGGAGCGTGACGCGCGCGCCGTCCCCAAGCCGATAGTCACCGGTGGAGGTGGTGGCCATGGGCAGGGCAGAGGTGTGGCACGTCGGGGAGGAACTGGCAGCGCGCTACCTCGCGGGTCTGGGCTGGCAGGTGCTGGAGCGCAACTGGCGCTGCCCTGCCGGGGAGCTCGACATCATCGCGATCGACCCCACCCCGGTGCCGGTCGTGGTCTTCTGCGAGGTGAAGTGCCGCACAGGGCTCGGGTTCGGGCCACCGCTGGAGGCCATCACCGCAGCAAAGGTGGCCAAGCTGCGCGAGGTGGCGTTGCACTGGCTGCGGGCCCAGGAGCGGCCGGTGGCCCACATCCGGTTCGACGGGGTGGGCGTGCTGCTCTCCCGGGGGGCGCCACCGATCATCACCCACGTTCCGGGCATCGGCCGGTGAGCCAGGCGCGGGCGTGGTCGGTCGCCCTCGTCGGTGTCGAGGGCACGATGGTCGAGGTCGAGGCTGCGATCAGCAGCGGCCTGCCGAAGACCATCATGGTCGGCCTTCCGGACGCGGCCCTCTACGAGGCGCGGGACCGGTGCCGCGCTGCGATGGCGTCCGCGCGGTTCGGCTGGCCGTCCGACCCGGTCACGATCAACCTGTCTCCGGCCACGCTGCCGAAGGCAGGCTCCCACTACGACCTGGCGATCGCAGCAGCCGTTGCGGCAGCCGGACGGCGGTTCGACCCGGCGGCGCTGGAGGGCACGGCCCTGTTCGGCGAGCTGGGGCTCGACGGCCGCGTCCGGACGGTGCGGGGGTTGCTGCCGGCCCTGCTCGCCGTTGCGAGGCGCGGCTTCGGACGGGTGATCGTTCCGGCCGGCCAGCTGCGCGAGGCGGCCCTCGTCGAAGGGCTCGGCATCGCCGGTGCAGCGGACCTCGCCGACCTCTTCGACATCCTGCGCGGTGGCCCGGGCGCCGTTGCGCCGCCGCCGTCGGAGCCGGAGGAGGATGGCGGGCCACCGCTGGACCTCGCGGACGTCGTCGGGCAGGTGGAGGGCAAGTGGGCGCTGGAGGTGGCTGCGGCGGGCCGCCACCACCTGTTCCTGCACGGTCCGCCGGGGGTGGGCAAGACGCTGCTGGCCGAACGGCTGCCGGGGCTCCTGCCCGACCTCGAACCGTCGGAGGCACTGGAGGTGTCCGCCGTCCACTCGATCGCAGGGCTGAACCTCGACGGTGGGCTGGTGCGGCGTCCGCCCTACGCGGACCCGCACCACTCGGCGTCCGTCGCCAGCCTCGTTGGTGGTGGGGCCCGGATCGCGCTGCCGGGGGCTGTGTCGCGGGCGCACCGCGGCGTCCTGTTCCTCGACGAGGCCCCGGAGTTCTCGCCCCGGGTGATGGAGGCGCTGCGGGTTCCGCTCGAGTCGGGCCGGATCGTCCTCGGCAGGGCCGTCGCAACGGCGACCTACCCGGCCAGCTTCCAGCTGATCCTCGCCGCGAACCCGTGCCCGTGCGGACAGGCCGGCGTTCCTGACGGCAACTGCCGCTGCGCCCCCATGGCTGTCCGCCGCTACGCCACCCGGATCTCCGGGCCGATCCTCGACCGGATCGACATCCACCAGCAGCTGCGCCAGGTGCGGGCAGCCCTGCTCGGTGGCGGCCACCCGCCCGGCGAGGGCAGCAGTGCCGTTGCCGAGCGGGTCCTCGCAGCGAGGGACCGGCAGCGGCACCGCCTCGCACCCAGCGGCTGGCGGACCAACGGCGAAGTCCCCGGCCCTGCCCTGCGCAAGCGCCTTCCCCTGCCGGACGGCTCCGAGCTGCTGGACGCAGCCGTTGCCCGCGGACGCCTGTCGGCACGGGGCGTCGACAAGGTCCTCCGGCTGGCCTGGACGATCGCCGACCTCGCTGGCGACGCACGCCCCACCCGCGAGCAGTTGCACACGGCGCTGGCCATGCGGCGCGGAGAAGAGGTGGGGCAGTGATCGGGGAGAGGGACGCAAGGATGTGCCTCGCAGCCGTCGTCGAGCCCGGGCATCCTGCCGTGGCGGATGCCGTCGCGGAATACGGCGCAGCACAGGTGTGGGCAAGCCTGACCAGGCCGGGCTCGGA
>JAOATP010000163.1 GCA_030158185.1 Propionicimonas sp.
CCTCCTGGGCGCCGGGGACGCCCCGCGATCCCTGGATCACCCGGGTTGCCCAGTACCGCAGGCCGGGCTGCAACTGGAGGATGTAGGCCGCGCCGGCCGTCCAGATGGCGCCGGCCGCCGGGGCGCCGATCACCAGCAGGTCACCCGAGGCGGACAGGGACTTCCCGAACTCCGCCTTGCCGAAGTCCCCGCCGACGATCCCGGGCGAACCGATGGTGATCCGGCGGCCCCTGCCCAGCCGTCCGTCGTTCCGCACCCGGTACAGGTCGACGTAGCCGGCGTCCGAGGCCATCGCGCCAATGGCGAGCACCGGTTCCGGGAGCGGAATGAACGCGAGGCTGCCACCGGTCGATCCCTTGTTCCCGGTCGCTAGTGCGGTCGTCCTCGCGGCCGAGATGCCCGCCGCCGATCCCCACAGGGCCCACACCCGTCCGCGGTAGTCCAGAGCGAATTGGTCGGAGACGACGATGTCGGCGTAGCCGTCCCGGTTGAGGTCTCCGACGACCAGGCCCGAGCCGAAGGCCGAGTCCTCGAACAGCCGGTCGTGGAGCTCGACAGTGGTCACCTGCTGCAGCTTGCCGTCGCCGAACAGCACCTGGACCGAGCCGGGTCGTCCCGCCCCGTCCCCCTCTGTCGTGGAGATCTCGCCGGGATCGACGAACACCACATCGAGCCTTCCGTCCCCGTCGACGTCGTTGATCCGCGTGGGCCGGGTGGGCCGGTCGGGGGCGGCGGTGGGCACCCTGGACGCGTCTCGTGGACGCGCATCATCGGCGGTGGCCGCCGGCGCCGCGGCGAACACCACGGCGGCAGCGAGCAGTGCCGATACGGCGCAACGGAACCGGGGCATGGGCCGACCTTTCCGCAAAGGGGCTGCCACCATCATGCCCGGGGGCCAGCCGGCTCCGGGCGGAGGCTCCCATAGTCATACGTCTGGGCGCCGCTTCACCGATGGTCTCAGCCGAAATGCACTCCCTGCGCCAGCTGGACGCCGCCGGAGTAGTTGATGGTGTTGGTGGCACGACGCATGTAGGCCCGCCAGGCGTCCGAGCCGGACTCGCGTCCACCGCCGGTCTCCTTCTCGCCGCCGAACGCTCCGCCGATCTCGGCTCCCGAGGTGGCGACGTTGACGTTGGCGATGCCGGTGTCCGCGGTGGCGAGGAACAGTTCCGCCTCGGCCTGGTCGCGGGTGAAGATGCCGGCCGACAGACCCTGCGAAGCGGCGTTGTGCATCGCCAGCGCCTCGTCGAGGTCGTCGTAGGCGACGACATAGAGGATCGGTGCGAAGGTCTCCCGCAGCACCACAGGGGTCTGCGACGGCATTCGCACCAGCGCCGGACGCACGTAGCAGCCGCCGGCACCCACGTCCACGCGCTCGCCGCCGGCGACCACGTCGCCGCCATCACCGCGAGCTTCGTCCAGTGCCGCCTGCATGGCGTCGAAGGCGCGTTCGGTGATCAGCGGGCCGACGAGCGTCGCCGGGTCGGACGGGTCGCCGACCGGAAGCGAACGGTAGGCCCGGGCGAGCCGGTCTACCGCCTCGTCGGCCACCGAGCGGTGCACGATCAGCCTGCGCAGGCTGGTGCAGCGCTGGCCGGCGGTGCCCGCCGCCGCGAAGACCATGGAGTTCACGGCCAGGTCGAGGTCGGCGGAGGGGGTCAGCACGACGGCGTTGTTGCCACCGAGCTCGAGCAGCACGCGTCCGAACCGGGACGCGACCCGCGGACCCACCTCGCGGCCCATCCGTGTCGAGCCGGTGGCGCTGACGAGGGCGACCTGCGGGGAGCCGACGAGCGCCTCGCCGATCTCGCGTCCGCCGAGCACGAGCCCACAGACGGCCGGCGGGGCGCCGACGTCAGCGACCGCCCGCGCCAGAAGGGACGACGTGGCGAGAGCGGTCAGCGGCGCCAGCTCCGACGGCTTCCACACCACGGTGTCGCCGCAGACCAGCGCGACGGCCGCGTTCCACGACCAGACGGCGACCGGGAAGTTGAACGCAGAGATCACGCCGACAACGCCGAGGGGATGCCACACCTCCTGCAGCCGGTGCCCGCTGCGCTCCGAGGGCATCGTGCGCCCGAACAGCTGCCGCGACAACCCGACCGCCAGGTCGCAGATGTCGATCATCTCCTGCACCTCGCCGAGGGCCTCGGAGCCGATCTTGCCGACCTCGATCGTCACCAGGTCGGCAAGGGCCTGCTTGTGCTCGCCGATCAGCTCGCCCAGCCGCTTCACCAGCCGTCCGCGCACCGGGGCAGGGACCAGCCGCCACTCCTCGAACGCCGCGGCTGCGGCTGCGAGCGTCTCCGCCACTTCCGCCGCGGTGTGGCTGCCGACGCTCGGCAGCTCGCTGCCGTCGATCGGGCTCAGGCACGGCATGGGTTCGCCGGCCCCGCCGAGGAAGTCGGGCTCCAGCCCGAACTCCCGCAACAGGTCGGCCGTGCGTTCTGCGAGGCTCACGGGGTTGCTCATCGGGTTACCTCCGGGGTCGGGATTCGCAGCTCGACGCAGGCCGCGACCAGCGAGGCCCGGCTCTGGTGTGCGTAGAGCCGCATCGGGTCGTGCACCGTGCGTCCGACAGCCTCTGCGATCCAGTCGGCGTCGCGCGGCGAGCCTTCCTCGCCGGCGTCCCTGCTGCCGTGGGAGTCAAGGTTCGAGGCGAAGATGCCGGCCGCAGAGCGGGGCAGGAAGTCCTCGTAGACGATGGGCGTGGCCACCACCCAGCCCTGGTCGACCAGCCCGGAGACCGTCCGCGGCGGGTCACCCTCGAGGCGGCGGGCGGCGGCGGTGAACTCGAAGAAGCCCTCGCCGTTCGCCAGTAGCCCTGCCTCGTCCGTGGGCCAGTTCGCCTGCCACAGCTCGACCTTGATCGCGTTCCGCTCCGCAGGCGTCGCCCCGGCGGCCCGTTCGTCGATCTCGACCACCAGCCGGTCGTAGCGGTCGCGGCCGGCCGGGGTGAGCGCGATCCCGCGCTGCTCCACCTCGCCGAAGCGGACGCTGAGCGCGCCCTCGCCGATCGTCCCGTCCGCCTCGCGGAACGTCCGTGGCTCTGCGAGCGCCTTGAACGAGGTCTGGCGCAGCAGGACGTCGGGGCCGTCCCACTTCGGCGGGCCCTGGATCTCGTCGATCATGGTGATGCCGAGACCCTCCATCCGCCGGTACAGGTCGTCGATGTCCAGCACCCGCGGCGTGAGGTGGTTGATGTGCGTCGTCGGCACGCCGCCGATGTCGGCAGCGACGCCGGAGATCGCGGACAGCCGGGCGTACCAGGCCCGGTCGACCGGCTCGGGGGAGAGTTCGAAGCACGCCGTCGCGAGCCGCAGGAACTCGGCAGCGTCCGCGTCGGGAAGGCCGCCGTCGGCCTCCGCACGTTCGGCAAGCGCGAGCACGTCCGGTCCGAAGAGGGTGCGTCGGGCGAGGAACGCGTCCAGCTCTGCCTGGAGGTCGGCGTCGAAGTAGCGGCGGTCGTCGGTGACAAGGCACGAGGTGAACACCCGGAACGGGTTGATCGCCAGCGCCTCCGCCGTTGTCGGACGGAAGGCGGTCGAGACAATCGGCAGCGAGGTGGCCTCCGTGCCGCGCAGGTCGTAGAACCCGACCGGCTCCATGCCCAGGGCCGCGAACACCTGCGCCACCTGCCGCAACTCGGCAGCCGTGCCGACGCGGATCGCGCCGTGCCGTTCCGCTGTCACCCGGTCGATGCGTCCGAGCCGCTCGGCCCGCACCGGGTCGGCGGCGAGGACGTCGGCGTTCACCTGGGTGGAGACGTCCACCAGCGTGTTGTAGGCGGGCACTTCCGTGCCGTACATCGCAGACAGCGAGCGCGCGAAGCCCGCGCGGAGGTCATGCGTACTGAACATCGCCGTCCCGATCCCTGTCCTGCTCGACGAGCGTCACCGCCCGGTCGAGGGCTGCGAGTGCGATCTGGATCGTCTCGCTGCTCACCGTCAGCGCCGGACGCACCCGCAGTGACCGGTGGCCGCAACCGAGCATGATCACTTTCTCCTGCTCCATCAGCACGTTCAGCACCCGGTCGCGGACGTCGCGGTCGGGCATCGTGAGCGCGCACATGAGGCCGAGACCGCGGGGGTTGGTCAGCAGCGGGTGGCTGGTGGCCAGGCGCTGCAGGCCGTCGAGCAGTTCGGCGCCCCGCACCTGGGCGGCATCGAACAGGTTGTCGGCCTCGATGATCTCCAGGATGCGTCGCGACCGCACCATGTCGGTGAGGTTGCCGCCCCAGGTGGAGTTGATCCGGGAGGGGACGTGGAACACGTTGTCGGGCACCTCGTCGACGCGGCCGCCGGCCATCACGCCGCAGACCTGCAGCTTCTTGCCGAACGCGACGACGTCGGGCTCGACGCCCTTCCACTGGTAGGCCCACGGCTTGCCGGTGAGGCCGCCGCCGGTCTGCACCTCGTCCACGACGAACAGCGCGTCATAGCGATGGCAGAGCTCCTTCATGGCTGCGAAGAACTCCGGACGGAAGTGGTGGTCGCCGCCCTCGCCCTGGACGGACTCCATGATGAAGCAGGCGACGTCGTGCGGGTTGGCGTCGAAGGCGTCCTTCGCCTGCGCCAGCGCCCGCGCCTCGTAGGCGGGCACGTCGCGCTCGTCGGCGATCCACGGCGATTCGATGCGGGGCCAGGCGAACTTCGGGAAGCGGGCCACCTTGTTGGGGTCGGTGTTGGTGAGCGACATGGTGTAGCCGCTGCGTCCGTGGAACGCTCCGGTGAGGTGCATCACCTGGGTGCCGAGGTCCGGCGAGATGCCGTGCGCCTCGTTCCAGCGGCTCTTCCAGTCGAAGGCCACCTTCAGGGCGTTCTCGACGGCAAGGGAGCCGCCCTCGATGAAGAAAAGGTGGGGGAGGGCGGGATCGCCCATCACCCGGCTGAACGTCTCCACGAACTTGGCCAGCGCCACGGTGTAGACGTCGGAGTTGCTGGGCTTGTTGAGGGCAGCCTCCAGCAGGTCCTTGCGGAACTGGGGGTCCTCGGTCATCCCGGGATGGTTCATCCCCAGGGCGGAGGACGCGAAGAACGTGAACATGTCCAGGTAGCGTTCGCCGGTGGCCTGGTCGATCAACCAGGACCCCTGCGACGCCGTCAGATCGAGGACGAGCGGTAGCCCGTCCACGAGCATGTGCTGCGCGAGGAGTCGGTGTACTCCGGAAGCACTCGGATCGGTCGTCATCCTCGGAGCATAGGGGCGCCGGTATAGCGCCCGGTACCCCCTTGATCCGCGTCGGCGAGGCCCGCCCCACCAGTGATGAATTAACCAGGCAGGAGGGGCAAGAAAGGGGACAGTCCCCTTTCTTGCCCCTCCTGCCAGGCTTGGGTGGACGTGAGGTCAGTCGATCGGCAGCGACAGCCAGACCGCGGTGTCGGTCGGCACCCGTCCATCGACCAGCGGTGCGGACGCCACGAGCACCTCGGCACCACCGGGGAGCTCCGCCGGCTCGCCGGAGAGGTTCACCAGGCAGCCGAAGCCGGGTGCGCGGGTGAAGTAGAGGACCTTGCCCGGATAGGTGTCGCCCCAGGCAAGCGTCCCGTCGCCCAGTGCAGGGTGCGTGCCGCGGATGGCCAGCGCCCGCCGGTAGAGCGTGAGCGTCGAGTCGGGGTCGCCGTCCTGCGCCTCTGCGCTGAGTTCCGCCCACTCCGGCGGCTGGGGGAGCCACGCCTGTGCGTCCGCCCCGAAGCCGTAGGGCGGCGTGCTGCCCGACCAGGGCAGCGGGACGCGGCAGCCGTCTCGACCCCTTGTGCGACCGCCGGTGCGGAAGTAGCTCGGGTCCTGGCGGGCGTCGTCGGGAAGGTCCTCGACCTCGGGGAGGCCCAGCTCCTCACCCTGGTAGATGTAGGCCGGCCCCGGCAGTGCGAACTCCAGGAGCGCGGCTGCCCGGGCGCGGCGCCGGCCGAGCTCGTTGTCGGTGGGCAGGGGGTTGAAGTAGTCGGCGAAGCGGTAGAGCCATTCGGCCGGCGGGCCGTCGAGCGTGAACGGCTTGCCGGTCTCGGGCTTGCCGTACCTGCTCACCACCCTGGTGGAGTCGTGGTTGCTGAGCACCCAGGTGGTCGGGGCGCCGACGCTGGCGTGGGCGACGAGGTTGCGGTCGATCATCGCCCGCAGCGAGCCGGCCTCCCACTCGCACCACAACATGTCGAAGTTGAAGGTGGTGTGCATCCGTCCCGGGTCGACGAAGCGCATCAGTGCATCCAGCGGCTTGGTGTTGGCCTCGCAGACGAAGATCCGCTCGCCCAGGTGCCGGTCGGCGTAGCTGTCGGCGATCTCCCGCCAGTGCCGCTGGATGGCGTCCAGTTCCGGCTGGTTCCACCACGGGTGGCCGGGGTAGAAGCTGGCGATCCCGAGCCCGGTCTCCGGGTCGACGGGGGTGTCCGGGTAGCCGTCCGCCTTGGCGAGGCCGTCGGCAACGTCCACCCGAAGGCCGTCGACGCCGCGGTCGAACCAGAACCTGATGACGTCGTCGAACAGTGCGACCACTGCGGGGTTGGCCCAGTTCCAGTCGGGCTGCTCGGGAGCGAACATGTGCAGGTACCACTGCTCCGGACCCTCGGGCCCGACGACGCGTTCCCAGGCCGGCCCGCCGAACAGTGAGCCCCAGTTGTTGGGCGGCAGGGACCCGTCCGGCCCGGTGCCGTCGAGGAAGTGGAACATCGCCCGCTCCGGGGAGCCCGGACCCGCTGCGAGCGCAGCCCGGAAGGCCGGGTGCTCGACGGAGGAGTGGTTCGGGACGAGGTCGATCAGCACCCGGATGCCGCGCTCGTGGGCGCCGGCAACGAAGTCGTCCGCGTCGGCGAGGGTGCCGAAGGACGGGTCGATGTCGCAGTAGTCGGCGACGTCGTAGCCGCCGTCAGCCATCGGGGAGGGGTACCACGGGCTCACCCAGACGGCGTTCACGCCGAGCTCTGCGAGGTGGTCGAGCTTGTCGATCATGCCCCGGACGTCGCCGATGCCGTCGTTGTTCGCGTCCGCGAAGGAGCGGGGGTAGATCTGGTACACCACGGCGTCACGCCACCAGGCGCTGTCAGTGCTGGTCACACCGAAACCCTAAAGGGCAAGAAAGGGGACTGTCCCCTTTCTTGCCCTTTCGTGCCCGAGAGGCCCGACGGCGAGCGTGCTGAACAGGGGCAAATAAGGGGACTGTCCCCTTTGTTGCCCCTTGCGCTTGCTCAGGCGCGCTCGAAGTCCGACGACGCGCGGACGATCAGCTCCGGCTCGAACAGGTCGTGCCTGGTATCGGTGAGTAGCAGGTCGGCGGCGGCCCAGCCCAGCTGGCGCATCGGCTGGCGGACGGACGTGAGCGGGGTCATCAGTTCCGCTGCGAAGTACAGGTCGTCGTAGCCGACGACGGCCATGTCGGACGGGACGGAGAGCCCGCGCACCCGGAGTTCCCGCATGGCGCCGAGCGCCGTGATGTCGTTCATGCAGAAGACGGCTGTGGGGTCCCAGCCCGACCCGAGCGCCTCGATGAGGCCCTGCTGGCCGTCGTTGGCCGTCAGCGCGGGCAGCGTGATCACCTTCAGGACCTCGGACGGGTCGAGCCCGACGGTCTGGATCGCTTCGATCGCGCCCTTGAGGCGGTGGCGGGTCTGCTGCAGTTCCGCCGGGCCGGCGAGGAACAGGATGCGCCGGTGGCCGTGTGTGAGCAGGTGGGCGACAGCCTGGCGTCCGCCGGAGACGTGGTCGACACCGACCGCGGCATGCTCGCTGCTGCTGGAGTCCATCAGCACGGAAGGAATGCCGAGCCGGCGCAGTGCGGCCAGCCGGTCCTTGGTCGTGGACATCGGCGTGACAAGGACCCCGCGGACGCCCTGCTCGGCGAGCAGCCGCAGGAAGCGGGCCTCGCGGCGCGGGTCGTCATCGGAGGAGCACAGGATCAGCGTGTGGTCGTCGACGGCCAGCCGGTCCTCGATCCCGCGGGCGAGTTCGGTGTAGTACGGATTGCCGACGTCCATCACGATGGCCCCGACGGTCCGGGAGACGCCCGCGCGCAGCTGCCGGGCGGAGGCGTTGCGGTGGAAGTTCAGCTCCTCCATCGCCTTCTCGACCTTGGCGCGCGTCTTGTCCGCCACCGACTCCGGCCGGTTGAGCACATTGGACACCGTCCCGACGGAAACCCCGGCCGCCGCGGCCACGTCCTTGACGCTGGCTCGCTGTGGGGTCATCGGTGCCTCCTCGTCCTGCGGATCGGTTGAGCATAACCAGTGACAAGTCTCACTGGACGGAGATTCACGGATCTCCATGAATCGATTCACGCGCCGGACCCCACCCGAGTTGTCAGAATCTCGCTGACCTATGACTCAGTCGGCTTCTGACAACTCGGGGAAGGGGTCGAGGCGGGGGTCAGCGGCGGTAGGTGACGCGGCCGTTCCAGATGGTCGCGACCACCGGGTCGGGGAGGTCGCGGCCGTGGTAGGGGTTGTTGCGGGCCCGGGACGCGGATGCGGCACCGTCGACCACAGCGCGGGCGGACGGGTCGACCAGCACGATGTTGGCCGGCTCGCCGACCGCCAGCGGACGGCCCTGGCCGGCGACGCGTCCGATCCGGGCGGGGGCCGTCGCCATCCGCTCGACGAGGGTCGGCCAGTCCATGCGTCCGGAGTTCACCATGACCTCCATCACGACGGCAAGCGCCTGCTCGAGCCCGATCATGCCGGGCAGCGCGACGTCGAACGGGTGGTCCTTGTCCTGGCGTGCGTGCGGGGCGTGGTCGGTGCCGACGATGTCGATGGTGCCGTCCGCGAGCGCTGCCCGTACGGCCTCCAGGTGTTCCGACGTCCGCAGCGGCGGGTTCACCTTGAACGTGGTGTCGTAACCGGAGACCAGCGGGGTGTCGAGCAGCAGGTGGTGCGGGGTGGCCTCCGCCGTCACCTGGATACCGCGGGCCTTCGCCCACCTCACCACGTCGACGCTCTCCGCTGTCGACACGTGGCAGACGTGCAGGCGCGAGCCGGTGAGCTCGGCCAGTTGCACGTCGCGGGCGACGATCACGCTCTC
The DNA here is from genome assembly GCA_030158185.1 of Propionicimonas sp. GTDB lineage: Bacteria > Actinomycetota > Actinomycetes > Propionibacteriales > Propionibacteriaceae > Propionicimonas. Next base: position 9,010 of record JAOATP010000163.1, read on the forward strand.
CGCCTGCGACGGCCAGCCGGGCAGCCCGAGTCGACCTGACCATTCCGACTCGTGGCAGCAGGCGCCGGGCCCGGCCAGACGGGTGTCCTGGGAGTGCTGCGCGACGACGCCGTCGAACGACTTCACGTAGGTCAGTGCCCGGCGCATCATCAGCGAGTCGTCGACGCAGCGGCCGTCGTCGGAGAACACCCGGACGCCGGCGCTGCTGGCGGCCATCAGCCCGAGTTCTGCGAGCTCGGTGCCGCCGAGGCCCTTCGTGACGGCGCCGACCACCCGCACCTGGCAGTGGCCGTCCCGCTCGCCGAGCGCCTGGACGTACTCCGCTGCCTCCGCGGTGTCCGTGACGGGGTCGGTGTTGGCCATCGCGTGCACGCAGGTGTAGCCGCCGCGGGCTGCGGCGGCCGTGCCGGACGCGACCGTCTCGGCGTCCTCGCGTCCGGGCTGGCGCAGGTGCGTGTGGAGGTCGACGAGGCCGGGAAGCGCGAGCAGCCCGTCGGCGTCGATGCGCTCCACGCCGGCAGGAGCGGACGCCGGGTCGGCAAGCACGCCGTCGCTGACGTACAGGTCGGTGCGGGTGCCGTCGGCAAGGCTCGCCCCGGTGATCAGCACGCTCCCGTTACTGGTGGTCACTACATTGCTCCTTCGTCCGAACCCAGCAGGTGGTACAGCACGCTCATCCGGACGGCGACGCCGCCGGCCACCTGGTCGAGGACCAGGGAGTTCGCGGCATCGGCGGCGGCGCTGGAGATTTCGACGCCCCGGTTCATCGGGCCGGGGTGGCAGATCGCCGCTCCCGGTTTCATCGCAGCGAGGCGGGCCTCGGTGAGGCCGTAGCCCTCCGCGTACTCCCGCTCGGTGGGGAAGAAGCCGCCGGCCATCCGCTCCCGCTGCACCCGCAGCATCATCACGATGTCGGCGTCGGCGATCGCAGCGTCGAAGTCGCTGGTGACCGGGCAGCCCCACGTCTCCACGCCCGTCGGCAGCAGCGTCGGAGGGGCGACCAGCACCACCTCGCCGCCGAGGGTGCGCTGCAGGAGGACGTTGCTGCGCACCACCCGCGAGTGCAGCAGGTCGCCGACGATGGCGATCTTCTTGCCTGCGAAGCCGTCGGAACCGATCGAGCGGAAGTGGTGGCGCATCGAGTACGCGTCCAGCAGCGCCTGGGTGGGGTGCTCGTGCTGGCCGTCGCCGGCGTTGATCACCTGGGCCTTGACCCACCCGGCCACCTGCTGGGCAGCACCGGAGGACGGGTGCCGGATCACGAAGGCGTCCACGCCCATGGCGTCCAGGGTGAGCATGGTGTCGCGCAGCGACTCGCCCTTGGAGACCGACGAGCCCTTCGCCGAGACGTTGATGGTGTCGGCGGACAGCCACTTGCCGGCAATCTCGAACGACGTGCGGGTGCGGGTGGAGTCCTCGAAGAAGATGTTCACAACGGTGCGTCCGCGCAGGGCCGGCAGCTTCTTCACCGGCCGCGACTGCACCTGCTGCATCTCCTCGGCGACGTCAAGGATCGATTGCGCCGACGCGAGGTCGAGGTCGGCAGCGCTCAGCAGGTGCCTCATCGTGTGCCCCCGGTCCTTCCGATGGTGACGGCGTCGTCCCCGTCCAGTTCGCTCAGGCGCACCTGGACGCGTTCGTCCGCAGCGGTCTGGATGGTGCGTCCCACGTGGTCGGCGGCGATCGGCAGCTCCCTGTGCCCGCGGTCGACGAGCACGGCGAGGCGGACGGCGCGGGGCCGGCCGAGGTCGCGCAGGGCGTCGATGGCTGCCGTGATCGTGCGTCCGGAGAACAGCACGTCGTCGACGAGCACGACGACCGCGTCGTCGATGCGGCCGGGGATGGCTGTCCGGCCGACGCTGCGGGTGGGATTCGCGCGCAGGTCGTCGCGGTACATGGTGATGTCGAGTTCCCCGATCCGCACCGGGCGGCCCTCGATCTCGGCGATCAGTGCTGCCAGCCGCCGGGCGAGGAAGACGCCCCGTGTCGGGATTCCGAGCAACACCAGATCGTCGGCGCCACGGTTGGCTTCGAGGATCTGGTGGGCCATCCGCGCCAGCGAGCGGGCGAGCTCCGGGCCGTCGACGACGACGCGGGAGGAAAGGCCTGACGTCGGGGTGTCGGGTGCTGGGTCAGCCACGCAAGCGCTCCTCGGGTTCTCGGACCGGTGTGGTGAGACTGCACCGGTCCTCGAAGCGTCAATCTAACGCAGGTGAGCTAGCCTCTGACCATGCTTCCAGTCCCTGCACTCTTTCCGCTGGAGACCCTTCCCAGCTGGCCGGCCGTCACAGACCCCACCGTGCTGGAAATGCTGACGCTCACGCTGTTCATCCCGCTGGCGATCACGCTCGTCCTCACGGCCATGATCCTCGGCCCCGGCTGGCGCTCGAAGGCCTAGCGGCGGGCCGCAGCCTCCTGGCACCGCAGTGAGCGCTCGGCGTCGTCCCTGCGCTCGTTGACCTGACGCTGCACCGAGTCGCTGAGCCTGGCGCCGCCGAGCCACAGCGACATCAATTGCAGCGTCCCCCGGTCGGCGAGCGGACGCGGGAACAGCAGCCCCAGCACATGCTGGCGAATGGCGGAACTCCGCTCCGACCAGCCGTCCCTGCCGTCGGAGATGGCTTGGGCGACATCGAGGTAACGCTGCACGTACGGGTGCAGCGCCTCGTCCTGGTCGTACTGCCAGAACTGCGTGCAGATCTGGAAATGGGTCTCGTTGGCGACGGAGTCGTCGGCCGTCGCGAGCCGCCAGGCCTCTGCCTTCGCCTCGGGTGAGGGCCGGGCGGCCCTGGCCCCTGCGGCCTTCTCTGCGCCGCGAGCGGTGGCGTCGCGGGCCAACTCGGCCTCGATCTCCGCCTCCCCGGCAACGCCCGCGCGGGCGAGGTTGGTGAGGATGTGCCAGCGCAGGTCGGTGTCGATCGCCAGCCCGGCGGGGGCTTCCTCGCCGGCCAGCCACGCCTGCAGCACTTGCACGACGGCGTCGGACTTCGCCGCGGAGATCAGCGACCGGGCGAAGGCGAGCTGGTGGTCGGAGCCGGCCTCCGCGTCCTTCAGCAGCCGGGCGAGGCCGGTGACGAAGCGGTCGTTCAGGGCAACCCGGGCGTCCCGCTGTGCGTACTGGTCGATCGCGATCCGGGCCTGCCCGAGCACCTGCTGTACCGCCGTGAGGTCGGTCTCGACGCCGACCCCTGACAGCACCAGCGTCACGAAATCGGACGGGTGCAGCTCCGCGTCCCGGCACATGTCCCAGGCAGCGCCCCAGCACAGAGCCCTGCTGAGCGAGCTGTCCAGGGTCTGGATGCCGCTGACGAGGGTGGCCAGCGACCTGTCGTCGAGACGGATCTTGGCGTAGGTGAGGTCGTCGTCGTTGAGCAGCACGAGGTCGGGACGGGGGCGTCCCACCAGCTCGGGCACCTCGGTGAGCTCGCCGGCGATGTCCACCTCGATCCGCTGGACGCGCACGAGGCGTCCGTCCTGCTGCTCGTAGCAGCCGATGGCGAGTCGGTGCTGGCGCAGGGTCGGCCACTGCGCCGGGGCGGTCTGCCGGATCGCGAAGCGGGTGAAGGTGCCGTCCTCGGCGGTGTCGAACGTCGCGAACAGGGTGTTCACCCCTGAGGTCTGCAGCCATTCGGCAGCGAAGTGCGACAGGTCGCGCCCGGACGCCTCGGTGAGCGCTGCGAGCAGGTCATTGAACTGGGTGTTGCCCCAGGCGTGCCGTGCGAAGTAGGCGCGGACGCCGGCGAGGAACTTGTCCTGCCCGACGAAGGCAACCAGCTGGCGCAGGACGGAGGCGCCCTTGGCGTAGGTGATGCCGTCGAAGTTCAGCTCGACGGCCTCCAGGTCGACCATGTCGGCGGCGACCGGGTGGGTCGAGGGCAGCTGGTCCTGCCGGTACGCCCAGTTCTTGCGGTTGTTGGTGAAGGTCGCCCACGGGTCGTCCCCGGCGACGCCGCCGGCCCGGATCTCGGCCTGGCAGAAGTGGGACGCCCA
>JAOATP010000164.1 GCA_030158185.1 Propionicimonas sp.
GGTTCAACCACTTCGATCTCGCGACCATCACGAGCGGCAGCACTGTTCCGCAGCTAAACAAGCAAGACTTAGTACGGCTAACGATCAATGTGCCGCCGCTCGATCGTCAGCGAGAGTTCGCCCGTCGGCTCGCCGGCATTCGCATGCAGCGCGCCACCGTTGGGAGCTCGCTGACTATGTTCGACATGCTGTTCGCGTCCCTCCAGGCGCGCGCGTTCTCAGGCCAACTCTGATCACGTGCGCAGGCGGGTGAGGAACCTGGCGTGCAACCTGGGCCGTTGACTCGCATCAACCCGCTTCGGCGGGATCACGTGGGGGATTCCGTCCTCACGGAACTCCACCCGCCAGCGGTCGGCAGTGGGGTCGTGGCTGGGTTCGACGATCGGGTGGTGGTGGTCGCAGAAGAGGGCGAGATTCGACAACGATGTCTCCCCACCTGCCCACCACGGCACCCGATGGTGGGCGTGGCAGGCCCAGGGCGGCTTGTCGCAGCCGGGGAACACGCAGCCCCCGTCCCGGAGTTCCAGCGCCGCCCGAATCGCGGGTGTCACCAGACGCTGGGTGCGTCCGACGTCCAGCACCTCCGACGGCCCGCCCAGCACCGCGGGCATCAGGTCGGCGTCGCACAGCCACTGTCGCAGCAACGAGGCCGGCACCGGTTCGGCTGAGCCGACCAGCTGCCCACAGATGAGCCCGGCGTCGGTGGCAGCCTTGGCCAGCTTGTCGTAGGACAGGGTCACCACGATCCGTGGCCGGTCGCCGCCGTGGTTGGGCGCCAGCGACTCCTGGGAGTGGTGGGCGACCATGGCGAGTAATGCGTCCGCACGGTTCATCGCCGGCGTGACGTACTCGGCGTTCGGGTCGAGCCGGTCGAGCCCGCGCTTGCGGGCAGCGGCGTACGAATCGATGATGCGGATGAGTGGCTCCGCCTCAGCCACCGGCAGGCTGCCGCTGATCAGCACCGAGCCCTGGTGGTCGTAGGTGAACTTCAGGAACCGGTTGCGCAGGGCGAGGCGGTGCTCGCGTTCGAGGCGTGCCTCCTCGCGCTCCTCGACCGTGTCCGGGGCGAGTACCTCCAGCAACCGGCTGCTCAGCCGACGCAACTCGGTGGAGTTGTGGGTGGCGGCGAAGCCGACCATCAGCTCCTGACCCTGCGCAACCACGTCGGCGGGGAAGTCGTCGGGCAGCGCGTCCAGCACGCCGGTGATGGCCTCTGCCTGGGCCGGCAGCACGGCGCCCCACGCGGCCCCGGCGGCGACCATGCCGAACCGGGCAAGGCCCTGGCCGGCCGCGACCAGCCGGGCGGCTTCCCGTCTGGTGAGGTTCGCCGCATCAGCGAGCCAGGTGGCCGTCGAGGTGCCGTGCTCCTGCCAGGCCACCTCGGTAGCGTCCACGTGCGCGGAGAGCTGGGCGAGCCAGGTGTGCAGCTGGCCTTCCAGCTGCAGTCCCTCCTTGAGCAGGCTGAGCTTCTCGGGGCCGGCGGCGAGCTGGACCTGTGCGGTGCGCAGCGTGGCGAGGGCGGCGCGCACGTCGGCCAGCCATTCGCTGCCCGCCTCGTGCACCAATCCCTCAGCCATAAATCAATGCTAAGACGCCCCACTGACACTTTCTTCCGGGGCGAAAGCTTCATCCACAAGGGGTGTCAGTCGCACGAAGTTATCCACAAATCCCCAGTTGGGTCTTGACTTCGGATGGATTTCGTTGCATATACCTCGGCGCGCTCATGGCCATTGTCGGCAGCCTTCGGAATACTACGAACTGCACCCACCCACCGAGGACCAACCGTGACCAGCAACTTCGACTTCGCCCGTGCGGCGTGGCCCGGGCTGGCGGACGACTGCATGCGTGCGGAGTCCTACGGCCGGTCCGATCCGCGCGGTTGCCTGTTCTATGCCCGGCGGGTTGTCGAGCAGGTGGTAACCCGGATCTACGACGTCGACGCGCTGCCGCTGCCCTACCGCGACGACCTCGCTGCGCGCATCGGCGACCCCGCGTTCCTGCAGGCCACCGGGCCCGACGTGGTGATGAAGGCCGACCTGATCCGCAAGGCAGGCAACGACGCCGTCCACCGCGAGCGACTGATCAGCGCAGAGACCGGACTGCGGGTCCTCGAGGAGCTCTTCGACCTCGTGCTGTGGTCGTTCTTCCGCTACTCCACCAGGCCGGACGCGACGCCGCTCGCGTCCACCTTCGACCGTGACCTGGTGCCGCAGCCCGTGGGCGCCGAACCGCCGCTGAGCGCAACGGAACTCACCCGGCTGCTTGCCGAGTTCGAGGCCAGGGACGCGGCGATCGCGGAAGCGCGCGCAGCGAACGAGAACCTTCAGGCACAGCTCGACGCCATGCGCGCCGAGGTCGCGGCGGCCCAGGCCGCGAAGACCGTGACGGTGGACACCCACGACTACTCCGAGGCCCGCACCCGTGTCCGGTTCATCGACGCCGACCTGCGCGAGGCCGGCTGGGAACCCGACGACGCGGACGTGCGCGAGTACCCGGTGACGGGCATGCCGAACGCCGAAGGGAACGGCTTCGTCGACTACGTGCTCTGGGGAGCCAACGGCTTGCCACTGGCCGTGATCGAGGCCAAGCGCACCTCGAAGGACCCGGCGATCGGCCAGCAGCAGGCCAAGCTCTACGCCGACTGCCTGCAGGCGATGACCGGCCGGCGTCCGGTGATCTTCTACTCCAACGGGTACGAAACCTGGCTGTGGGACGACGCAGCGGGCTACCCGCCCCGGCGCGTGCAGGGCTACTACACCCGCGACGAACTGGAGCTGCTGGTGTTGCGGCGCACGTCGCGGCTGCCGCTGGCCGACCGCCCGGTCAACCACGACATCGTTGAGCGGCACTACCAGCAGCGGGCGATCCGCAGGGTGGGTGAGGAGTTCTCCAGGCGTCGTCGCCGCACCCTGCTGGTGATGGCGACCGGCTCGGGCAAGACCCGCACGGTGATCGCGCTCATCGACCAGCTGATGAAGGCCGGCTGGGTGAAGCGGGTGCTGTTCCTCGCCGACCGCGTTGCGCTGGTGAACCAGGCCGTCGGAGCGTTCAAGACCCACCTGCCCAGCGCGACGACGGTGAACCTCGTCACGGACAAGGTGACCGACGGCCGGGTCTTCGCGTCCACCTACCCGACGATGATGGGCCTCATCGACTCCCTGGACGACGAGGGCCGGCGGGTGTTCGGGCCGGGCTACTTCGACCTTGTCGTGATCGACGAGGCGCACCGGTCGGTGTACGCGAAGTACCGCGGCATCTTCGAATGGTTCGACTCGCTGTTGGTCGGGCTGACCGCCACCCCGAAGGACGAGGTGGACCACAACACCTACGGGCTGTTCGGGCTGGAGGACGGCGTCCCCACCGATGCCTACGCCCTGGACGACGCGGTCGCGGAGGGCTTCCTCGTGCCGCCGCGCTCTGTCGTCGTCCCCCTGAAGTTCCTGGCCCGCGGCGTGGCATACGCCGACCTGAGCGAGGACGAGAAGGACGAGTGGGACGCGGCCGAGTGGAACGAGGATGGGGTCGTTCCCGACGAGGTGTCGGCCAACGAGCTGAACAAGTACCTGTTCAATGCCGACACGGTCGACAAGGTGCTCGAGGTGCTGATGACCCACGGCTACAAGGTGGCCGGCGCGGACCGGATGGGCAAGACGATCGTCTTCGCCCGCAACACCGACCATGCCGAGTTCATCAAGCAGCGCTTCGACGCCAACTACCCGTGGCTCGGTGGCCACAGCGCCCGGCTGATCACCCACCAGGTGACCTACGCGCAGTCGCTGATAGATGACTTCAGCACGACGGAGAAGCAGCCCGACATCGCGATCTCGGTGGACATGCTCGACACCGGCATCGACGTGCCCGACGTCTGCAACCTGGTGTTCTTCAAGCCCGTCTACTCCCGCACCAAGTTCTGGCAGATGATCGGACGCGGTACGCGGCTGCGTCCAGGGCTGTTCGGGCCGGGCGAGGACAAGACCGACTTCCTGGTCTTCGACTGCTGCGGCAACCTGGAGTACTTCTCCCAGCCGGACGCTGGCGTTGAGGGCTCACTGCAGAAGTCGTTGTCGCAGCGGCTGTTCGAGACGCGACTTGCGGTCGTCGCCGGGCTGGATGGGCTCGACCTGCCGGAGGCGGCGGGGGACGGCACGACGTCCGAACGCGGCCTCCGCAACGACCTGACCCAGCACCTGCACCGGCTCGTGCTGGGCATGAACACCGACAACTTCCTGGTGAGGGCCAAGCGGGAATGGGTGGAGCGCTGGTCCTCCGCCGACCCGTGGGCCCATCTCAGTGTCGATGCGGCGTCCGAGGCCGCGCAGCACCTGGCGGCCCTCCCGACGGCCTTCGTCGACAACGACGAGGACGCCAAGCGTTTCGACCTGATCATCCTGACCACTCAGCTGGCTGTTCTCGAAGGCGACCACCTCACCGTCGAGCGGCTCAAGGCGAAGGTGCAGGCGATCGCTTCCAACCTGCTCGGCAAGACCACCATCCCGGTCGTTGCCGCCCAGATGAAGCTGCTCGGGGACCTCGAGGGCGACGAGTGGTGGGTCGACGTGACGCTGCCCATGCTCGAGCTGGCTCGGCGCCGGATCCGTTCGCTGGTGCACTTGATCGACAGGGGCCAGAAGTACGCCGTGTACTCCGACTTCACCGACGAGCTCGGCGAGATCGTCGAGGTGGTGCTGCCCGGCGTGACCGTCGGTACGAACCTGGAAAGGTTCCGAGCGAAGGCCCGGGTTTGGCTGCTGGAGCACGAGGACCACGTCGCCCTCCAGAAGTTGCGACGGAACCGGCAACTCACCGGGACAGACCTGGAGTCGCTGTCCGAGATGTTGATCCAGGCTGGGGTGGGGACCCGCGAAGACATCGACCGGGTCACCACAGAGGCGCATGGGCTGGGGCTGTTCATCCGGTCACTGGTGGGTCTCGACCGGGCTGCGGCCACGGAGGCGTTCTCGGCGTTCCTCCAGAACACCAACTACTCGGCGGGCCAGCTCGACTTCCTGAACCTGATCATCGAGCACCTCACCGCCACCGGTGCCATGGAGGTTGCCCGCCTCTACGAGTCACCGTTCACCGACCGGGCGCCGACCGGACCGGACTACCTGTTCACCGACCCCGAAGTCGACGCCATGATCCTCATCCTCGACGACATCCGTGACCATGCCGTCGCCCGGGAAGCCTCATTCGGCACGGACGACTGGAAGGCCGCACGAGACGGCTAGGTTGAATCAAACCGGCATGATCGTGCCGATTCTCCGCGCCATGTGCCGTGGAACGGTCGATTCTGGAAACAATCGGCATGATCGTGCCGTTTGGGCATTGCGCTGCCTGCGATGGGCTGACAAACTCGCCGTATCGGCACGATCGTGCCTAGGAGGATCGTGGACCGTCTATCAGAGCATTCACGGCGACGCAGGCGCGAGCTGGGCCTCACCCAGGCTGAGCTGGCCGAACTGGCAGGCGTCTCTGAACGTTTTGTCCGCCTTGTCGAGGGCGGAAAGACCACCGTGCGGCTCGACAAACTACTAGCCATGTTCGACGTCCTTGGCCTGCGGCTGGGCGTCGAACTCAAGGTGACCTGATGGCCTCGCCACGCGTGGTTCGCCGCGCCATTGTCTACAAGGGTGCCGTCGCCGCGGCGACCCTCACCAGGACCAGTGGTGGCGTGCAGTTCGGATACCTCCCGGAGTACTCGGGCCCTGCCGTTGCAAGCACCCTTCCCCCGGGGGCCACTTTCGATGGACATGCCGGCGCATTGCCGCCGTTCTTCTCGGGCCTCTTGCCTGAGGGAAGACGCCTGAATGCACTCCGAAGGTCCGTGAAGACCTCAGCGGACGACGAGCTGGCGCTCATCCTGGCGATAGGCGAGGACCTGGTTGGTGACGTCTCTGTGGTACCCGATGGGGTCGGGTTGCACCCGGTGGAGCCCACGGTGTCCGGCCTTGGGGAACTGTCGCGGCTCCGGTTCGCAGACCTTCTGGCCGAGCAGGGATTCACGGATCGCATCGGGATCGCCGGTGCGCAGGACAAGCTGTCCGCCGGGATGATCACTTTTCCCCTCCGGATGGGCAGTGGCCCGGCAATCGTCAAGCTCGACCCCCCGGACTACCCCGATGTGGTGGTGAACGAGAACTTCTTCCTCGGGATCGCCAGGAACCTCAAGCTCCCGGTGGTGGCATCAGAACTGGTGCATGACAGTGAGGGCAGGCCCGGCCTCGTCGTCAAGCGGTTCGATCGTGTCGCGGCTGCCAACGGGACAATCGTCCGACGGGCAGTGGAGGACGCGACCCAGCTCCTCGGGCTCTACCCTGCGGACAAGTACTCGGTGACCAGCGAGGAGATGGTGCAAGCCGTAGCTCAGGTCTGTGCGGCGCGATTGGTGGGGGCCCGCGCCGGCTTCCAGCAGATCCTGCTGGCGTGGCTGACCGGGAACGGGGACCTCCACGCCAAGAACATCTCCGTGCTCCAGGAGGCAAGTGGTGAGTGGAGGGTGGCTCCGGTGTACGACGTTCCGTGCACGCTCCCCTACGGAGACGTCACGATGGCGCTCACGGTTCAGGGCGCGGATCGGGGTCTGACGCGGCGAAGGATGCTGGGTCTTGCGGCAGCGATCGGATTGCCGAGGAGTGCAACCGAGCGTGCCATCGAAGAGGTCCTGACTGCGACGGACGGGATGCTGAATCACCTCGAAGCGGGGGCACTCCCGTGGAATCGGAATCTGCTCCTGAACGTGGTGCGGCAGTTGAAGCGGCGACGAAGGGACCTCGAGGCCACGGCTGGCTGAGCAGGTGCGATCGGGACCTCAGTGCTGCATGTCGACGAAGCGGCTGTAGTGGCCCTGGAAGGCGACGGTGACCGTCCTGGTCTGGCCGTTACGGTGCTTGGCGATGATGAAGTCGGCCTCGCCGGAACGCTCGGAGGCGTTGTTGTACATGTCGTCGCGGTGCAGCAGGATCACGACGTCGGCGTCCTGCTCCAGCGAGCCGGATTCACGCAGGTCGGAGAGCATCGGCTTCTTGTCCGTGCGCTGCTCGGGACCACGGTTGAGCTGCGACAGTGCGACGACCGGCACTTCGAGCTCCTTGGCCAGCAGCTTCATCTGCCGGGAGAACTCCGACACCTCGAGCTGGCGGCTCTCGACCCGCTTGCCCGAGCTCATCAGCTGCATGTAGTCGACGATCACCAGCTTCAGGTCGTTGCGCTGCTTCAGTCGCCGCGCCTTCGCCCGGATCTCCATCATGGTCAGGTTGGGCGAGTCGTCGATGTACAGCGGAGCGGACGACACGTCAGCGGTCTTGCGCGCGATCCGTCCCCAGTTCTCGTCGCTCATCCGCCCCTTGCGGATGTCGCCCAGCGGCACCTGCGCCTCCGCGGAGATGAGGCGCATCACGATTTCGGTCTTCGTCATTTCCAGGCTGAAGAAGGCAGAGCACAACCCGTGCTGGATGGACGCAGACCTCGCCAGGTCGAGCCCGAGGGTCGACTTGCCGACACCGGGACGGGCGGCGATGATCACCATCTGGCCGGCGTGCAGCCCATTGGTGATTTCATCAAGCTCCACGAACCCGGTCGGGACGCCGGCCATGATGCCGTGCGCACTGAGCGCCTCGATCTCGTCCAGCGTCGATTCCATCAGCGCCGACAGCGGCTCGTAGTCCTCGCTGGCCTTGCCCTCCGCCACTTCGTAGATGGCCTGCTGCGCAGCGTCCACGATGCCGGCGACGTCGCCCTGGCCGGCGTAACCCATCTGCGAGATCTTGATCGACGCCTCGACGAGGCGGCGCAGGATGGCCTTCTCCTTGACGATCTCGGCGTAGTAGCCGGCGTTGGAGGCGATCGATACCTGCGAGAGCAGGTCGTGCAGGTAGATGTGGCCACCGACCCTGCCGAGCTCGCCCTGCTTGGCGAGTTCGTCGGCGACGGTGATGGCATCGGCCGGCTCGCCACGGCCGTACAGGTTGATGATCGCTTCGTAGATGGTCTCGTGCGCCGGACGGTAGAAGTCCCTGCCCTTGACGACCTCTGCGACGTCGCCGATGGCGTCCTTGCTCAACAGCATGGCGCCCAGCACGCTCTGCTCTGCTGCTACATCCTGCGGGGGGGTCCGGTCGGGACCGGCATAGTCGGCTTCGGAGCCGTACGGCATCACCTCAGCAAGCGACATATTTCCTCCGGGAGCAGAAGTTGGGCTCTGATGAGCACACTAGGACGCTCCTCTGACAGTCATTGGCAGCCGGCAAGGGGTGGCCGGACCTTGGCCAACCTAGACCCTTCCGGACCGACCCTCAACGGCGTCATCCACAGGCCCTGTGGATCATTTGGGGACAACGTGGACGCCACGCCGCAGGGCCTGTGTACGACGCAGTGTCGTAGCTGTGGACGCAGCAGTTGAATCGGGTTCAATCGGAACCTGACTAGGGAATACAGGTTCGTACAGGTGTGGACAGAAAGAAGTTCCAGGTGAACACGGGATGACGGTTGCTCACTTGACAGCCCACGACTCGGGTGGTGTATGGGGCGTCGACCCAAGGGGTTATGCACACTGTGTCCACAGCCCCTGCCTTGAAGCTTGATACCCATGGGGGGTATCCTGACAAGGGAGGATGAACATGTCGACGAACCACCATGAACAGTTGTCACACCCGTCCGGTTGTCACCACGACTCCGGACACGGCTACCTCGACCACAAGGACGAGTACCTGCGCCGCCTGAAGCGCATCGAAGGCCAGGCGCGCGGCCTGCAGCGCATGGTGGACGAGGAGCAGTACTGCATCGACATCCTCACCCAGGTCTCTGCCATGACGAAGGCCCTCGAGGGCTTCGCGCTCGCGATGCTCGACGAGCACCTCAGCCACTGCGTCGTCCGCGCAGCCCGTGCGGGCGGCGAGGAGGCAGAACTCAAGCTCGCGGAGGCCTCCGCAGCCATCGCGCGACTCGTCCGCTCCTGAACCCCGCACGGCCCCCAACTCAAGGCCCCCAACAAGGAAAGGCATGACAATGATCACCAGCTACACCGTCTCCGGAATGACGTGCAACCACTGCGCGCACGCGATCTCCGAGGAGGTCGGAGCCGTTGCCGGCGTCACCGGGGCAGCCGTCAGCCTCGAGACCGGCAAGCTCGACGTCACCTCCGAAGCCCCCGTCGACTTCGACCGCATCGTCGAGGCCGTCTACGAGGCCGGCGAACAGTACAGCGTCGCCTGACCCGATGAGCACCCAGCAGCACGAGTCGGTGGAACTCGACATCTCGGGCATGACCTGTGCGTCCTGCGCCGCCCGGATCGAGAAGAAGCTGAACAAGCTGGACGGGGTGCAGGCATCGGTGAATTACGCGACCGAGAAGGCGAAGGTGCTCTACCCGGCGCTGCTACGGGTTGAGGACCTCATCCAGGTGGTGGCGAACACCGGCTACGGCGCTGCGATGCCCGAGCCCGACGCGGTACCGGTCGACCGCGCCGCCGCGCTCCGCGGACGCCTGATCTGGGCAGCCGTCCTCGGCGTCCCCGTGATCGCGATGGCCATGGTCCCCGCGTGGCAGTTCACCGGCTGGCAGTGGGTGAGCCTTGCACTGACCATTCCCGTGTACGGCTGGGCGGCGTGGCCGTTCCACCACTCGGCCCTGGTGAATGCCCGGCACCTTGCGACAACGATGGACACCCTGATCAGCCTCGGCACCACCGCAGCTTTCGGGTGGTCGCTGTACGCCCTGTTCCTCGGCGACGCGGGGCACCTTGGCTACACCCACCCGTTCGAGCTGGAGCTGATGCGCGGCGCCGGTGAGGCCAACATCTACTTCGAGGCCGTCGCGGGCATCGTCGTCTTCCTGCTGCTCGGTCGCTACATCGAGGCCCGCTCGAAGGCCGCCGCCGGCGAGGCCGTCCGCGCGCTCCTGCACCTCGGGGCGACCGAGGCGACCCTTCTCGTTGACGGTCACGAGCGCCAGGTGCCGATCGACCGGCTGGCCGTCGGTGACCTCTTCGTCGTCCGCCCTGGCGAAAAGGTCGCGACCGACGGTGAGGTGGTCGAAGGCTTCTCCGCCATCGACAACTCCCTCGTCACCGGCGAATCGGTGCCGGTGGATGTGGTCGCCGGCGGCCAGGTGATCGGTGCCACCCTGAACACCACGGGGCGGCTGGTCGTGCGGGCGACCCGCGTCGGCAGGGACACCCAGCTGTCCCACATCGCCCGCCTCGTCGAGGAGGCGCAGACCGGCAAGGCCCGGGTGCAGGCGCTGGCCGACCGCATCTCCGCCGTCTTCGTCCCGACCGTCCTCGTCCTCGCAGCGCTCACCCTCGGCACCTGGCTGCTCGTCGGGGAGAGCGTCGCGTTCGCTGCGGCGGCAGCTGTGGCCGTGCTGATCATCGCCTGCCCCTGCGCGCTCGGGCTGGCCACGCCGACGGCACTGCTCGTCGGCACCGGGCGCGGTGCGCAGCTGGGCATCGTGATCAAGGGCGCAGAGGCGCTGGAGCGCACCCGCGAGGTCGACACCATCGTCCTCGACAAGACCGGCACGGTGACCACCGGCACGATGTCGGTCGTCGGCGTCCGGGTCGCCGGGGGCACCACAGAGGCCGAGCTGCTCCGCTACGCAGGGGCAGCGGAGGCAGGTTCCGAGCACCCCATCGCACGCGCCATCGCAGCCCATGCCGGCAGCGACCTCTCCGTGAGCACCCTGACGAACACGCCCGGCCAGGGGATCGTCGCCCTGGTGGGCGATCGCGAGGTGCGCGTCGGGCGTCCGGACTGGGCGGCTGTCGGGAATACGCAGCTCGAAGCGCCGGCGGGCCCTGATTCGAGCGATCAGCTCGATCGGGACCCGGAATCGCGACATCAGACAGCCGCCACCGAGGTCGGCGTGGCCTGGGACGGCAGGTTCCGCGGCACGATCCTCGTCGCAGACACCGTGAAGCCCACCTCGGCAGAGGCCGTCGCCGGCTTCCGGCGGCTCGGGCTCACCCCGATCCTGCTGACCGGCGACAACGCCGCGACCGCCGGTGTCGTGGCAGCGCAGGTCGGTATCGAGGACGTGATCGCCGACGTCCTGCCGCAGGACAAGGTTGCGAAGATCAAGGAGCTGCAGGCAGCCGGACGCCGCGTGGCGATGGTCGGCGACGGGGTCAACGACGCGGCAGCCCTTGCGCAGGCCGACCTCGGCATCGCGCTGGGCACCGGCACGGACGCAGCGATCCAGGCCGCAGACCTGACGCTGATGCGCGGCGACCTGAGGGTTGCCGGCGACGCGATCCGGCTGTCCCGGGCAACGCTGGGACGCATCCGCGGCAACCTGTTCTGGGCCTTCGCCTACAACGTGGCGGCGATCCCGCTCGCTGCGCTCGGGTTCCTCAACCCGATGATCGCCGGGGCAGCGATGGCCTTCTCGAGCGTCTTCGTCGTCCTGAACAGCCTGCGCCTGCGCGGCTTCACGCCGTCCGCCTGAACCTGAACCCGGAGGGGCAGGAAAGGGGACTGTCCCCTTTCCTGCCCCTCGGCCCGCAGGTCAGCTGTCACAGAAGGCTCACAGGAAAGTCCTGGGGGAACTGACAAGCTCGACTGGCTGAATGGCTCCTGTACCCGAACAAGGAGCCCATCGTGTCCCCCATCCTTCTCGCCGCAGACCTCGTGGCCATCGTCTTGCTGGTCTTCGGACTGTTCGTCCCCCGGCACCACCGCCGCGACCTGGTGGTCGCCTTCCTTGTGATGAACGTGGGCGTCCTTGCCGTCATGGCAACGCTGTCGGCAACAGCCGTCGGCGTCGGGGTCGGGCTGGGCCTTTTCGGCGTGCTGTCGATCATCCGGCTGCGCTCGGAGGAACTCACCCAGCACGAGGTCGCCTACTACTTCGCCTCGCTGACACTGGGGCTCCTCGCCGGCAGCAGCGGGCTCTCGGTCTACATCGTGGGCGGCCTGATGGCACTCGTGCTCGCCGCCCTGTTCATCGGTGACCACCCCCGCATCTCCCGCGGCTCCACCCGCCAGCAGTTGCTGCTCGACCACGCCTACAACGACGACGGCACCCTGCGCAGCCACGTGGAGTCCCTTGTCGGCGGCAGCATCCAGAGCCTCACCGTGCTGAAGACCGACCTGGTCAACGACACCACCACCGTCGAGGTCCGCTACAGCCGCACCGACCGGGACGCCACGGCACCCGCCCCGTCCGCGGTCGAGCGGGTCGCCACCGACCGCTCGGAGAACTCCGTGACGGCGGGTGTGCGATGACCATCGACCTCGACCACCTGCGGCCGGTCTCGCTGGAGCGCCTGCTCGACCAGGCGGCCCTGCAGACCCGCATCGACCGCAAGTACGTGCTCGCAGCCGACGAACTGCCCGTGGCGCTGGGCCCCATCCGGGCCCGGCTCGCGGTGCTCGACATCGAGGGACGCCGGTCGTTCGCCTACCGCTCCACCTACTTCGACACCCCGGCCCTGGACGCCTTCCACCTGTCCGGCCGCGGCCGGCGCCGCCGGTTCAAGGTGCGGACGCGGGTCTACCGCCACTCCGGGGACACCTGGCTCGAGGTCAAGACCCGCGGTCCGCGAGGCACCACCGTGAAGGACCGGCAGCCCTACGACCTGGCCGACGCCGGCCGGCTCACGCAGCAGGCCCGCGAGTTCATCGCAGCCACCCTCGCCGGGCACTTTGTCGAGGACGTGGACGTCGCAGCGCTCGTCCCGTCCCTGCACACCTCCTACGACCGGGTCACCCTGCTGCTCGCCGGGGCGGACGGGGTGAGCCGGGCAACGATCGACTCCGGGCTGGCCTGGCGCCGTCCAGGCTCGACCCTCTCGGTCTCGGTGCCCGACACCCTGATCGTGGAGACCAAGGGCGGCTCGTCGCCCTCGGCGCTCGACCGGGCACTGTGGCGGACGGGCACCCGTCCCAGCCGGGTCAGCAAGTACGGCGCCGGCCTTGCCGCCCTCGACGACGACCTGCCCGACCT
>JAOATP010000165.1 GCA_030158185.1 Propionicimonas sp.
GACAGTGGCCGTCCCGCGCGGCGGTACACCGACTCGGGCATGCGCTGGCTCGACGAGGCGGAGACCCTCGCCGGTCCGGGCGGGGACGCCGGCCCGGACAGTCTCACGTCCGTCCCGGCCGAACTGGCGGCGGCCGACCTGGCCGCCTACCTGCGCTTCCTGGGCGCAGACACCCTTGTCGCGTACGACCGGCACGGCGGCTACGGCCATCCCGACCACATCGCCTGCCACCACATCGCCCGTGTGGCTGCCGACCTCACAGGGCTCCCGCTGGTCGAGCTGGTCTCCGAGCCGCTGCTGCCCGTGGCCGGTGCCGAGGAGGTGGCCCTGCCGCAGTGGCTGCCGGCCGTCCAGCGTGCCCTCGGCCACTACGCCAGCCAGCTGACCGTGGACGGCGCAGAGGTCGTCCACGTCGGTGGCCAGCGCCAGCCGATCGTCACGACTGTCTGGCTCGTCGCCCGCTGAGCCTCACCGCGCAGGAAAGGGGCAAGAAAGGGGACTGTCCCCTTTCTTGCCCCTGTGCTTTCTGGCCCGTTGCTGCCCGAGCCTGACGCGCCACGACACGGGGTCTGTGCCCGAATGCTCCCTGAGCTTGACGAAGGGCGACTGGCTACTACGTTGATGGGCATGCCGACACACGAGCCGCCGCGGGTCGCGATCGTCGGCGCCGGGCCGTCCGGGCTGTTCGCAGCGGCGGCCCTCGTCTCCGACCCGGACGTGCGGGTCGACATCTTCGACCGGCTGCCGACGCCGTTCGGGTTGCTGCGCTACGGCGTCGCTCCCGACCACGCCAGCATCAAGGCGGTCGCCACCACCCTCGCCCGCGTGTTCGAGTCCGATCGGGTGCGTTTCCTCGGGCTCGTCGAGTTCGGCAGGGACGTCACCGCCGCCGAGCTGGTTGCCTCGTACGACGCGGTGATCTACGCGGTGGGCGCGGCCGACGACCGGCACCTCGGCATCCCCGGTGAGGACCTTCCCGGCAGCCGCTCAGCCCGGCAGTTCGTGGCCTGGTACTCCGGGCACCCGGACGCGGAACCCCAGCCCATGGCCGGCGTGCGGGATGCCGTCATCATCGGCGTCGGGAACGTCGCCGTCGACGTGGCCCGCATCCTGCTGAAGGAGCCGTCCGCCCTGAGCGTCACCGACATGCCCGACACCGTGCTGGCAGCCCTGCGCGAGGCCAGGATCGAGAACGTCTGGCTTGTGGGACGCCGTGGGCCCGAGCACGCCGCCTTCACCACCCCCGAACTCCGCGAGCTGCTGGAGACTCCCGGTATCGGGATCACCCTCACCGGCTGCGACCTCGAAGCCATCGACTCCTCCGTCCTCGAACGCCACGCCCGCGCCAACGTCGCCTTGATCGCCGGGGCCGTCGCCGAATCACCGGGTACGGCCGACCGCTGGCTGCACCTGCTGTTCTGGCACCGCCCGGCGGCGCTGGACGGGGAGGGCCGCGTGCAGGCCGTCCGCCTCGAGCCGACGGCCCCGGGGGCAGAACCACTCACCGTCCCCGCGGACCTCGTGCTGCGCTCGATCGGCTACCGCGGGGTGCCGCTGCCCGGCGTCCCCTACGACGAGGGTCGCATTCCCAACCTCGAGGGCCGCGTGCTCGAGCTGGACGGTTCCGCGCGGCCCGGTGAGTACGCCGTCGGCTGGATCAAGCGCGGCCCTGTCGGCCTGATCGGCAGCAACAAGAAGGACGCTGCGGAGACGGTTGCACACCTGCTGGAGGACCTGGCAACGCAGCCGCGCCGCCACCTCGACGATCTCGCCGCCCTGGACGCCACCCTCGCCGCCCGCGGCGTCCGGCCCAGTGACCTCGAGGACTGGCGCCGGATCGACGAGGCGGAGATCGCCCGCGGCGGCATCCGGGGGAGTGAACGCACGAAGATCGAGGCGTGGCACGACCTGCTCGACCTGGTCCGCCACGACCCCGGTCCTGCGTAGGGTGTCACCGTGATCAAGCACATCGTGATGTGGAACTTCGCCGATGAGGCGGAAGGCGCAGACAAGGCCACCAACCTTCAGTTGGTGCGCGAGGCCCTGCTCGGACTCACAGGGGTCGTCCCGGGAATCATCACCCTTGAGCCGGTGATCCCGAGCGAGGAGTTCGAGCACAGCTACGACCTGGTCCTGTACTCCGAGTTCGAGTCGGCAGAGGCGCTGAAGGCCTACGCCGTGCACCCCGACCACGTCGCGGTCGCAGGGCTCATCGGCAAGCTGCGCACCTCACGGGTGTGCGTGGACTACGAGGCCTGAGCTCCGAAGATGAGTTGCTCGCCGGCCAGTACGACGCCGTCGAAGGCCGGGTCGAAGTCGAGCCCCTCGTGGCCGAGGTAGCCGAACTGCTCGCTGAGGACTGAGCCCATCACGAGCTGCCAGGCGCTGATGCCGGCCAGCGCCGTCGTCGGGGTGAGCACGAGGCCGGCCTGGGCGATGAAGGCGAGGGCCGGCGCAGCACCGGCACCGGCTGCGGCGTCGAAGCGCTCGCCGAGCACGGGCCGTAGCCCTGCGGCCTCCGCGTCCGATCCCAGGCGCGCGAGCAGCACCAGCACACGGGTGCCCGGCTCCTCCGTCCGCTCGGGCGGGGCGTGGTACCCCGGCACCGGGGTGCCGAAGATCAGCGCGAACTCCTGCGGGTGCTCCAGCGACCACTCCCGGATGGCATGGGCGATCGCCCGCCATCGCCCCCGCAGGTCACCCACGTCCACCCGGTCGTGCGCTGCGCGCACGTGGTCGGCGAGGTCGCCGTGGGCATGGGCGATCAGAAGGGTGAGCAGCTCGTCGCGGTGGGCCGCGTAGCGGTACAGCCCGCTCGGCACCATCCCGAGTTCCCTCGCAAGCCCGCGGACGGTGAGGCCGGTCGCGCCGCCCTCTGCGAGCAGGCGCAGGCTCGCGTCGAGGATGGCCCGTTCCGTGGTCTCCCTGTGCTCCGCACGCTTCCCCATGGACGCTCCCCTCGAAGTGTGAACAGTGTTCTTGCATCTTGCCACATTCGGTGCTTGGCTAGAAGCGAGAACAATGTTCACATAAGGAGTCTCCATGGGGAAGCACGTGGTCATCGGAGCCGGCGGGATCGGCAGGGCGACAACACGGTCGCTGCTCGAGGCCGGCCAGGAGGTCGTCGTCCTCTCGCGTTCCGGACCGAAGGGCCTGCCGGACGGGGTGGAGGGCCGCGCCGTCGACATCAACGACACCACGACATTGGACGCAGCCGTCACCGGCGCTGACAGCATCGTGAACGCCGTGAACCCCAGCCGCTACTGGCGTTGGGCGCAGGAGTGGCCGGGGATGGCAGCGTCCATCCTCGGCGCAGCGGAGCGGTCGGGGGCGGGGCTGGTGACGATCTCGAACCTCTACGGCTACGGCCGGGTCGACGCCCCGATGACCGAGGACACGCCGCAGCACCCGAATGGCACCAAGGGCGGGATCAGGGTGCAGATGTGGCGCGACGCCCTGCGGGCGCACGAAGCGGGACGCTGCCGCGTGACGGAGGTGCGCCCTTCGGACTACTTCGGCCCGGGGGCGAGCGAGGGCACCAGCCTGCTGAACACCTACGTGATCGGGCCGGCGGCAGCGGGGAAGCCGGTGAGCATGCCGGTCGGCGGCCTCGACGTGCCCCACTCGTGGAGCTACCTGGGTGACATCGGCGCGCTGGCAGCAGCGCTGGCAACCGGTGATGGCTGGGGACGGGCCTG
Source organism: Propionicimonas sp. (assembly GCA_030158185.1). Lineage (GTDB taxonomy): Bacteria > Actinomycetota > Actinomycetes > Propionibacteriales > Propionibacteriaceae > Propionicimonas. The sequence continues at coordinate 3,699 of JAOATP010000165.1, forward strand.
GCACGTGCCGACGCTGCCGCCACGCACGGTCCGCCAGGTCGCAACGGAGGTCGGCGCTCTCGCCGGTGTCCCTGCTGCCAGGATCTCGGCCCTGCCGCGCGTCGTGGTCAGCGTCGGCGGCTGGTTCTCACCGATGCTGCGCGAGCTCTGGGAGACCCGTCACCAGTTCGAGCGACCGTTCGTCCTTGACTCGACCGCTGCGCAGGAACGGTTCGGACTCGCACCCACCCTGTGGGAGACCCAGGTGAGCGAGACCATCGACGACCTGCGCGCCCGGTCCTAGGCCGCTCGGGCGGGTGTGCCCCTAGGAGGCCGGTGTCGCCGCGCCGCGCAGGAGGCTGCGCACCGTCCTCGCAGCCAGTGCTGCTGCGGAGTCGAGGTCGCTGAAGATGCCGATCCGGTTCATGGAGGCCGCCCCGTGTGCAACGACCATGAACTGCGGCACGACGCCGACCGCTGCGCGGGAGTCGCCCCCCGTCGCCTCGATCGCGCGCAGCAGCACGATGTCGCTGATCGAGCGGCCGGCTTCGCGAAGCTCGTCATCGTGGACGCCGCGGAGCTCGGGTGCATAGACAAGGTCGAAGCCGGTCCGCCGCGTTGCCGCGAACCTGACGTAGGCGGCGGCAGCTGCGGCGATGGCCTCCACCGGATCGTCGCCCTCGGCGTCCGCCGCGGCGCGCATGGTGGCCTCGAGGTCCTGGGCCGCCCGTGCGGCGACCGCGACCACGAAGTCCTGGCGGCTCGGGAAGTGACGGTACGGCGCGGCTGCACTCACGCCCGTCCGGCGGGCGGCCTCGGCGACGGACAGGGCCGGCAACCCGCCCTCCTCGACCAACGCGATGCCGGCGTCGACCAGTGCTGTGCGCAGGTCGCCATGGTGGTAACCCATCCCGCTCCTCCCTCCGCCGACCTCAATGTGAGGCCGATCATACATTGGCTCTTGACCAACATGTTATACCGCTCTTACAATGTGAGAGACCACTAACAACGAGGAGGGATTCACGATGAGCACAATGCCTTGGGGAACGATGAACGGCTGGCTTCGGCTCGAGGCCGAACAGCGCGGGACGTGGCTCCAGCAGCGCGTGCAGGACCTGCGCGCCGCGCAGGTGGCGGGGCGGTCCGAGCGGGCGATCGAGCCGCCGACACCGATCGCGGCCCGGCGTCGGCCAGCCACAGACCTCGGCTGCCCGGAAGCAGCCTGAGAGAGTCATCGACGACGGGCCTGACTGGCCCGTCGGTTATCGGGTAGGGAGAAACACATGAGAACAGCAACGCTCGGCAACGGCCTCGAGGTCGGACGCATCGGCCTCGGCTGCATGGGCATGTCGGCCTTCTACACCGGCGCGGGCACCGACGAGGCGGGCGCGATCGCGACGATCCACCGCGCCATCGACCTCGGCGTCACCCTGTTCGACACGGCGGAGATGTACGGCCCGTACCTCAACGAGGAACTGCTCGGACGGGCACTGGCCGGACGCAGGGACCAGGTCGTCGTCGCGACCAAGTTCGGCACGATCCTGCACCGCGGCGACGGCACGCGCGGGCTCGACGGCAGCGCAGGGAACGTCCGCCTCGCCGTGGAAGGCTCGCTGCAGCGGCTCAACACCGACCACATCGACCTGTACTACCAGCACCGCATGGACCCGGGGACGCCGGTCGAGGAGACCGTCGGTGCGCTCGCAGAGCTCATCGTGGAGGGGAAGATCCGGCACTACGGGCTGTCCGAGGCCGCGCCGGCGACCATCCGGCGGGCGCACGCCGTCCACCCGGTGACAGCCCTGCAGACGGAGTACTCGCTGTGGTCGCGTGAGCCGGAGGCCGAGATCCTCGCCGTCGTGCGCGAGCTCGGCATCGGCTTCGTGCCCTACTCCCCGCTGGGACGCGGCTTCCTCACGGGCACGATCCGCTCGCTCGACCAGCTGGACGACAGCGACTTCCGCCGGTTCAACCCGCGCTTCGAGGGCGACAACCTCGCCAAGAACATCGGCATCGTCGAGCGTGTGGACGCCGTTGCGGCGGAGGTCGGCGCCAAGCCCGGCCAGGTGGCGCTGGCGTGGCTGCTGGCCAAGGGTGACGACATCGCTCCGATCCCCGGCACCAAGCGGGTCGCCTACCTCGAGGAGAACGTGGCAGCTGACGCCATCGAGCTCTCCGGCGACCAACTGGCTGCCCTCGACGCCGTCGGCGACCCCGTCGGCGACCGCTATCCCGACATGAGTGGCGTCAACCGGTAGCCCGTCAGGCCGCGGTACGCCAGGGTCGACATCACGGTGAGGAAAGGCCCGGTGACCGCGGTCACCGCCACGCCGACGGCCGTCGTCACCGTCAGGGCAGGCATCAGCTGTGAGACGAGCGTGACAAGGCCGGCGAAGTCACCGGCGGCCGCGGGTGGGGCGACCAGCGCGCTCGCAACCTGGCTGCCGATCCAGACAGCTGCTCCCTCGGCCAGGCCGACGACGAACAGGGCGCCGAACACGAGGCCGGCGATGCCCCGGGTCAGCTGCCACGAGCGCTGCACCGGGGCGAAGCCGGGCAACTTGTCCAGGCTGGCTGCCGGCAGCAGCAGGAACAGCTTCACCCGCAGCCACCAGGTGACAGCCACGGAGGCCAGTGCCGCAAGAGCCACCGAGCCGAGCAGGGTGAGGACGGCCGAGAGCGCAGCCGTCCGGTCCGCCGCCGCGGACAGCCGTGCCGCGCTCAGCACGTTCAGCCCGACGATGACGCCGACCGCACCTACCAGCCACGTCCCCGCACTCAACACCAGGCAGGGCAGCAGGAGCCGCGGCACGAGGGTGCTCGTCTCCCGCAAGGCCGCCCGCAGGTCAGGGGTCCTCCCGTCGGCGACCTGGCTCGCCACCTGGGCGACCATCGCCCCGCACTGGACGGTGACCAGCAGCGAGGCCAGCCAGGCGGCAGCAGCCGCCAGCAGTGCCCCGGACGCGAGCCCGGCAGGATTGAACGACACCACTGCGGTCATCAGCGTTGTCGCGTACAGCCAGACCAGGGCCAGCCCCGTCCCGCCTGCGACCACCGCAGGGATGACCCCCAGCCCCAGCAATGGCCGGAAACAGCGACGGTAGAGCGCTGCCGTGTCGGCGAACAGCCGCGAGAACTCGAGGCGGTTCACCGCTCCCATCGGCGGCAGGCTCATGCCGGTGATGCTACGTGGACGGTCCCCGGACACTGTGAATCCGGTATCGATTGTTCCGCCTGACCACGCGTCGTCAGGACCTGCGCGGCGCGCGCCCTACCATTGTGCGGGGAGCGAGCGCGTCCCGACCGGCCGCAACGGCTGCAGTAGACGGAGGAATTCATGGAAGCGGTGAGTCGTCGTACGGCTGTCATCGGAGCTGTTGGCGTTGCCGGCGCAACCCTCGTGGGCTGCACGGCAACACCCGCCCCGGCCCAGACCCAGCCACCGGCAACCAGCAGCGCCCCCGTCCCCAGCCAGTCGGCGACGACGGCGCCGGTGGACACCACCCCGCGCTGGCCACTGACCGGCAAGGTGCTCGAGAACGCCGCCGACGCCAAGCACATCGCTGTGGCCGTCAAGGTTCCCGACAACAAGGGCGAGCATCCGCAGATCGGCCTCGACAAGGCGGACATCGTCTACGTCCAGATGGACGGTTACCCCGCGACGGTGGGCAAGACCAGCACCCGGCTCGTGCCGATCTTCCACTCCAGGTTCGCCGACACCGTCAACCCGGTGCGCTCGATCCGTCCGGTCGACATCCCCATGCTCAGCCCGATCGGGGCGATCATCGGCAACACCGGCGCCTACCCCTGGGTGCTCGACTACGCGAAGAAGTTCACCGAGTACCTCGTGCCGATGATGTCCTACATGAACGCGAAGAAGGGTGCCCCCGGCGCGTACGGCATCCTCGGCAGCCGCGTGCGGAGCATCAACGGCATCACCTACTACGACCGCGCCGTCTCCTGCCACCCGAAGGTGCTGGCCAAGGCGACCAAGAAGTTCGCCGACGGGCCGCAGCAGATGTACTTCCCGTGGGCCGCCAGCGACGAGGAAGTCAGCACCACCGTGTCCGGCAAGCCTGCCGCCGTCGTGAGCGTCCCCTGGAAGAAGGGGAACTCCTACAACATGACCTACACGTGGAGCGCGAAGTCCAAGAAGTACCTGCGCTCGATGCCGTGGGGCCCGCACGTGCTCGCCGGCGGGACGCGGGTCGCCACCGACAACGTGATGATCATCCGGGCCAAGCAGATCTTCGGCAAGATCTATGAGAGCGGGCGCATCTCGACCGAGCCCGGCCACCACTTCGAGCCCATCCACGAGATCATCAACTCCAAGGGCACCTTCTACTACGCCCACGGCGGCAAGTACGTCACGGGCAACTGGACGAAGGGCGCTGTCAACGAGGTCTTCCAGTTCACCCTCGCCGACGGCAGCCCGTTGAAGATGGCCCCGGGCCAGACCTACATCGAGCTGCCCAACCTGAACGCGAAGGTGCAGATCAAGGAGTGACGGACGGCCGCGCACGGGTGGCCACCGGGTAACCCTGCGGTGTGCAGTGTCGGCGGGTCGTGAGAACATCGGCCAATGCGGCCATTGATCAGGATCCTCAGCGAGGCGAGGGAGCTGCTTCCGGCCTACGCCGCGATCGTTGCCTCCGGCGTGCTCGTCGCAGCGACCGGCCTTGCCGTGCCGTTCATCATCAAGGCTGCGACCGACGAGGTCGTTGCCGGCCTGCAGGGCTCGGGCGGCAGCATCGCGGCCGTGCTGTGGCTGGCCTTCCTGCTGCTGCTGGTCGATGTGGCGAACACGCTGATCAGCAACATCGGCGGCTACCTCGGCGACGTGATGGGCATCCGGCTGCGCTCGATCCTCTCGCGCAACTACTTCGAGAAGTTGCTGCGCCTGCCGCAGCGCTACTTCGACAACGAGCTCACCGGCACGATCATCTCTCGGCTGCAGCGCTCGATCACCGAGACCACCGGCTTCCTGAACATGTTCGCCAACAACTTCCTGCCGATGCTGCTGAGCGTGTTCGCTTCGCTGGTGATCATCGGGTTCTACTCCTGGTGGCTGGCACTGATGATGCTGGCGATGTACCCGCTGTTCACCTGGCTGACAGCGCTCACGTCCAAGCGTTGGCAGAAGATGGAGAAGGCGAAGAACCTCGAGTTCGACATCGCCGGCGGACGGTTCGCAGAGGTCGTCGGACAGATCAGGGTGGTGAAGAGCTTCGTCGCAGAGCCGCGTGAACTCGCCCACTTCAACGGGCGCTACGACACGACCATCGGCATCACACGGGAGCAGTCGGCGTACTGGCACAAGATGGACGTGGTGCGGCGGGGCGCGCTGAACCTGATCTTCTTCGGCATCTACGCGATCATCTTCACCTCCACGATCTCGGGCGCCTTCACCCTCGGTGTGATGGTGCTGCTGATCCAGCTGGTGAACATGGCCCGCCAGCCGGTGCAGGGCATGAGCTTCCTCGTCGACTCCTCGCAGCGGGCAATCACCGGCTGCATCGACTACTTCAAGGTGATGGACGAGACGGCCGAGTTCGAGGGCATCCCCTCGGCGGACGCGCAGGTGGGCGCCCTGCAGACGCCCCTCGGGCAGCCGGTGGTCAGCTTCACCGACGCCCGTTTCGCGTACAGCGGTGAGGACAGCGACGTGCTGCGCGGCCTCAGCTTCGACGTCCGCAGGGGCGAGCGGGTGGCGTTCGTCGGCGAGAGCGGCGTCGGCAAGACCACCCTGACGAGCCTGCTGCTTGGCCTCTACCACCTCACCGGTGGCCAGTTGCGGGTCGACGGCAGGGACGTGACGGAGGTGCCGCTGGCGCAACTGCGCTCGCAGGTGGGGGTGGTCTTCCAGGACCCGGCGCTGTTCTCCGGCACGATCAGGGAGAACATCGCCTACGGCCGTCCGGGCGCCACCGATGAAGAGATCACAACGGCCGCACGACGCTCGCACGCGCACGGGTTCATCATTGCCCTGCCCGGCGGCTACGACGCGGAGATCGGCGAGCGCGGGGTCAAGCTCTCCGGCGGCCAGAAGCAGCGGATCGCCGTCGCGCGGGCGATGCTGAAGGACGCACCGATCCTCGTGCTCGACGAGGCGACCAGCTCGCTGGACTCCAAGGCCGAGCGCCTCGTCCAGGAGGGCCTCGAGGAGCTGATGACCGACCGGACGACGCTGATCATCGCCCACCGGCTCTCCACGATCAGCTCGGTCGACCGCATCATCACGATGCGCGACGGCCTCATCGACGAGATGGGCACGCCGGCCGAGCTCGCGCTCACCGACGGCATCTACGCCGAACTCCTCAGCCTCCAGGCGTCAGCGTCGAAGGCCGACCGCAAGCGCCTGCAGCGCTACGAGATCCTCGGATGAGCCACCTGCGTCCGCTGCACATCGGCGACGCGGAACGTCTCGCGGTGCTCGTGGCGCGCAGCAGGGAGTTCCTCGCGCCCTGGGAGCCGGTGCGGCCCGACAGCTACTTCACTCCTGCCGGGCAGCGTCAGGCTGTGGCGCAGGCCCTGAAGTCGGCGGCGAGCGGCCTGATGGAGCCCTTCGTGATCCTCGACGGGGATGGCGAAGTCGCCGGCCGGATCAACCTGAACAACATTGTCCGCGGTCCTTTCCAGTCGGCCAGCATGGGCTACTGGCTCGACCAGCAGGCGACCGGCCGCGGCCTTGCAACCATGGCAGCCGGTGAGCTGGTGGACCTCGCGTTCGGCGAGCTCGGACTGCACCGGGTGGAGGCCGGCACGCTGCCCGACAACCTGGCCTCCCAGGCCGTCCTGAGACGCAACGGCTTCGAGCAGTTCGGCTATGCGCCGCGCTACCTCGCCATCGCAGGCGTCTACTCCGACCACCTCCTGTTCCAGCGCCTCGCGGACTGAGTTGGGAACCGTCCCGATCCAATCCGGTCTGCGCATCCTTTGTTGCCACCGGGCTGGCTGTGCGATGCTCGGGGAGAACCAATGGCGGAGCAACTGGAGTGCAGATGAGTGCCACGTCGGACCCCGAGGGCCCGTCCGAGCCCAAGAAGCGGATCCTGTTCCTGTTCTCCGACACCGGCGGTGGTCACCGGTCGGCCACGGAGGCCATGATCGAGGCCCTCGACCTGGAGTTCCCCGGAAGGTTCGAGTCGACCAAGGTCGACTTCTTCCGCGAGTACTACCCGAAGCCGCTGAAGTTCGCGCCGGAGATCTATCCGCCGATCTCGCGGGTCCCGCAGGCCTGGGGCTTCTCGTTCAAGGTGTCCGACGGCAAGGGACGCACCAAGGCCGTCAGTGAGCTGGCCTACCCCTACCTGCGCCGCGCGGCGCAGCGGCTGGTGAAGGAGAATCCCTGCGACCTGATCGTCTCGGTGCACCCGCTGGTGAACACCACCCTGATGCGCGCCATGCGGAAGTCGCCGCGGCCCTACATCACCGTGGTCACCGACCTGGTCTCGACGCACGCGTTCTGGTTCGACCGCCGCGCCGACCTCGTCGTTGTCGCGACGGAGGAGGCGAAGGCGAAGGGCATCGACTACGGCATTCCCGAGGGGAACCTCCGTGTGATCGGCCTGCCGGTCGCCGACCGGTTCAGTGAGGAACTCGTCGACAGGGACGCCTGGCGCGAGAAGCAGGGGTGGCGCACCGACCTGCCGGTGATCCTGCTGGTGGGCGGCGGGGACGGGATGGGGCCGCTGAAGCGGGTGGCGAAGGCCATCAACGAGGCCCGGCTCAACGCCACCCTCGTGGTGATCTGCGGGCGCAACACCGAGCTGCGGGAGGACCTGCAGCAGGTCGACTGGCACATGCCGGTGCACCTGTACGGGTTCACCTCCAACATGCCGCAGTTCATGGCCGCCTCCGACATGCTCGTCACGAAGGCCGGTCCCGGCACGATCAGCGAGGCCTTCATCAGCGGGCTCCCGCTGGTGCTGTACGCACGCCTCCCCGGCCAGGAGGACGGCAACGTCAGCTACGTCGTCAACGAGCACGCCGGGGTCTGGGCGCCGCGTCCGCGTGAGGTCGTCGAAGCGGTCCGGCGCTGGGTGGAGGATCCGGCGGAACGTGCACGTGCTGCCGCTGCCAGCCGAAGGGTCGCGAAGCCGAAGGCTGCGCGCTCGATCGCCCGGCTGATCGCCGACCAGGTCGGCGTGCACGACTGACCTTCGCGGGCACCGGCTACCTTTGAACGTCGGACCCCGACCAGGAGAGACAGCCACAGTGACGCAGGATGAGAAGCAGACCGAGCCCGAACCGAAGGAACCGATCAAGGTCTCCTTCTCGTGGCCGCAGCTCGCCGGCGGAGCACTCGCCGCCGTGACGGCCGCTGCCATCGGATCCAGACTGGGAGTCGGTGGCACCCTCATCGGGGCCGCCGTCGCCAGCATCATCGGCGGCGTTGGCGGCACGCTCTACAGCGCCGGCCTTGACAGGACCCATCGCAAGGTCGCTGGCGCCATCAGCCGCGGCTACGAGCGGGTCCGCACGTCAGCCGACTACGACAGGGACGCGGTCCACACCCTCGACGGTGACGAGGCGAGTCCCACCCTGCCCGGCCTTGATCCGCAACCGGAGGCGGACGCAGGCGAGCCGACCCGTGTCGAGCCGGCGCGAGCGGGCAGGAGCGAGGACTCGCGCCGCAGGCTCTGGAAGGTGATGGGGCTGAGCGTTGCCGCCATGTTCCTCGTCGCGCTCGTCGCCATCACCGTCGTCGAGCTGGGCCTCGGCCGCACCCTTGACGGTGGCGACGGAACGACGATCTCCCAGGTGGTGCGCGAGCGCAGGTCCACGCCGACGCCGAAGCCGACGCCCTCACCGTCGGTGACCGCCACGACGCCGTCCGTGACGCCGACACCGTCGGTCAGCGACCAGCCGACCACGCCGGCGCCGACGGTCACCCAGCCGACCGAGACGCCCGTCCCGTCGGCCACAGTGACCGGCGCAGCCGAGCCGACGGCGACCACCACCCCCTGAGCCACCCAGCGCCACCCCCCGTCCCCCCGTCCCCGCGCTCCCGAAAAGTGCCCGTTCAACCCAAAATACCGGAGCAAGGGCCCATTTAGGGGGCCA
>JAOATP010000166.1 GCA_030158185.1 Propionicimonas sp.
GCGCGGCGTGGACGAGGGTCTAGGGCGGGTTCGGGGGCGTCTGGCAAGCTAGCGCGCATGACGATCGCCGCTCAGACCAACCCGGGCCTCACCGCGGCGGAAGTCGCCGAACGGGTCAAGGCCGGGCAGGTGAACAACCTGCCGCCACGCTCGGGGCGCACCACGTGGGACATCGTGCGTGCGAACGTGTTCACCAGGATCAACTTCCTGCTGATGGCACTGTTCATCCTCGTGCTGAGCACGGGCTCCATCGTGAACGCCCTGTTCGGCTTCCTGATCATCTTCAACGCCGGCATCGGCATCGTGCAGGAGCTCCGCGCCAAGCGGACGCTGGACAGCCTCGCCGTGGTCGGCGAGGGCAAGCCCATGGTCCGCCGCGACGGCGTCACCCGCGAACTTGCCCGCGAGGCGGTCGTCCTGGGCGACCTGATCGAGATCGGACCCGGCGACCAGGTGATCGTCGACGGCGAGGTCATCGAGGCCAGCTACCTCGAGGTCGACGAGTCGCTGCTCACCGGCGAGTCCGACCCGATGCTGAAGGAGGCCGGCTCGCAGGTGATGTCCGGCAGCTTCGTCGTCGCCGGCGTCGGGGCCTTCCGGGCGACGCGCGTGGGTGCTGAGTCCTTTGCAGCCCAGCTCACGGCCGAGGCCAGCAAGTTCTCGCTCGTGAAGTCGGAGCTGCAGACCGGCATCAACCAGATCCTGCGGCTGATCACCTGGCTGCTGATCCCGGTCGGCCTTGCGACGGTCTGGGTGCAGTGGACCCGCAACCAGGGCACCTGGCAGGACCGCGTTCTCGCCATCGGCGGCGCCCTCGTGCCCATGGTCCCCGAGGGCCTCGTACTGCTCACCTCGCTTGCCTTCGCCGTTGGCGTCGTCCGGCTCGGCCAGCGCAACGTCCTCGTGCAGGAACTTCCTGCCATCGAGGGCCTCGCCCGCGTCGACGTGGTGTGCGCGGACAAGACCGGCACCCTGACGGAGAACGGCCTGCAGTTCGGCGAGCTCGAAGTGCTGGACGGGGACGAGGCGCGCATCCGTGCAGCACTGGCCCAGCTGGCCGGCGCGGATCCGCGTCCCAACGCATCGGTGCAGGCCGTCGCGCACGCGCTGCCGCTGGACGGGCCGGGTTGGGACGTGACCGGCATGGCCCCGTTCACGTCGGCGAAGAAGTGGTCGGGCATCTCGTTCGGTGAGAACGGGAACTGGGTGCTCGGTGCCCCCGACGTCCTTGGCGCGGCCGGTGGTCACGCCGCCGAGAGGGCAGAGGTGGTGGGGTCCACCGGGCGCCGCGTCCTGCTGTTCGGCGAGGCCGACGAGGCGGTGGACGCAGCCGGTGCACCCGGCAAGGTCGTCCCCCGAGCCCTGGTTGTGCTGGAGCAGAAGGTGCGCCCGGAGGCCCGCGGGACGCTGGCCTATTTCGCCGAGCAGGGGGTGGCCGTCAAGGTGATCTCCGGCGACAACGCCACGTCGGTCGGGGCGGTGACGGGTTCCCTCGGCCTGGACACCGGCGAGGTGATCGACGCCCGGACGCTCCCGGACGACCCGGCGGAGTTCGCCCGACGCGTGGGGGAGGCCGGGGTCTTCGGGCGCGTGACACCGCACCAGAAGCGACAGATGGTGGCAGCACTCCAGTCTCAGGGACGCACGGTCGCCATGACTGGTGACGGCGTGAACGACGTGCTCGCGATCAAGGATTCCGACCTTGGCGTCGCGATGGGCTCCGGTGCTGCGGCCACCCGCGCGGTCGCCCAGCTCGTGCTCCTCGACGACAGCTTCGCCACGCTGCCCCACGTCGTCGCGGAGGGCCGCCGCGTGATCGGCAACATCGAGCGGGTGGCGAACTTCTTCCTCACCAAGACGATGTACTCGATCATCCTTGCCCTGCTGGTGGCCGTGTGGCAGCTGCCGTTCCCGTTCGTGCCGATCCACATCTCCTTCGTCGGCTGGTTCACCATCGGCATCCCCGCGTCGATCCTTGCGCTCGCGCCCAACGCTGAACGCGCGCGGCCGGGCTTCCTGCGCCGTGTGATGACGTTCTCCCTGCCGTCCGGGGTGGTGGTGGCCGGTGCGACCTTCGTCGCGTACCTGCTGGTCATCGCGCCGGCCGGCGCCGACGCCACACGGACGACCCAGGCCAGCACCGCGACCCTCCTTACCCTCATGATCGCCGGCGCCTGGGTGATGATCGTCGCCGCCCGTCCCTACGAGTGGTGGAAACTGGTGATGATCGCAGCCTGCGGGTTGATGGCCTTCCTGACGATCTTCTGGCTTCCCTACCAGGTGCCGGGCTGGATCGCTGCCTGGCCTTTCCTCGCCCGGTTCGACCCGCAACTCGACCCGAGCAACGTCGCCCTGATGACCACTGGCCTGTGGGCGGGCCTTGTCGCCGCCGTGCTCGTCGAGCTGATCTGGTGGTTCTCCGGCCGGTTCACCGGGCAGCGCCGAAGCCTGTGGTCACGAGCGGAAGCGCGCGACTAGCGCTACTTGGTCGGCCTGCCGAGGAGCTTCAGGGTGTAGTACCGCACCGTCTTGAACAGACGTTCAACAATGACGGCCGCCCTGGTCACCAACACCTGTGCCCCGCGGTGTGGTTGCACGGTGGCGACCGGGGGATAGCGGATCAGGCTGATCCGTTCATCGAAGTCGCCCGGCTTCGCCCCAGGGCTGTAGACGCTACGAAGGTGGTGCATCTCCAGGAAGCTGGCGAACCCGGCCCAGGTCTCGCGGTGCCGGGTGAGCATGGCGGTGTAGTCGGCCGCAGCATAGAGCTCGGCTGCGTCGAGGGTGGCGATGTCCTTGCCCACCGTCCGGTGGGGGATGGCGTGATAGTCGGCAAGCTCCGCGGTGCGGGCATCGTGGGCGAGCACGTAGGCCGGCGTCCCGGCAAGGATCGCGGCGATGTTCCCATGGATCCGCGTGCCGTAGGAGAAGTCGAATCCCGCCAGGTGCTCCAGCCAGCTGGGGACGTTCACCGGCATCACGATGCGGCCTGAGGCCACCAGGGGATGATCCAGGCTGGCGGGGAAGCCCGCACGGACCGGCAAGTGCGTCTGGTAGCGACCCGTGAGCAGCAGTCCAAGGGTGGGCAGGTCCTGCGCCGTGTAGACCAGGTGCGGGTACTTCTCGGCCTGGGCGAGGGCGAGATCGCCGATCCCCGGGACGTACGGCGAGAGGTTCAATGACAGCCGCGAGTCGCTCGTGATCGCTTCCGGCAGCCGCGGCGCGGGCAGGTCGGGCCCGTAGGTGTACATGGACGGGCACCCGACGACGACGAGCTCGTCGTCTGTAAATCCCAGGCTTCGCAGGTACGTCGCCGTCCGTTCGCCACGGACGCCGATGTTCGGGCTGTTCCGCAGGACTGCACGCACGAACCGGGTCACCGGGGCCCCGATGCCGCCCTTCGGCTGGGTGGCCTTCAATCCGAGTTGGGCGTTGACGCCGGCGACGACAACAGGAATGCGCAGCCGCTCGATGATCGCTGACATCTTGTCGAGCTCTTCGACGTAGTTCATCCGGAAGGCATTGGCCAACGGGAGCACCACCACGTCGAAGTTGTCGTTCACCCACCCAGGATTGGTGTTCTTGAACCTGTCGACCTCCAGCGATGCCTCAGCTGTGCCCAGCAGCCGGTAGATGGAGTGGGAGAACAGCAGGTTGCCGACGTTGGCGCCCAGGTTCTGCCGGGCGGCCGTCTGCACGATGCTGTAGTTGTCGAACGGTCCCTGGTGGGCGCGCACGAGGATCCGGTTGCGCGACGGTGAGGTGCTGTGGTCCGGCGGCACGACGTTCCTTCGGTGGCGGTGAGGCAGGAATCAGGCTCAGCGGACCGGCGGGGGTGCCGGACGTCCAGGCCCGATCCGATGCAACACGATAGCCGATCCGCTAGCGCAGGCGCGCGGCGATGTCGTCCCCCACAACCGACGTCGGGCGCCTGGCCGTGCCTCGTTCGACGATGTCGGCGTCGACGGCGGCCTCGATGCGCCGGGCGTCCGTGCCGCGTCCCAGGTGGTCGAGAAGCAGTGCCATGGAGAGGATCGTCGCCGTTGGGTCGGCCAGCTGCTTGCCTGCGATGTCCGGTGCTGAACCGTGCACCGGTTCGAACATGGAAGGGAAGGCGCCCTCGGGGTTGATGTTGGCGCTGGCAGCAAGGCCGATGCCCCCGGTGACGGCTGCGGCCAGGTCGGTGAGGATGTCGCCGAACAGGTTGTCGGTGACCATGACGTCGAAGCGCTGCGGGTCCTGGACGAGGGCGATCGTCGCGGCGTCCACGTGCAGGTAGTCGGTGGTGACGTCCGGGTGCTCGGCAGCGACGACCTGGAACAGCCGGTTCCACAGGCCGCCGGCGTTCACCAGCACGTTGTGCTTGTGCACCAGCGTGACGTGTTTGCGCCTGCCCTCAGCGCGGACGAAGGCGTCCCTGATGACGCGCTCGACACCGTGGGCGGTGTTGATGCTGACCTCCGTGGCCACCTCGTACGGGGTTCCGGCGCGGAAGGCGCCGCCGTTGCCGCAGTAGAGGCCCTCGGTGCCCTCGCGGACGACGACGAAGTCGATCGGGCCGCGCCCGGTGACCTCGGGGGCTAGGGGAGTGGCCACGCCCGGGTAGAGCTTCGACGGGCGCAGGTTCACGTAGTGGTCGAAGGCGAAGCGCAGCTTCAGCAGCAGGCCGCGCTCGAGGAGGCCACTGGGGATGGACGTGGAACCGGGCGCGGCACCGACGGCGCCGAGGATGATGGCCCGGCTCTGTGCCAGTTCTTCCATGACAGCATCAGGGAGCACTTCGCCGGTGCGCAGCCAGCGCTCGGCCCCCAGGTCGTGGTGCACGAAGTCGAAGGCGTCGTCACCGACGACGGTGGTGAGGACCTTGAGGCCCTCTGCGACCACCTCCGGGCCGATGCCGTCGCCGGCGATGACGGAGATGACGGGCGTGCTGGTGTCTGCTGGGCTCACCCGCGCGAGGCTACTTGGCGCCCACCAACCGGACAATTCCGTCTCACGGAAACTCGGCCCGAAGGCGGTAACATGCGCCCATGTCCCTGAGCTTTCCGCTGCACGCCAATCCCGCTCCGGCCAGCCGCGACGACGTCGCGCGGGTCCTTGCCGATCCGGGGTTCGGTGACTACTTCACCGACCACATGACCGTGGCCACCTGGACAAGCGAAGGCGGCTGGGGTGAGGCGCAGGTCAAGCCGTACGGGCCGTTCCTGATGGATCCGGCTGCCGCCGTCCTGCACTACGCCCAGGAGGTCTTCGAGGGGATGAAGGCCTACCGGCACGCCGACGGCTCGATCCACCTGTTCCGGCCGGAGGCGAATGCGCGCCGGTTCCAGGCGTCCGCAGCCCGGCTGATGCTGCCGGAGCTCGCCGTCGACGACTTCGTCACGGCGGTCGCGGAACTTGTGAAGGCCGACGCCCGCTGGGTGCCGGAGGCGACCGGTGAGCGCAGCCTCTACCTGCGTCCGTTCATGTTCGCCTCCGAGGTGTTCCTCGGCGTGCGGGCAGCGCAGCGGGTCATGTTCAGCGTGATCGCCTCGCCGGCGGGTCCCTACTTCAAGGGCGGCGTGAAGCCGGTCGACATCTGGGTGACCGACACCTACGCGCGCGCCGGGGTCGGCGGTACGGGGGCTGCCAAGTGCGGCGGCAACTACGCGGCGTCCCTGATCGCGCAGTACGAGGGGTACGAGCACGGCTGCTCCCAGGTGCTGTTCATCGAGGCAGCGGACAAGGACCGGGTGGAGGAGCTGGGCGGCATGAACGTCTTCCTCGTCACAGCCGACGGCAAGCTGGTGACGCCTGCGCTCACCGGAACGATCCTCGAGGGCATCACCCGGGACACGATCCTCGCCGTCGCGGCCGACCTCGGCCTGACCCCCGAGGAGCGCCGGATCGCCCCGGAGGAGCTGTTCGACAGCATCGCCGACGGCACGACCGTCGAGGCGTTCTCCTGCGGGACGGCAGCCGTCGTCACCCCGATCGGCGCGTTCAAGTCGACCAAGGGGGAGTGGCGCCTGCCGGAGAACGGCTCGCCGAAGACCCTCGCGCTGCGCAACGCCATCCTCGACATCCAGTACGGACGAGTTCCCGACACGCATGGCTGGCTGCAGCAGGTTTGCTGATCCTCAGGCGAGCGCGGCCAGCGCTGCGTCGTAGTCGGGCTCCTGGCTGATGTTGGGCACCTGCTCGGTGTGCAGGATCGTGAGGTCCCGATCGGTGACGATCACGGCCCTCGACAGCAGGCCGCGCATCGGGCCGTCCACGAGGGTCAGCCCGAAGTCGAGGCCGAAGCCGGAGCGGAACGTCGAACCGGTGGCGACGTTCTCGATGCCCTCGGCGACGCAGAACCGCTTGTGGGCGTAGGGAAGGTCCGCCGAGACGCACAGCACGAGGGTGTCGGTGAGGCCGGCAGCGAGTTCGTTGAACCGGCGGACGCTCATCGCGCAAATGCCCGTGTCGAGGCTGGGGAAGATGTTCAGCACGAGCCGGCGGCCGACGGCGATCTCCGAGCCGAAATCGGTCAGGTCGGCTCCGGTGAGGAGGAACGGTCGGAGCTTCTTGCCGAGCGGGGGCAGTTCGCCTGCGCTATGGACGGTGACGCCTCGGTGGAGCAGTGTTGCCATAGGGGACTGTCTACAAGCTCCCGCAGCTGAAATCAACCGTCCTGCGAGACGGTAGTCTCACGCGGTGAAACGAAGCCGTAACAGGAGCCGAGGAAGGCAGACTCGCCCGATGATTCCCCGCAAGACGACCGAGGTGCCCGAATGACAACGTTGCCCGCCGCCCCCGACGTCTTCCACGTCTTCGACACGACCCTGCGTGATGGTGCCCAGCAGGAGGGCCTGCAGCTGAGTGTCAGCGACAAGCTGAAGATCGCGCGCCACCTGGACGAGCTGGGACTCGGGTTCATCGAGGGCGGCTGGCCGGGCGCAAACCCCAACGACACCGCCTTCTTCGCTGCCGCAGCCAGTGGTGAACTGAAGCTGAAGAACGCGAAACTGGTGGCCTTCGGCGCCACCCGCAAGGTGGGCGCCACCGCTGCGGAGGACCCGCAGGTGCAGGCGCTGCTGGACGCGTCCACCGAGGTGATCTGCATCGTCGCGAAGAGCCATGACGAGCACGTCTTCCGCGCCCTGCACACCACGCTGGAGGAGAACCTCGCCATGGTGGCGGACACGGTGAGCCACCTCGTCGCCAATGGCCGCCGGGTCTTCGTCGACTGCGAGCACTTCTTCGACGGCTACCGCGCCAACCCCGACTACGCCCTCGAGGTCGTCCGCACCGCCGCCGAGGCCGGCGCGGAGGTCGTCGTCCTGTGCGACACCAACGGCGGCATGTTGCCGTCCTGGATGGGCGACATCGTCTCCGCAGCAGCCCAGATCGGCGTCGACCTCGGCATCCACTGCCACAACGACACCGGCTGCGCCGTCGCCAACACCCTCGCCGCCGTCGAAGCCGGCGTGATGCACGTGCAGGGCACAATGAACGGCCACGGGGAGCGCACCGGCAACGCCAACCTCATCACCGTCGTCGCCAACCTGCAGCTGAAGTACGGCTGGCCGCTGGTGCCCGCCGCAGCCCTGGCGGAGGCAACCCGGATCAGCCACGCCATCGCCGGCGTCACCAACGTCGCGATGAACAACCGCCAGCCCTACGTGGGGGCTTCGGCCTTCGCGCACAAGGCCGGGCTGCACGCGTCCGCCATCAAGGTGGACGCCAACCTGTACCAGCACATCGACCCGAAGCTGGTCGGCAACGACATGCGCATGCTCGTCTCCGACATGGCAGGGCGCGCCAACGTGCAGATCAAGGGCTCGGAGCTGGGCTACGACCTGTCCGACCGGACGCTGGCCGCGCAGATCACCGACAAGGTGAAGGCCCGCGAGATGGACGGCTACTCCTACGAGTCGGCGGACGCGTCGTTCGAGCTGCTGCTGCGCGAGGAGCTCGGCATCCTCGAGGACTTCTTCGAGGTGCTCAGCTGGCGGGTGCTGACCGGCCACGAGGTGAAGCCGGAGGGCGACTCCGAAGCGATGGTCAAGGTGCGCGCGAAGGGCATCACCCAGAACCTCGTCGGCGAGGGCCACGGGCCACTGAACGCGCTGGACGTGGCGCTGCGCTCGGCCCTCAACGCCGCCTACCCGCATGTGGACGACTTCGAGCTCACCGACTACAAGGTGCGCATCCTCGACCAGGGCCACGGCACGGACGCGATCGTCCGCACGCTGATCGACATGACCGACGGCGAGCGCACCTGGACGACGGTCGGTGTGGGCACCAACGTCATCGAGGCCTCCTGGGAGGCCCTCCACGACGGCTACCTGTGGGGCCTCACCCACGAGTCCGACCCCAAGGTCTGACCCCAAGGTCTGACCCCAATCCCGAGTTGTCAGAATCTCAGGGGGCTATAGCCCTCCGTGGTTCTGACAAGTCGGAGGGGTGGGGGTCAGCTGATCCGCTCCAGCACCACCGGACGCAGCTCAGGCGCTGTGGCTGAATAGTCGACGGCGCCGACCAGCGCTTCCTTCGCACGACCGATGCGTTCGGGGGTGTCGGTGTGCAGCGTGAACAGGGGCTGTCCTGCGCGCACCTGCTCGCCGACGGCAGCGTGCCAGGTGACACCGGCCGCGGCCTGCACCTGCTCGCCCTGGACGGCTCGGCCGGCGCCCAGGCGCCAGGCGGCCAGCCCGACAGCCATCGCGTCCATGCGTGACACGTAGCCGTCGGACTCGGCCGACACGACCTCGGTGTGCTTCGCGACCGGCAGCGGGGCCTCCGGGTCGCCGCCCTGGGCGCGGATCATGGCCTTCCACGCGTCCATCGCCTTGCCGGAGGCGAGGGCCTCAGCAGGGTCGGCGTCGATGCCGGCGCAGGCCAGCATCTCCCGTGCCAGCGCCAGCGTGAGCTCGACGACGTCGGCCGGACCGCCACCGGCAAGCACCTCGACGGATTCTGCGACCTCGAGGCCGTTCCCGGCCGTGCGTCCGAGCGGGGTGTCCATGTTGGTGATCAGCGCGACGGTGTTGACCCCGGCTGCCTTGCCGATGCCCACCATGGTCTCTGCCAGCGCCTTCGACTGCTCGTAGGTCTTCATGAACGCGCCGGCGCCAGTCTTCACGTCCAGCACGAGGGACGCTGTCCCCTCGGCGATCTTCTTGCTCATGATCGAGGCGGAGATCATCGGGATGGACTCGATGGTCGCGGTGACGTCGCGGAGTGCGTAGAGCTTCTTGTCCGCGGGGGCGAGCCCGGCTCCTGCGGCGCAGATGACGGCGCCCACCGACTCCAGCTGGGCCAGCATCTCCGCGTTGGTGAGACTCGCACGCCACCCGGGGATGGCTTCCAGCTTGTCGAGGGTGCCGCCGGTGTGGCCGAGACCGCGTCCGGACAGCTGCGGGACGGCTGCGCCGCACGCGGCCACGAGCGGCGCCAGTGGCAACGTGATCTTGTCGCCGACACCGCCGGTGGAGTGCTTGTCGACCGTGGGTCGGCTGAGGCTGGAGAAGTCCATGCGCTCACCGGTGTCGATCATGGCGTTGGTCCAGCGGGTGAGCTCCGTGCCGTCGAGGCCGCGGAAGAAGATCGCCATCGCCATTGCCGACATCTGCTCGTCGGTGACCACACCATCGGTGTAGGCCCGGATCAGCCAGTCGATGGCCTCGTCGCCGAGCCGACCTCCGTCCCGCTTGGTCCGGATCAGCTCCACTGCGTCGAACGTGCTCATGCCTCGCACCCTAGGGTAGGGACATGGCTGGATGCATCTGGTTGCCCTATACCGACCTTGCCGAGGCTGCGGCCGCGCTCGGTCCGTTCCCCGAAGACCTCACCGTTGACTGCTTCCTCGCGGACGGCGAATGGCCGGACTCGATAGCAGAGGTCGAGTTCCTGGTCGCGCCGTACATGAAGCCGCCCATTCCCGTGATGTCGCGGGTTGCCGAGATGAAGAGCCTCAAGGCCGTGCAGCTGCTCAGCGCCGGCTACGACAACTACCTGCCGTTCCTGCCCGAGGGCGTCCAGCTCTGCAACGCTGCCGGGGTGCACGACGCCAGCACGGCCGAACTCGCTGTGGCGCTCGCCCTCGCCAGCACCCGCCACCTCGACCTCTACGCCCGCAACATGCCCACCGGCAGCTGGCGCAACGACTTCACCACGTCACTGGCCGACCGGCACGTCCTGATCATCGGATACGGAAGGATCGGGGCTGCGATCGAGCAGCGCCTCGCCGGTTTCGAGCTGGGATCGATCACCCGGGTTGCCCGACGTGCCCGCAGCGGCGACGTGCCCGTCGAACCGATCGAGAACCTCCACTCCCTGCTGCCGCAGGCCGAGGTGGTGTTCGTGATCACGCCGCTGACCCCGTCCACCGAGCACCTGATCGGGGCGGCGGAACTCGCCCTCCTGCCCGACGGTGCCCTGGTGGTGAATGTCGCCCGCGGCAAGGTGGTCGACACCGAGGCCCTGCTGGCGGAGACCCGCTCAGGACGCATCCGGGCGGCCCTCGACGTCACCGACCCCGAGCCGCTGCCAGCCGACCACGGGCTCTGGCGGACGCCGGGGGTGCTGATCAGTCCTCACGTCGGAGGCCAGAGCAGTGCGTTCTGGCCGCGGATGGAGCGAATGGTGCGCGGCCAGCTGACCCGGTTCGCTGCGGGGGAGCCCCTGCTCAACGTCGTGGCCTGAACCGGAGGGTCACAGGCCTGCCCGTAAGCTGACCGCCATGCGCATTGCACGATTCGTCGCCCAGGGCGATCCCACCTACGGGGTCGTCGAGCTGGCCGAGGACCAGGGGCCGAACCCCGACACCATCGCCGTCGTGTCCGGGGATCCGCTCGCCGGTCCCGTCCACTACACGGGGGAGCGGCTGCCGCTGGCAGACGTCCGGCTGGTCTCGCCGGTCATTCCGCGCAGCAAGATCATCGGCGTCGGACGCAACTATGCCGAGCATGCGGCGGAACTGGGCAACGAGGTGCCCGAGAGCCCGCTGTTGTTCTTCAAGCCCAACACGTCCGTGATCGGCCCGTTCGAGCCGATCGTGCATCCGCCGGAGACCGAGAACCTGCACTACGAGGGCGAGCTCGCCGTCGTGATCGGACGGATCTGCCGCCGCGTCCCGCCGGAGCGCGTGACCGACGTCGTGTTCGGCTACACCGTTGCCAACGACGTCACCTGCCGCGACCTGCAGAACGCCGACGGGCAGTGGACGCGGGCGAAGGGCTTCGACAGCTTCTGCCCACTCGGACCCTGGATCGCCACCCACATCAGCATCGAGGAGGCCGGACGGCTCGACCTGCTGACCAGCCTCAACGACGAGCCGGTGCAGGCAGCCAGCACCAGCCAGATGGTGCGTGGGATTCCCGAGCTGATCAGCTACATCAGCTCCTTCACGACCCTGTTGCCCGGGGACGTCGTACTCACGGGCACCCCGGCAGGCGTCGGACCGATGGTGCCCGGCGACCGCATCAGCGTCACCATCAGCGGGATCGGCACGCTGACGAACACCGTTGTGGCAGAGGACGCCTGAGGTGTCGGAACTCGCGAAGGTGTTCCGCGCCCGGTTCTCCACGCTGGTGAAGCACGAACCGCTGCCGGGGGTGACCTACCCCGAGGTGCTGATGGTCGACGCGCCCCTGGTGGCCCGGTGGCGGACCATCTCGCTCGGCATCGGCGGCGGCATGCTCGGCCTGATCACGTACTTCATGGCTGCTCCGCTGGTGGCGTGGGCTGTCCTGACCCTCTTCTGGTCACTGTCCGGCACCGGCGGCGATCTGGCGTCCTACGGTGACGCAGCCAAGAACTTCGCGCTGCCTTCGGGGATGGTGGCCACCCACCTGGGTCTTGCGACCTTGATCCCGATCAGCATGGCCCTTGTTCTCTTCATCCACCGGTTCAGCCCGCGCTGGCTTCACTCGGTGCAGCCGGGATTCCGGTGGAGGTACGCGTTCATTGCCACCGGCGCTGCCCTGGTGATCTTCGGGGGAGCGTGGTTCCTTTCGCAGATCGGGCAGCCCTGGGTTGTTCATCCCGAGCCAGCGTTCTGGTGGTACGTGATCGCGATCGTGCTCACCTCACCGCTGCAGGCAGCAGCAGAGGAATACTTCTTTCGCGGCTACCTGCTGCAGGCCATCCATTCGACGGCACCCAACAGCCCGTGGTTCGGGGTGGTTGGCTCGGCAGCCATCTTCGCCCTTCTCCACAACTCGGGTGACGTTGCGGCGTTCATCTATGCGTTCGCGTTCGGGATACTGGCCGGCTGGCTGGTGACCAGGACCGGCGGGCTGGAAGCCGGGATCGCCATCCACGTGGTCAACAACCTGCTGACGTTCGGCTACGCGGCCCTTTCCGGGACCATGGTTGCGACCTACACCAATCGAGTCACCAGCTGGGTCGCCCTGGTGTGGGCCCTCGTGGGATTCGGGCTTTTCGCGCTTGCCGCCATCTGGCTGGCGCGGCGGATGAACCTCGCAACGACCACTCCGGGAGTCCGGTTTGGTGGCCCGGCCGAGGTCTAGTAAAGTCACTCCTCGCCGGCCTTACCGGGCCGGCAAGTCTGTGAGTGGACACGATCAGCTGTGAACCAGCAGATCGCCCAGCCGCTTGCCGACGATGGGGTATGGGGTAATTGGCAGCCCGCCGGATTCTGGTTCCGTCAGTCTAGGTTC
>JAOATP010000167.1 GCA_030158185.1 Propionicimonas sp.
ACGGCGAGGTCGCAGTCGCCCGAGACGACAGCAGCACGGACGGCGCCGACGAAGACCCCGGCCCCGCCAAGGCTGGCCAGCGGGGCGTCGGACACGTCGCCTTGGGTAGTGACGCGGACCAGCTCCACCTCGTGGCCGCGGGCGCGCAGGGCGTCGGCGACGTGCCCGGACTGCGTCCAGGCCAGTGCCGACCCACGGGTGGCGAGGCGGAGCTTCACGGCAGTGGGTCGATGGCGAGGCCGGGTACGACGGGGGCGTTGCTGCGCGGATTGGCGCAGCACCCGCCGAAGCAGCGCTGGCCGGGCACCGGATCGGGCGATCCCGTGCGCAATTCCTCGGCGATCCGCCCGGCGAGGCCGTCCACGAATCCCGGGTGGGTGCCAACCGTCGGCGTGCGCACGAGCTGGATGCCGAGCTCTGCTGCCGTCTGGGTGGCCTGGGTGTCGAGGTCCCAGATCACCTCCATGTGGTCGGAGAGGAACCCGATCGGCACCAGCACAACGGTGCTCACCCCGTCCGTTGCGAGCTGGGTGAGCGCGTCGTTCACGTCCGGTTCGAGCCAGGGCACGGACGGTGGGCCGCTGCGCGACTGGTAGACGAGGTCCCATGGCTTGTAGATGCCCGTCGCTGCACGGATGCCTTCAGCGACCTTCCCCGCGACCCGGCGATGCTGGTCGACATAGGCGTCGCCCTGCGGACCGGCCGCGCGGGCAGCGCTGGTCGGTACCGAGTGGGTGGTGAAGACGAGCCGGGTCGAGTCGGCTGCGAGGTCGAGTCCGGCCGGCAGTGCGGCCAGCACCAGCTCCGTGATGGTGCCGGCGAACCCGGGCAGGTCATAGAACGATGGGAGCTTGCGCACCTCGAGATCGACCCCGGAGCTCGCCAGCGCAAGCCCGAGGTCCTCGCGGTACTGGCGGCAGCTGGAGTAGCCGGAGTAGGCGGCGGTCGCAACGGCGAGCACCCTGCGGTGCCCACGGGACGCCAGGTCGGCGACCACGTCGGTGACGAAGGGCGGCGAATTGCGGTTCGCCAGCACGGTCTCGATCCCGAAGCCCTCCGCCTCCAGTGCGGCCTGCAGCGCGGCGAGCAGGGCCCGGTTCTGCGCATTGATCGGACTGACTCCACCGAGGGTGAAGTAGTGCTGGCCCACCTCGCGGAGGCGTTCGGTCGGGATCCCGCGTCCGGCGGTGACGCGCTCGAGGAACGGGAGGACTTCCTCCTCGCCCTCGGGACCGCCGAACCCCAGCAGCAGGACGGCGTCGTACTTCAGCGTAGTACCGGTGCTGGTGTCCACGGCCGTGATCATCGCAGGATCCGCGGCAGGTCGGAGGCCGTAACCCGGTGGCCGGTGTAGAACGGCACTTCCAGGCGCACGTGGCGTCGGGCGTCGGATGCCCTGAGGTGCCGCATCAGGTCGACGAGGTCGGTGAGCTCCTCTGCCTCGAGCGCGAGCAGCCACTCGTAGTCCCCGAGCGCGAAGGCTGCGACGGTGTTGGCGGAGACCTGCGGGTAGTCGCGCCCCATGAGGCCGTGCTCCGCCAGCATGGCGCGCCGCTCGTCCTCCGGCAGCAGGTACCACTCGTAGGACCGGACGAAGGGGTAAACGGTGAGCCAGGCCTTTGGCTCGATGCCGAGCATGAACGCCGGGGCGTGTTCCCGGGTGAACTCCGCCTGGCGGTGCACGCCGAAGCCCGACCACACCAGCTCGGCCGTGCCGGCGAAGGCGTCCCTCTCGAAGCTGCGGATCGCCTCCTGCAGCGCTGCGGCGGAGGGTCCGTGCATCCAGACCAGCAGGTCGGCGGAGGACGGCATGCCTGCGACGTCGTAGAGACCGCGGACGGTGATGCCACCGGCGGAGAGGTCCGCCAGCAGGGCAGTGGTGTCTGCGGCAACGGTGTCGGGAGCTGCCTGCCGGCGGCTGAACACTGCGTAGCAGGTGTAGCTGAGGCCCTCGTGCGGTGCGGTGGTCATGCTCCGACCCTAGCCGCGCCGGAGAGTGCGAGCGCAGCCTGCCGCCTTCCGTCCGCGATGCAGTCGGGGACCCCGACGCCGCGGACAGCAGAGCCGGCAAGTCGCCAGTTCGGCAGGTGTGCCAGCCCGGCCTCGGCGGTGGCCACCGTCTCGAGGTGCCCGACGATGTACTTGGGCATCATCGCCGGCCAGCGGGCCACCCGGACGAGGCTCGGCTCGGCCGCGCCGAGCACAGCGGCCAGGTGGCCGATGACGGCCGAGCGGAGTTCTTCCTCATCGGCAAGGGCGATCGCACCGAGGCGCTCGGGGACGAACGCCCGGATCAGCACCGTGTCGGCCGGGGCCCGCCCTGCCCACTTGGCAGAGCTGACGGTGATGCCACTGATCGGTGCGTGGTCCGCCTCCAGCCAGCCGTGGGAGGTGACCGGTGTGGTGAAGGCAGCCGCCGGATACGCCAAGGTCACGACCGTTGAGGTGGCCAGTGGTATCCCGGAGATCGCCGAGGACGACTCGGGTGCCGGCACGGCAAGGAGATCAGCGGAGCTCGTGACTCCACCGGCAAGGATGACGGCGTCCACCGGCTCGACGCTGCCGTCGTCCAGGAGGACGTCCGCACCCTGGCCGGTGGGGCGCAGTTCCGTCACGCACGTGTTGAGCCGCAGGTCGGCACCCGCAGCGACCAGCCGGTCGACGAGGGCGTCCACGAGGCTGCCCAGCCCGCCGGTGAACGTCCGGAACGGTGAACCCGGCCCCCGTCCGCCGGCAGCGGTCCGGTTGCTCCGCGCCTTCCGGCCCTGGGCCAGTGACGCGAGCATCAGGCTGCGGTGGGCCAGCTCGTCGGCACGCAGCGATGGCAGCACGGCGTCGAGGCTGAGCTCGTCCACACCTGCGCCGTAGATGCCGCCGATCATCGGGTCGGCGAACCGGCGGACGATGCCGGCGCCCAGCCGGGCGCGCAGGAACGCCCCGATCGAGGTGTCCTCACCGGCGACCAGCCGCCGCGGCAGGACGAGGTCGACGCCGGCGCGCAGCTTGTCCGCCGGGGAGAGGATGCCCGTGGTCACGAACGGCCACAACCTGCTCGGCAGCACCATTCCCATGCCGGCGGGCATGGGCTGCAGCCGCCCGCGCGCCCGCAGGTGCACGGTTCGCGTCCCGCTGGTGGAGATCACGTCGCCGGACAGCCCGAGTTCCTCAGCGAGCTGCAGGGCTGCCGGCCGGTAGGCGACGAACGAGTCGGGGCCGTGCTCGATGAGCAGCCCGTCGGTGTGCTCGGTGTGCACCTTGCCGCCGAACCGTCCGGACGCCTCGACGAGCAGCACCTCCGCCGGTCCGTTCGAGCTGCGGACGGCCTCCCAGGCCGCTGCCAGCCCGGTGATCCCGCCACCGATGACGAGCAGCCTCACAGGCTGCCACCCTTGGGGACGTAGGGGCAGAGCGGATCGGATTCCAGGGGGTCCCCGGTCCAGGCGTAGGCGCGGGCGCGGGAGCCGCCGCACCAGTCGCGGTACTCGCAGGTCCCGCAGCGTCCCTTGAACTGGTCGGGGTCGCGCAGCGACCGCAGCACCGGGTCGTCGCGGTACAGGCTGACCAGCGATGAGTCCTTCACGTTGCCGACAGCCAGCGGCAGGAACCCGGAAGGGGTGACGTCGCCGGTGTTGGAGACGAACACGATGCCGTTGCCGTCGCGGATGCCGAACGCCCGCGCCATCGGGTGCGCCTCGACGTCCTCCTTGCTCTTGCCGGCACGCAGCAGAGCAGCCGCGCCGAGCCGGCGGTAGTGCATGGCTTCTGTCGTCTTCACGCGGAACGCCGAGCCGCGTCCCACCTGCTGCGCCCAGATCAGCACCCGCTCCGCCTCGCCGGGCGAGAGCTCCGTGAGCTCTGTGCCGCGTCCGATGGAGATCAGGAAGAAGAGGCTCCACTGCTGCAGGGTGTGCGCGCTCAGCAGGTCGTGGATCGCGGGCAGGTCGGCGGCCGTGGCAGCTGTGACGAGCGTGTTCACCTGCACCGGCAGTCCTGCCTCCGCTGCGGTGTCCAGAGCCTCGAGGGTGGCGTCGAACGTCCCGGGCACCATCCGGACGCCGTCGTGGCGCGCGGCGTCGGAGCCGTCGAGGGACAGCGAGATGGCCTGGATGCCGATCTCCTTCATCCAGAGGATCTTCTCGCGGGTCAGCAGGGGCGTCACCGCAGGAGCGAGCGACACACCGATGCCCCTGGCCTGGGCCTCGGCGATGAGCTCTGCGAGGTCGGAACGGCGCAGCGGGTCCCCACCGGTCATCACCACGTGCGGGAGCGCCTCACCGAGGGCAGGATCGCCGAAGCCGGTGATGTCGTCGAGCAGGGCGATCGCCTGTGCCGTTGTGAGTTCGCCGGGGGCAGCGTCCGGCATGGCAGTGGCGCGGCAGTGCCGGCAGGCAAGCCCACAGGCGTTGGTCAGTTCCCAGTAGACGATCATCGGCGATCGCTGGTAGGCCCAACCATCGGGTTTCACTGCGCCGATGCCTGCCGGGTGTGCCATGTCAGTCGACCTGTCCTGTGGGAATGGAGTGCACCAGCTCGACGAGCCGGGTGAGAACGAGGGGGTCGGTGTCGGGCGGGACGCCGTGGCCGAGGTTGAACACGTGGCCGGGTGCCGCCTCGCCGCGTCGCACGATGTCACGGGTCGCTGCTTCGAGGCTCGCCCAGTCGGCGGACAGCAGTGCGGGGTCGAGGTTGCCCTGCAGCGGGACCCGGTGGCCGAGCAGCGCGCTGGCCTCGTCGAGCCCGATGTCGCTGGCCACACCGACCACGTCTGCGCCGGCCTCGAGCATGGCGGGCAGCAGTTGCCGCGTGGCCGTGCCGAAGTGCACGCGTGGCAGGCCGAGGTCCGTGACGGCGGCGAAGACCGCGGCGGAGTGCGGCTGGACGGCGTGGGTGTAGGTCTCGGGGGAGAGCCGGCCGACCCAGGAGTCGAACAGCTGCAGGGCTGAAGCCCCGGCGTCCGCCTGCGCGCGCAGGAAGGCTGCGGTCAGGTCGGCCACCCAGTCGAGCAGCCGGTGCCACGTTGCAGGATCCTCGGCCAGCAGTGCGCTCGTCGCGGGAAGCTCCCGGTTGGGTCGGCCCTCGACGAGGTAGGACGCCAGCGTGAACGGGGCGCCGGCGAAGCCGATCAGCGGCACGTCGCCGAGCAGGGCGACCGCTGCGGCGACACCTTCGGCAACCGGAGCAAGCGCTGCAGGGTCGAGGTGGGGCAGGCGGTCGACGTCTGCAGCGCTGCGCACCGGGTGTGCCAGCACCGGTCCGACGCCGGGAGCGATGTCGACGTCCACTCCCGCAAGGCGGAGCGGGACGACGATGTCGGAGAAGAAGATGGCCGCGTCCACGTCGTGCCGGCGCACCGGCTGGACGGTGATCTCCGCAGCCATGTCGGGGTTGAGGCAGGCGTCGAGCATCGCTGTGCCCTCGCGGAGCTTGCGGTACTCGGGCAGGGAGCGTCCGGCCTGCCGCATGAACCAGACCGGACGCCGGGTCACCGGCTCGCCGCGGTAGGCAGCCAGCAGCGGCGCGGTCGTGCCGACAGCCGTCACGCCTCCGCCTCGATCTCGATGCCGAACAGGGTCTGCAGCGCGTGCGAGTAGTCCGCGAGCTCCCCGCTGCGGGCGAGCTCCGCCGCCCGCAGGGACGGGGTGTGCAGGAGCGCGTTCGACACCCGTCGCAGCGAGCGGGCAACGGCGGCAGCTGTCTCGGCGTCGTAGCGACGGTTGGCCGACTCGATCTCGCGTTCGATGAACTGGCTCACGTGGGCCCGCATCGCCGTGACGGCCGGTGTCGCTGCCCTTCCCTGCTCGAGGTGCAGGTAGGTGTCGACACCCCTTGTCACGAGGTCGCGCGCAGCGAGTACTGCCGCCGCCTGCTCGGCAGGGGCGTGGGCACCGATCTCCTCGAGGTCGATCAGGTCGACGCGGAGGAGGGTTGCTGCCTCCGGGTCGATGTCGCCTGTGAGCGAGAGGTCGAGGACGGGAAGCACGGCGAGCACTCCGGCCCGCGCATCGGCGAGGAGCCCCGCACCGATCAGGCTGCCGGTCGTCGCGGCGCCTCCGCTGCAGGCCACCAGCAGGTCGGTGCCGGCGATCGCCACAGCCAGCCCTTCCTCACCGACGGGCCGCACAGGGTGGGTGGCTGCGAACTGTTCCGCGCGCCCGGTGGGGGAGTAGACGGTCACATCGGTGCAGCCGCGTCGCACGAGTGCTGCGGTGACGACCCGCGCGTAACTGCCGGTCCCGACGAGGAGCGCCCGGCGTCCGGCCAGCGCGAAGTGGCGCTTCTCGACGAGCTCGAGGCCGACCGTTGCGATCGAACGACCGGCAGCGCCGAGCTCCGTCTGCGCCGTGACGGCCTTGGCCGTTGTGAGTGCTGCGTGGAAGAGGCGGGTGAGTGACGGGCCGGCAAGGCTTCCGGCTGCGGCGAGCGCCTCGCGGACCTGGCCGATGATCTCCGCCTCGCCGATCACCATCGCGTCCAGCCCTGCGGTGACCTCCAGCAGGTGCTGCACAGCAGCCTGTCCTGGGTAGACCTCGAACTGCTCGACAAGGCGGCCGGCTGCGGCAGGGAGCGATGCCCTGACGGTGCCGAGCACATCCTCCAGCGCGCCGTGGAAGGAGTCCGCCTCGAAGTAGATCTCGAACCGGTTGCAGGTGGTGAGCAACACGTGTCCGAGCAGCGACGTGTCGGCGTCGAGGGCCGCGGTCACCTGTTCGGCGACCCGGGTGAGTCCTGCCAGGTCGTCGAGGGAGACAAGGTGGTGGCTGATGCCAATGGCGGTGAGCGGCACGCCCTGCATGGTAGCCCAGACGGGGCGCCACGCCGACACCGGAGTGGAATATCCATTCCATATGCGGCATAGTCATGCCTATGACGATCAAGGTCGCGGTGGCCGGGGCCACCGGATATGCGGGCGGTGAACTGCTGCGGTTGCTGCTGGCCCATCCCGAGGTGGAGATCGGTGCCCTCACCGCCGGCGCGAGTGCGGGGACGTCCCTGCTCTCCCACCACCAGCACCTCCTGCCACTGGCCGACCGCACGGTGGTCGAGACCACTGCAGCGAACCTCGCCGGCCACGATGTGGTGTTCCTCGCGCTGCCGCACGGCACGTCGGCAGCCGTCGCTGCAGAGCTCGGACCGGACGTGCTCGTCGTCGACGCCGGTGCCGACCACCGCCTCGTCGACGCGGGGCAGTGGCGCAAGTTCTACGGCAGCGAGCACGCCGGGACCTGGCCCTACGGGCTGCCCGAACTGCCCGGCCAGCGCGACGTGCTCGCAGCCACCCGGCGCATCGCCGTTCCCGGCTGCTACCCCACGTCGGTGACGCTGGCCCTGTTGCCGGCCCTCGTCGGTGGCCTTGTCACGGGTAGGGACGTGGTCGCCGTTGCCGCGAGCGGTACCTCCGGTGCCGGCAAGGCGCTGAAGGCGAACCTGCTGGGCTCCGAGGTGATGGGCTCCGCCAGCGCGTACGGCGTCGGGGGAGTGCACCGCCACGTCCCGGAGATGCTGCAGAACTTCACCCTTCTGGGGGCGGCAGCACCGACCCTCTCGTTCACGCCGGTCCTCGTGCCCATGTCGCGGGGCATCCTCGCCACCGTCACGGCACCCCTTGCCTCGCCGGTGCCCGCCACCGTCGTCCGTGAGACCTACGACGCCGCCTACGGTGCCGAGCCGTTCGTCCACCTGCTGCCCGAGGGGTTGTGGCCACAGACCCAGTCCGTGATCGGCTCCAACGCCGTCCACGTCCAGGTCACGGTCGACGCGGACGTCGGGCGGCTGGTCGCCGTCGTCGCCCTCGACAACCTCACCAAGGGCACCGCCGGTGGCGCCATCCAGTCGATGAACATCGCACTGGGGCTCCCCGAGGGCCTCGGCCTTACCACGATCGGAGTAGCTCCATGAGTGTGACCGCAGCGAAGGGCTTCGTCGCCGCCGGCGTGATCGCAGGCCTGAAGGCCTCCGGGCGCCCCGACCTTGCCCTGGTCGTGAACTCCGGGCCCGACGCGCACGCGGCCGGCGTGTTCACGTCCAACCGCTTCCAGGCCGCTCCGGTCACCTGGAGCAGGCAGGCGGTCGCAGACGGACGGCTCGCAGCCGTCGTGCTGAACTCCGGTGGCGCCAACGCCTGCACCGGCTCCGCGGGTTTCGATGACGCAAAGAAGATGGCCGAGTGGACCGGGGCGGAGGTGGGCTGCGCCACCGACGACGTGGCGGTGTGCTCCACAGGGCTGATCGGCGCGCGGCTCCCGATGGACGCCGTCCTCACCGGCATCGAGCTGGCGGCCCAGGACCTCGCCAACACCGGCGGTGCCTCGGCAGCTGAGGCGATCCTGACCACGGACACCGTGACGAAGGTGGAGGTGCACACCTCTCCGGACGGCTGGACCATCGGCGGCATGGCGAAGGGCGCGGGCATGCTCGCGCCGGCGCTGGCGACGATGCTCGTCGTGATCACCACCGATGCTGTCGTCGAGGCCGCGCAGCTCGACGAAGCCCTGCGCACGGCGACAGGGTTCACGTTCGACCGCACCGACTCCGACGGCTGCATGTCCACCAACGACACGGTGCTCGTGCTCTCCTCCGGCGCCTCCGGGGTCGCTCCCGACGCCGCGGAGTTCTCCGAGGCGCTCACCGGGGTGTGCGCGAGCCTTGCCAAGCAGCTGCTTGCCGACGCTGAGGGGTCGGCCCACGACATCGAGGTGCGCGTCGAGGGTGCTGCGACGGAGGCCGACGCCCTCGCCGTCGCCCGCGCGATTGCCCGCAGCAACCTCTTCAAGTGCGCGATCTTCGGCAACGACCCCAACTGGGGCAGGGTCCTCGCCTCGGCGGGGACGGTGCCTGCCGATTACGACCCCGAGCACGTCGACGTCGCGTTCAACGGCGTCCGGGTGTTCGTCGACGGCCAGCTCGGGGCCGACCGCTCCGAGGTCGACCTGAAGAAGGGGCGGGAGGTGCTCGTCGAGGTCAACCTGCACGCCGGCGACGCCGCTGCCGCGATCTGGACCAACGACCTCACCTATGACTACGTCAAAGAGAACGCGGAGTACTCAACATGATCGATGCGGCCAGCAAGGCGGCCATCATGATCGAAGCCCTGCCCTGGCTGGAGCGCTACGTCGGCAAGACGATGGTGATCAAGTACGGCGGGAACGCAATGATCGACGACTCCCTGAAGGCAGCCTTCGCCCAGGACATCGTGTTCCTGCGGACGGTGGGCGTGAAGCCGGTCGTCGTGCACGGCGGCGGGCCGCAGATCTCCTCCATGCTGAAGCGCCTCGGCATCGCCAGCGAGTTCCGGGGCGGGCTGCGGGTGACCACCCCCGAGGCCATGGACGTCGTCCGGATGGTCCTGATGGGCCAGGTGAACCGTGAGCTGGTCGGCCTGCTGAACGCCCACGGGCCGCTGGCCGTCGGCCTCTCCGGTGAGGACGCCGGACTGCTGACCGCCGAGCGCAAGGGCATCGAGCTGGACGGGGAGGAGGTCGACCTCGGCCTCGTCGGGGAGGTCACGGAGGTCCGTCCGGAGGCCGTGCTCGACCTGATCAACGCCGGACGCATCCCCGTCGTCGCCACCGTCGCACCCGACGAGGACGGCCTCGTGCACAACGTGAACGCCGACACGGCAGCGGGGGCCATCGCTGCGGCGCTGGGCGCCGAACGCCTGATCGTGCTCACCGACGTCGCCGGCCTGTACGCCGACTGGCCGAACTCGACAGAGGTCATCCGGCAGATCCGGGCTGCCGACCTCGCAGCCATGCTGCCGACGCTGGCCGCAGGGATGATCCCGAAGATGGAGGCCTGCCTCGCCGCTGTGGAGGCCGGGGTGCCGAAGGCAACGGTGATCGACGGCAGGGTGCCGCACTCGCTGCTCCTGGAAATCTTCACGGACGAGGGCATCGGCACGATGGTGCTGGGTGATTCGGCGATCAGCGAGCTGGTGTCATGACCGTCGCCGCAGCCTCGGGGAGCCAGGCGGAACTCACCTCGCGCTACGGCCATGCCCTGATGAACACCTTCGGTCCGCCGAAGCGGGTGTTCGTGCGCGGCGAGGGTGCCCACCTGTGGGACGCCGACGGCAACCGGTACCTCGACCTGCTGGCCGGGCTCGCCGTCAACGCCCTCGGCCACGCCCACCCGCAGGTGCTGGGCGCGATCTCCGCGCAGCTCTCCACCCTCGGCCACGTGTCGAACTTCTTCGCGACGCCCACCCAGATCGCCCTCGCCGAGAGGCTCACGTCCTTCGCGACCGTGAACGCTCCCGGCCTGGAGGCGCGGGTGTTCTTCACGAACTCCGGGACGGAGGCCAACGAGGCCGGCTTCAAGATCACGCGCCGCACCGGACGCACCCGGCTGATCGCGATGGAGGGCGCGTTCCACGGCCGCAGCCTCGGAGCCCTGGCCCTGACCGCCAACCCTGCCTACCGGGAGCCGTTCGAGCCGCTGCCCGGTGAGGTCACGTTCGTGCCCTACGGCGACGCCGCAGCCCTCGCAGCCGTGCTGGACGACACCGTCGCAGCCGTGATCCTCGAACCGATCCAGGGCGAGAACGGCGTCGTGGAGCCACCGACGGACTACCTGCGTGCCGCCCGCGAGCTGACCACAGCCGCCGGTGCACTGCTCTGGATCGACGAGGTGCAGACCGGCATCGGACGGTGCGGAGCCTGGCTGGCCAGCGCTGCTTCCGGCGTCACCGCCGACATCGTCACGTTCGCCAAGGGGCTGGGTAACGGGTTCCCGATCGGCGCCTGCGTTGCCACCGGTGCGGCTGCGTCCCTGCTGGGCCCCGGCTCGCACGGCACCACCTTCGGCGGGAACCCCGTGGCAGCGGCCGCCGGCCTCGCCGTGATCGGGATCATCGAACGCGACGGGCTACTCGAGCGGGCCACAGCAGCCGGCGACCGGCTCGCAGCGGAGATCCTCGCCCTGAACCATCCCGGGGTGAGGGCTGTTCGCGGCAGGGGATTGCTGCGCGGCGTCGTGTTGACCGACCCGATCGCGCCGGCTGTCGCAGGGGCAGCACTCGACGCCGGCTTCGTGATCAATGCCCCGCGGCCGCACGTGCTGCGGCTGGCCCCGCCCCTGATCATCACCGATGCCCAGCTCGACACGTTCGTCGCAGCACTGCCGTCGCTCCTGGAGCACCGATGACGGAGTTCCGGACGCCGGTGACGAAGAACGCCCGGCAGTCACGGATCGCGGAGCTGATCGAGCGCGAGGCCATCCGCAGCCAGACGGAGCTCGCCGCCCGGCTGGTTGCCGACGGCATCGCCGTCTCCCAGGGCACGCTCAGCAAGGACCTGCTGGAGCTCGGCGCCGTCCGCGTCCGCACGCCCACCGGTGAACTCGCCTACGCACTGCTCGCAGGCGAGCACGCGCCGGGCGCCCCTGCGACCCTTGCCCGGCTCGCCCGGCTGTGCGGCGAGCTCCTGCTGTCCGCCGAGGGTTCGGCCAACCTCACCGTGCTGCGCACGCCACCGGGTGCAGCCCAGTTCTTCGCCTCGGCCATCGACAAGGTCGCCTGGGACTCCGTGCTCGGTACCATCGCCGGGGACGACACGGTGGTCATCGTCACGAGGGACCCCGTCGGGGGTTCAGCGATGGCCGAGACGTTCCTCAACCTGCACACCAGTTGAAAGGGCATCGATGACCGATCCCACGGAAGCCGGACGCCTCTGGGGCGGCCGGTTCGCCGGCGGCCCTGCCGAGGCCATGTTCGCGCTCAGCCGGTCGACCCACTTCGACTGGCGCCTCGCGCGGCACGACCTCGCCGGCTCGCGCGCGCACGCGCGCGCCCTGAATGCTGCGGGCCTGCTCACCGCTGAGGAGCTGTCGCAGATGACCGCAGGCCTGGAGGTGCTCGACGCCGACGTCGCCTCCGGCGCCTTCACCGCGGCCGAGACCGACGAGGACGTGCACGGCGCCCTCGAGCGCGGCCTGATCGAGCGGGTCGGCCCGGAGCTGGGCGGACGCCTCCGCGCCGGCCGTTCACGCAACGACCAGATCGCGACCCTGATCCGGGCCTACCTCCGCGACGCCAACCAGGTGCTGGCCGCCGACGTCCGCGCGCTCATCGGCGCGCTGGCCGGCCAGGCGGAGGCCAACCTCGGTGCCGTCATGCCGGGACGGACCCACCTGCAGTCCGCGCAGCCCGTGCTGCTCAGCCACCACCTCCTCGCGCACGCCTGGCCGCTGGTCCGCGACCTGCAGCGGCTCCGCGACCTCGACGCCCGGCTGGCGATCAGCCCGTACGGCTCCGGCGCGCTCGCCGGGACGTCGCTGGGCCTCGATCCGGAGCTCGTCGCAGCCGACCTCGGCTTCGCCGGGTCCGTCCCGAACAGCATCGACGGCACGGCGTCCCGCGACCTCGTCGCAGAGGAGGCCTACGTGCTCGCCCAGATCGGGGTCGACCTCTCCCGCCTCGCCGAGGACGTCATCCTGTGGTGCACCCACGAGTTCGGGTTCGCGACCCTCGACGACGCCTGGTCCACCGGGTCGTCGATCATGCCGCAGAAGAAGAACCCCGACGTCGC
>JAOATP010000168.1 GCA_030158185.1 Propionicimonas sp.
ACGCCCCCGCCCTGTTCGTCCCGTGCCACCGTGTACTACGCAGCGACGGCAGCCTTGGCGGCTTCGCCTGGGGTGTGGAGGTCAAGCGCTCGCTCCTTGCCCGCGAGGCAGCCCAGCGCTGAGTGGTGGCGGCGGCCCTTCGTGACGCTTCGTTCGCTCCGCTCGCGAAGCTCCTCAGGGACCGTTTGGGCCCACACTCCCCGCAAGCTGTGACTTTTTCGCGGATGTCGGCGAATTAGTCACAGCTTGCGGGGGGTGGAGGGGGGGTGGAGGCGGGTGGAGGGCTACTCCGACGAGGGGACGGGGTCGAGGGCGTCGGCCATGAACGTGAGCACCGAGGCGATCAGCAGTTGCTCGCGCTCGGCGACCCTGGTGGCGGGAAGGCTCTTCGCAGGCGCCAGGGAGTGGGTCGCTCCGGGAACGGGAACGATCCGCTCCCCCGCGTAACCGGCGTCGGCGAGGGCCCGGGCGACGTCGGACGGGCTCCCGAACGGATCCGAAGCCCCTTGCAGCACCAGGGCTGGGCCACCAGCACCAGCCAGCTCCGACACCCGCGATTTCTCCGGCTTGCCCGGTGGGTGCAGCGGGAACGACAGCAGTACCAGCCCGGCGTCGCCGGCCGAGAAACAGCGGCACGCGCACCGGGCACCGGCGCTGCGTCCACCGACGAACAGGGGCACCCCCGGCCACAGGCCCCGAACGAACGCCACAGCCGGCAGCCAGCAGCGGTCGAGGCTCGCCGGCGGGCCGGCCACCTTGCGTCCTGCCACCAGCCACGGCTGGCGGTAGCGGGCGACTCTGATGCCCAACGCGGGCAACCCGCGGGCCAGCAGCGCAAGGTCCCACGCGTCCTCGCTGCCCCCGGCGCCATGCCCGAGAATCAGGCCGGCAAGGGGGGAGGCAGCTTCGGCGATCACGAGCTCCCCGGGTCCGTCCGGGGTGTCGACTGCCAGCACGGTGCTCATGGGTCCATCCTCACCGATCCGGGGCCGCAGCGTGGCATGCTGAGGCGACACCGCAGCAAGGGGCCGCAGCAATGGACTTCTACAACCTCTACAGCCACGGGTTCGCCCGGGTGGCCGCATGCACACTGCCGATCCGCATGGTGCAACCCCTGGCCAACGCCGAGACCGTTCTGGCGCAGGCGCGAGAGTGCGCCGAGGCCGGCGCAAGCCTTGCCGTGTTCCCCGAGCTCACCCTCTCCGGCTACTCCATCGAGGACCTGCTGATGCAGGACACCGTCCTCTCTGCCGTCGAGGACGCCCTCGCCTGGCTCGTGCCGCAGACCGAGGGCCTCGGCTGCATCGTCGTCGTCGGTGCGCCGCTGGTGAGCCTGAACCGCATCTACAACTGCGCCGTCGTGATCCACCGCGGACGCGTGCTCGGTGTCGTGCCGAAGTCGTACCTGCCGACCTACCGCGAGTTCTACGAGCGCCGCCAGATCGGCCCCGGCGACGACGTCACCGGCGAGATCCGCATCGCCGGCGAGGATGTGCCGTTCGGCTCCGACCTGCTGTTCGCTGCAGAGGACGTGCCGGGTTTCGTGCTGAACGTCGAGATCTGCGAGGACATGTGGGTGCCGATCCCGCCCAGCGCAGAAGCAGCGCTCGCCGGCGCGACCCTGATCGCCAACCTCTCCGGCAGCCCGATCACCGTCGCGAAGGCCGAGGAACGCAAGCTGCTCTGCGCGTCCGGTTCCTCCCGGCTGATCACCGGCTACGTCTACTCCGCCGCCGGTGAGGGCGAGTCGTCCACCGACCTCTCCTGGGACGGCCAGACGCTCATCTACGACACCGGGACGCTGCTCGCCGAATCCGAGCGGTTCCCGTCGGGCCCGCGGGCGTCCATCGCCGACATCGACCTGGGCACCATCGTCCAGAACCGCCTGCGCATGGGCACCTTCGACGACAACCGCCGCGCCCACGCCGACCGCACCGGCGAGTACCGCACGGTCACCTTCGAGCTGGTTCCCGCCACCGGCGACCTCGGGCTGCGCCGGCCGCTGGCCCGCTTCCCCTTCGTTCCCGCGGACGCAACCCGCCTGGCCCAGGACTGCTACGAGGCCTACAACATCCAGGTCAGCGGGCTGGAGCAGCGGCTCAAGGCCATCGGCCAGCCGAAGATCGTCATTGGGGTCTCGGGCGGACTCGACTCCACCCATGCCCTGATCGTCGCCGCGCGGGCCATGGACCGGCTCGGCCGCCCGCGCACCGACATCCTCGCCTTCACGATGCCGGGCTTCGCCACCTCCGCGCACACCAAGAATAACGCGACAGCGCTGGCCACCTCGCTGGGCGTGACGTTCGCGGAGCTCGACATCACCGAGACCGCACACCTGATGCTGGACGGCCTCGACCACCCGTTCGCCGACGGCCACCCGGTCTACGACGTCACGTTCGAGAACGTCCAGGCCGGCCTGCGCACCGACTACCTGTTCCGGCTGGCCAACCAGCGCGGCGGCATCGTGCTGGGCACCGGCGACCTGTCGGAGCTGGCGCTGGGCTGGTGCACCTACGGCGTCGGCGACCAGATGAGCCACTACAACGTCAACGGCGGCGTGCCGAAGACGCTCATGCAGCACCTGATCCGCTGGGTGATCACCTCCGAGCAGTTCGAGGACGCCGTCTCCACGACGCTGCAGGCCATCCTGGACACCGAGATCACGCCCGAGCTCGTCCCTGTGGCCGAGGGTGAGAAGCCGCAGTCGACGCAGGCGGCGATCGGGCCGTACAGCCTTCAGGACTTCAACCTCTTCCACGTGCTGCGCCACGGCATGAAGCCGTCGAAGATCGCGTTCCTCGCCTGGCACGCCTGGCAGGACGCCGAGGCCGGCGACTGGCCCGAGGGCTTCCCGCACGACGAGCGGACGGCCTACGACCTGGCAACGATCAAGGGCTGGCTCGCCGTGTTCTGCAAGCGGTTCTTCGGCTTCGCCCAGTTCAAGCGCTCTGCGCTGCCCAACGGCCCGAAGGTGGTGCGTGGCGGATCACTGTCGCCGCGCGGTGACTGGCGGGCGCCGTCCGACACGTCCGCCGACCTGTGGCTGGCCGACCTGGACAACGTCCCCGACTGATCAACATCGACTGAACAACAATCGACTGAGCAACAACAGCAGAGCCCGCCGGAACGTCGGTTCCGGAGGGCTCGTGCGGTGTTCAGGTGTTACTCGGACGGGGTCGAGACCAGTTCCTCGCTCGCTGGCGCAGCCTCAGCAGGAGCTTCGACAGCGGACTCGTCGTGAAACGCAGGCGCCTCACCCTCGCCCTCCGCAGCCGGGGTCTCGACGACCTCGACCTCGACGACGACGGCTTCCAGCGGAGCCTCTGCCACAGCGTCGGGAACCGGCGCCTCGACGACGGCCTCGACCGGCTCTGCGACCGGGGTCGGCTCCGGCGTCTGCTCGACGGCTTCCGCAGCGGGAGCCGAGGAACCGGCGGTGCCCCGTGCACGACCCGGACGACGACCGGCCGGCGCGTTGGCCACGGCCCGCGTGTTGCGGCGTCCGGCCTCCCGGTCGCCACCGTCCGCGGGTGCCTGGGTTGCGACCGGCACGTCATGGACGTGGTAGCCGCGGCCCTTGCAGGTCTCACACGGCACGGTGAACGCCTCCGCGAGCCCCGTCCCGATCTTCTTGCGGGTCATCTGCACCAGGCCCAGCGAGGTGACCTCAGCCACCTGGTGACGGGTGCGGTCACGACCGAGGCACTCGACCAGCCGGCGCAGCAGCAGCTCGCGGTTGGCGGGCAGCACCATGTCGATGAAGTCGATCACGATGATGCCGCCGATGTCGCGCAGTCGCAGCTGGCGGACGATCTCCTCGGCGGCTTCGAGGTTGTTCGACGTGACCGTCGCCTCGAGGTTGCCGGAGGTGCCGGTGAACTTGCCGGTGTTGACGTCGACCACGGTCATCGCCTCGGTGCGGTCGATGATCAGCGAACCGCCCGACGGCAGGAACACCTTGCGCTCGAGCGCCTTGGCCACCTGCTCGTGCACCCGGAACGAGCTGAACATGTCGCCGCGTCCGGCGCGGTCCCAGTGCTCCAGCCGGGTGGCGAGGTGCGGGGCGACGTGCTGCACGTACGCGTCAACGGTGTCGTAGGCGTCGTCTGCCTGGCCGTTGCCGTCGATGATCAGGGCGCCGAAGTCCTCCGTGAACAGGTCACGGACGATGCGGACGGTCAGGTCGGGCTCGGCGTAGAGCTGCGCCGGAGCCTGGCCACCCTTGACCTTCTTCTCCAGCACCTCCCACTGCGCCTTGAGCCGGTTGACGTCGCGGATCAGTTCCTCTTCGCTCGCACCTTCGGCAGCTGTGCGGACGATGACGGACGCGTCCGCGCCGATCAGCTCGTCGAGGATGGTCTTGAGGCGGCGGCGCTCCGCTTCGGGCAGCTTGCGGGAGATCCCCGAGAGGTGGCCGCCCGGTGAGTACACGATGTAGCGGCCCGGGATCGAGATGTGCGAGGTCAGCCGGGCACCCTTGGCGCCGACCGGGTCCTTGCTCACCTGCACCAGCACCTGCTGGCCCGACTTGAAGACGCGCTCGACCTTGCGCTCGGCGCTGCTGACGCCGAAGGAATCCCAGTCGACCTCGCCCGCGTACAGCACGGCGTTGCGGCCACGGCCGATGTCGACGAAGGCTGCCTCCATCGACGGCAGCACGTTCTGGATGCGGCCGAGGTAGATGTTGCCGATCATCGACGTGGCAGATGCCCTGTCGACGTAGTGCTCGACGAGGATGCCGTCCTCGAGGACGGCGATCTGGGAGTAGTCCTCGGTCTGGCGAATCAGCATGCGCCGGTCGACGGCCTCGCGACGGGCAAGGAACTCCGACTCGCTCAGGATCGGCGTACGACGGCGACCGGCTGTACGGCCATCGCGGCGGCGCTGCCTCTTGGCCTCCATGCGGGTGGAGCCCTCGATGCCGGTGACCTCGTCGTTGGTGCTGGCACCCGGACGGCGACGCGGCTCGCGGACGCGGACGACGACGTCGATCGTCTCGTCCTCTGCCTCACCCGTGTTGTCCTCACCGCGACGGCGACGACGACGGCGACGACGGGACGTACCGTCACCGGCCGGCTCCTCGCCACTGTCGGCTTCTTCGGGAGCAACGGCTTCGCCGTCCTCCTCCGCGCCTTCGGTGTCCTCTTCGCCCTCTGCTGCGGGTTCGCCGGCGCCACGACGACGGCGACGGCCACCCCGGCGACGGCGGCGGCGACGCGGCGTGCCGTCCTCGCCCTCTGCGTCGCCCTCATCGGCGGCATCGTCCTCGGACTCGTCGGTCTCGTCGGTCTCCTCGGACTCCTCGTCTTCTGCGACCAGTCCGGCGTCCTCGTCCTCGTCAGCGTCCTCGTCGACGGGCTGGGCGCGTCCGCCGATCGCTGCGGCGAGGGAGTCCAGCACCTGGTCGGCGTCGGCCTCCTCGGTGAGGCCGAAGGTCTCCGTCTTGACGCGGCGGCGGGTGCGCGGGCGCTCCTGCTGCGCCAGTTCGGCAAGGCTCGCTGCGACGTCTTCCGACGGCTCGGCGATCGTCTGCTGGTCGTCGGTTGCGGCCTTCACCGCGCGGCGGCGGCGCGGCGTCTTCGCCGGTGCCTCCTCGGCGGCCGGCGTCGCGGCCTCGATCATGGGCTCCTGGTCGGGGGCGGCCTTGGCCCGGGTGCGGCGGGCACGCTTGGGCGCCTCCTCTGCCGGGGCTGCCTCGACGTGGGCGTGGCTGAACATGGGTGCGGTCACCTTCGGGGCGGGCTCGGCAGCGGGCTCCGGCTGGGCAACAGGCTCAGCGACAGGCTCAGCGACAGGCTCAGCGACGGGCTCTGCGACGGGCGCCGTGGCAACCGGAGCTGCCACCGCGGCAGGCGGGCCTGCGGGACGGCTGGCCGCGCGGCGACGACGCGGCGGCGTGGCCGGTTCGGGCGTGGCCTGATCAGTGTTCGGGTAGTCGGAATCGAGCATGTAGCTCTCCTTAGGCGGCGGGGGTGCCGCAAACGTGGCTGCCAGGGGCAGCGAAGCCTGGTCGGTCGAATGCGCCAGCGGCGTGGCCCCCGCGGTCGTCTCCGTCGCGGTGAGGTGTCGTCGCCGTGGTCGGTCTGTCACACCGGTCACAACATTCGAGGGCCGAAGGTCTGGATGACTATCAGCCTGTCAGCAGTATTCCACACTCCCCGAATCGCGGCGGAGATGTTCGCGCCCGCTACGAAAACCGTGTTTCAGGCCAGTGGGTCGGCGATCCTGCCCTCTTCCCAGACACCCTGCTCGATGCGGGTGATCAGCGCCGACTGCGCGCTCTTCAGCCCCGGACGCAGCGCCTGCAGTGCCTGGACGACGTCGTCCGGACGCACCAGAGGCTCGGAGACGGCGGACGTGAGCCGGAAGGACTCCCCGTCGGCGACGAGGCCGAGGACGGCCGAGCGGACGTCGAAGGTGCGCAGCCCGTTCTTGGTCATCCGCTGCACCTCATGGGATTCGGTCGCCAGCAGGTCGTCCACAGCTGCCGCCAGTTCTGCGGCATCGACGCCGCCGAGCTCCACCAGCCAGCGGGACGCGGACAGCCGGTCGGCCAGCGAACCCGTCCCCGCCTCGACGACGCGCACGATCACGAGGCCGTCGGGCATCGCAGCGTTCAGGCGGTCACGGACCAGGTCGGGGTCGAGCTCTGCTGCGAGGCCGATCTCCAGGTACTCCGCCTCACTGGCGGCACCGGTCGGCGAGGCGTTGGCGTAGCTGATGCGCGGGTGCGGGGAGAAGCCGGACGAGAAGGCCATCGGGATGCCTGCCCGGCGCAGGGCCCGCTCGAAGGCGCGGCCGAAGTCACGGTGCGACGCGAAGCGCGCGCGTCCGCGCTTGGCGTACTGGACGCGCAGGCGTTGGACGGGCGGGGCCTGCTGGACCGGTGGCTGTCGTGACACGGCCGACAGCCTAACGGGCGCAGCACCCCACTACGCTGACGCGGGTGATCGAGCTGCGTCGGGCCCGCGAGGACGAGTGGGCTGCCGTCGGGGAACTCACCGCAGGGGCCTACCTCGCCGACGGCGCGATGCCTGCCGATGACCCCTACTACGACGTGCTGCGCGATGCGGCGTCCCGGGCACGGGAGGCCGACCTGTGGGTGGCAGTCGACGACGCCGGCGTGCTGCTCGGCACCGTCACCTGGTGCCCGCCCGGTTCGAGCTACCGCGAGCTGGCCAGCCCGCAGGAGAGCGAGTTCCGCACCCTCGCCGTTGCTCCGGCCGGACGGGGGCAGGGCGTCGGCGAGGCACTGGTGCGCCACTGCGTCCGGCTCGCGACGGAGGCCGGCTCGACAGCTGTCGTCATCTCGACGGCGCAGTGGATGCGCACGGCGCACCGGCTGTACCGGCGACTGGGCTTCGTCCGCGCGCCGGAACGGGACTGGTCGCCGCGACCCGCCGTCCGGCTGCTCGCGATGGTGCGTCCGCTGCCCTGAGGGGTCAGCGTCCGCTCTCCGGGCCCTGACCCGTCGTCGCCTCCGGGATGCCGGGCGGCAGGGTGCCGTGGGTCGCCTTGTGCCACTGCGCGAAGGCTGCGACGGCGGTGGGAAGGGTCGCGAAGATGCGGTCGTCGCCCACCTTCTCGACGAAGTCGGCTGCTGCCAGCTGGTCGCGCAGGTCCATCTTCACCCGCGCCATCGCGAAAACGATCCCTGCGTCGGACAGCGATGAGCGCAGCTGTTCCAGGGTGTCGACGGCGGTGAGGTCGACCTCGACGTTGGCTTCCGCGTTCAGCACGAACCACTCGGGCTTGGGCTCCGTCGTCGCCACCGAGGCCATGGCCCGGCCGAGGAAGTCGTCGGCGTTGGCGAAGAACAGCGGCGAGTCGTAGCGGTAGACGACCAGGCCCGGCACCTGCGTCGCCTGGGGGTAGTCGTCGACGTCGTGCATGCCTGCCATGCCGGGGACGTAGCCCAGGATGCCGTCGTGCGGGTGCACGATCCGCCGGATCAGGTCGAGGATCGACAGCCCGACGGCGATCCCGATGCCTGTCAGGAGGCCGGTGACCAGCACCCCGATCAGGGTGGCGAACGCGAGCACGATCTCGCTGCGGCGGAAGGCTGCGATGCGGCGCAGCTCTGCGAGGTCGACCAGCCGCAGGCCGGCGTAGACGACCACACCACCGAGCGCTGCCTGCGGGAAGGCTGCCAGCACCGGGCCGAAGATGAAGATCGATCCCAGCACCATTGCTGCCGCGACAAGGGAGTGCAGCTGGGTGCGGCTGCCGGCGGCGTCGCCGATCACCGTCCGGCTCGCAGAAGAGGAGACCGGGAAGCCCGCGAGGAAGCCGTTGGCGAGGTTGGCTGCCCCCATCGCCAGCAGCTCGCTGTTCGCGTTCAGCTGCTCACGCTTGCGGGTCGCGAACGCCCGTCCGGTGAGGATCACGTCGCTGTAGCCGACGACGGCGATACCGAGTGCCAGCGTGGCGAGCTGCAGCAGGTCGACCCCGCCCGGGTTGGGCAGGGCGGGCGCAGGGATGGCCGTGGGGACGGGGCCGATGACGGCGATGCCCTGGGCAGCAGGCCCGGCGATCGCGACACCGGCGGCAGCGGCCAGCATGACCAGCAGGGGCCCGGGCAGGGACGGTGCCCAGCGGCGCAGGGCGAACAGGGCGGCGGCAACGCCGAGCCCGAGCGCGAGGGTCGGCAGGTGGATGGCGCCGGCCTGCGCGATCACCGAGCCCACTTGCTGCCCGGCGGTCTCCCCGGTGATGTGCAACCCGGTGAGCTTGCCCAGCTGGCTGAACACCATCAGGATCCCGATGCCGGCCAGGTAGCCCACGAGCACGGGCCGGGACAGCAGGTTGGCGAGGAAGCCCAGCCGCGCGATGCGTCCGACAAGGCAGACGGCGCCGACGGCGACGGCGATCAGCGCCGCCAGCTCGGCGCGACGCTGGCCCTCCACCGGTCCGGCGAGCGCGAGGATCCCGGCGGCGGTCATCAGTGCCGTTGTCGACTCCGGCCCGATCGACAGCTGCCGGGACTGGCCGAGGATGGCGTAGACCACCATCGGCGCCAGCACGGCCCACAGGCCGGCGACCGGCGGCAGGCCGATGATCTCCGCGTAGGCCATCACCTGGGGCACAAGGTAGGCGGCAACGGTGATGCCCGCGATCAGGTCGCCCCGCAGCCACGAGCGGTCGTAGCCGAGCAGGGTCACAAGTCCGGGAGCCCACCTGCGCCAGCCGGCGGGCCGCTCTTGCTGCTGCACGCGGCCAACGTAACCGTTGCCCGTCCTGCTACGCACCAGCGACGCCGGAAACGCTCAGCAGCAATTGATGGCTGAGCTTGACGAAGCCCCGGTCCGACCCGGCGACCTACCGTCCGGTGATGCCGGAGACCCAGGCTCCCGGAAGGCCGAGGGCGATGCGCCAGCCCTCCGACGTGCGCGACACGGCCCTGGTGGTACCCGCGACCGAGGTGGCCGTGATCACCTTCGCAAGGCCGCCGGCGTAGCGCTCGGTGACCTTCAGCGACCGGAGCTTGCCGATACCGAACAGCTTCTCCGCCGTGGTCTGGCTCACCTTGACCGTCCAGCTGCGGTACGGGTTGCCGGGCGCGAGCACCGAGTACGGGTCGTCGACGTGGCTGAGGTGGGCGATGGCCGTGGTGCCGAACGCCTCGGCATTGGACACCGTGCCGGAGTGGGTGATGCCGCCGGCGGTGTAGCTGCCGGAGGAGGCGAAGTACGGGGTCTCGGCGATCTCGCCGGTTGCGGTCGCGGAGGGACGCACGACCTGCACGGTCGTCGACGTCAGAGTCTGGTCGACGGCCCGCCGCCAGGTGCTGCCGCCCGCGCCCCCGGCCTTCCTCCAGCCGGTGAAGTTCTGGCTGCGGGAGTCGTCGAAGACCTGGCAGTCGCAGTCCGGGTTCACCCCACCGGCGGACGGGTTCCAGCGCAGTGCCTGGGTGATGACGTAGGACCGCGCGGCGATCACCTGGGCCCTCAGCGCCTCAAGACCGCCCCCGGCAGCGCTCCCCCACGACGACGGCATCTCGTCGATGCCGTAGAGGTACTCGGTGTTCATCCGGAGCTCGTTGACGATGTTGGGGCGGTTGCGGATCACGGTGGCCTGCAGGTTCCCGTACCGGTAGGTGCCCTGGGCTCCGGCGACGGAGACGGTGGCAGAGCTCTTCCACCGGAACAGCAGGCGGGTCGCAGACAGCGTCCGCACCTTGCCGTTGGCGAGCGTCACCCTTGCCGTGGCCCTCGTCCCGGAGACCCCGACGGTGACCGGCTTCTTCGCTGCGGTGGTGGCAAGGGTGGTGACGCCGTCGGTGACGGTGAAGCCGCCGGTCGTGATCGAGAGCCTGGTCGTCGTCCGCGCGTCCGACGGCGGCCCGAGGACCTGCACCTTGATCGTCCGCGGATTGTTGGTGGCGGTATCGACCGCGGCGCCGGCGTAGTAGTACTCGAGGATCTGCTCCGCGGTCCAGCCCTCGTCCC
Source organism: Propionicimonas sp. (assembly GCA_030158185.1). Lineage (GTDB taxonomy): Bacteria > Actinomycetota > Actinomycetes > Propionibacteriales > Propionibacteriaceae > Propionicimonas. The sequence goes on from JAOATP010000168.1 coordinate 10,449, forward strand.
GTGCCAGCTGGTAGGCGCCGTACTGGGACAGGCCGACGCCGTGGCCGCGACCGGAGCCGGAGACGGTGAAGGTCGCCGGCACGAAGTGGACGGTGAAGGGAGCGCTGGTGGCCTTGCCCTTCACGGTGAACCGGTAGGTGCGGTCGCCGACCCCGTGCTTCACCTTGACCGTGCCCTTGCCGGACCGGACAGTCACCTTCTTCTCCGTGACCCAGGCCGTGCCCTTGGCGTACTGCAGCAGGGCCGTTGCCTTCTTCACACCCTTGCCGTTGCTGGTGAACCTGACGGTCAGCGTGATCGCCCTCGCGCTCGTCGTCGTCCCGCCGCCGGCAGCAACACCGGTGATGCTGTAGCCAGAAGCAGCGTGCGCGGGCGGCGCCACCCACGGCGACATCACACTGAGAACGGTGATGACCAGCCCGCAAAGGGCAAGGCGAAGGCGGCGCACGCCTCAGGCTCTCACACCACGCAGAGCGTCCGCGGGCACTCCGTCCGGTTCGTACAAGCCACCCAGCAACGCGCGAAGCAAGGGGCAAGAAAGGGGACAGTCCCCTTATTTGCCCCTCCCGTCACGCTCAGCCACGCTCAGCCACCGCCACGCTCAGCTGGTGACGAGGGGCAGGGAAAGGGACTGTCCCCTTTTTTGCCCCTCCCGTCACGCTCAGCCACCCCGTCACGCCCGCTGATGACGAGGGGCAAGAAAGGGGACTGTCCCCTTATTTGCCCCTCTCGTCAGCTGGTGACGACGGTCAGGGGCAGGAGGTTGCGGCCGGTGGGGCCGATCTGGATCTCGGTGCCGAACTGGGGGCAGACGCCGCAGTCGTAGCAGCCCGACCAGCGGCAGTCCTCGACCTCTGCTCCGAGCACGGCGTCCTGGTAGTCCTGCCAGAGCCAGTCGCGGTCGAGGCCTGCGTCCAGGTGGTCCCAGGGCAGCACCTCAGACTGTCCGCGTTCGCGGGTCGTGTACCAGTCAAGGTCGATCCCGTGCCCGGTGAGGGCGGTCTGCGTTGCGGCCTCCCACCGGTCGTAGGAGAAGTGCTCGCTCCAGCCGTCGAACTTTCCGCCGTTGCGCCAGACCTCCTCGATGACGGCGCCGACCCTGCGGTCGCCGCGGCTCAGGAGACCCTCGATCACGCCGGGCTTGCCGTCGTGGTAGCGCATGCCGATCGCCCGGCCGTACCGGTGGTCGTTGCGGATCTTGTCCTTCAGCATCCGCAGGCGCCGGTCGATCGTCTCCGGGTCGGCCTGCGCCGCCCACTGGAACGGGGTGTGCGGCTTGGGCACGAAGCCGCCGATGCTGATCGTGCAGCGGACGTCCCGCGTCCCGGCGGCCTTGCGTCCGGTCTCGATCACCCGCGCTGCCATGTCGGCGATGCCGAGCACGTCCTCGTCGGTCTCGGTCGGCAGCCCGCACATGAAGTAGAGCTTGACCTGCCGCCAGCCCTGGCTGAACGCAGCGGCGACGGTGTTGATCAGGTCGTCTTCCGTGACCATCTTGTTGATCACCTTGCGGAGACGTTCCGACCCGCCCTCCGGGGCGAACGTCAGCCCGGAGCGCCGCCCGTTGCGGCTCAGCTCGTTGGCGAGGTCGATGTTGAACGCGTCCACCCGCGTGCTGGGCAGCGAGAGCGAGACGAAGCTGCCCTCGTAGCGATCGGCGAGCTGCTTGGCGACCGGCCCGATCTCGGAGTGGTCGGCGCTGGAAAGGCTCAGCAGCCCGACCTCTTCGAGCCCGGTGGCGGCCAGTCCCCCGGCCACCATGGCGCCGATCGTCTCGATGTTCCGCTCCCGGACGGGACGCGTGATCATGCCGGCCTGGCAGAACCGGCAGCCACGGGTGCAGCCGCGGAAGATCTCCACCGAGTAGCGCTCGTGCACCGTCTCCGCGAGCGGCACCACCGGACGGGCGGGGTACGGCCACTCATCGAGCTCCATCAGGGTGTGCTTCGCGACCCGCGCCGGCACGCCTTCGATTGCCGGCGTGACCGCCGCGATCGCGTGGTCGGGGCCGTAGGTGACGTCGTAGAACGCCGGGACGTAGGCCACGCCGTGGGTGGCCAGCGTCAGCAGCAGCCCGTGCCGCCCATCGGGACGCCCCGCAGCCTTCCACGAGCGGACCAGCTCGGAGACGATGAGGGCTGCCTCCTCACCGTCGCCCAGCACTGCTGCGTCGATGAAGTCGGCGATCGGTTCGGGATTGAACGCCGCGTGCCCGCCGGCGATCACGATCGGGTCGTCCTCGCCCCGGTCGACGCTGTGCAGCGGGATCCCGGCGAGGTCGAGCGCCTCGAGCAGGTTGGTGTAGCCGAGTTCTGTGGAGAAGCTCACCCCGAGCAGGTCGAAGGCCTTCACCGGCAGGTGGTTCTCCAGCGTGAACTGCGGAAGGCCGTGTTCCCGCATCTTCACGGCGAGGTCGGGCCAGACCGAGAATGTGCGCTCGGCCACCATCCAGTCGCGCTCGTTGAGGATTTCGTACAGGATCGCGAGACCCTGGTTCGGCTGGCCCACCTCGTAGGCGTCCGGGTACATCAAGGCCCAGCGCACCTCGGCGGCAGCGAAGTCCTTGCTGAACGAGTTCACTTCACCGCCGGTGTACTGCACCGGCTTGGTCACCTGGGCGAGCAAGGGCTCCAGCCGCGGGTAGAGGGACGTCACGGTGTCGGCTGTCATGGTTGGGCAAGCGTAATCAATACCGCTGCGGTTGCGAAGCCGGGCCCTTCCGCCACCCGGACGCTGACCGCATCGCTGCGTAGTTCTCGCCAGGCACCGCCCGGCATAACATGCGCTCGCAGAGCCCGAATAACCACCGCTCCGAGGCACGGATCACGGACACGCGCCCGCAGAGCCCAAATGACGCCGCTTTCGGGGCCCATTCGGGCTCTACGGGCGCGTCTTGCTTGCGAGCCGTCCGGCGCGCCGCCCATTCGGGCCCTGCGCGCGCACCTTGCTTGATCAGTCGACGGGCGCGTGCGGCGCAGCGTTCTCCACGACGATGTCGGCGCGGTGTGCCGGGTCGCAGGACTCCAGGTAGAGCAGCTGGCCCTGGTAGTACCGGGCGTTGCGCGGGTCCTCCGGGTCGGCGTCCAGCTTGTGGTCGCGGCCGGCAAGGCGATGGAAGGACTCCTGGAATGGCACCTCGAGCCAGACCGAGAGGTCCCAGATCTTCTTCTTCCGGCTGGAACACAACTCGTTGCGGTGGATGAACATGCCGTCGATGATGACGACGGCGTGGTCGGGAGCCACCCGCCAGGGCGACTTCACCTCCGACTCCGAGTACAGGTCGTAGGCGGCGGTGCGGTAACGCCCCGAACCGCCGTGGCCCAGCGGTTCAAGGACCTCGTTGCTGAAGCGTTCGTAGTCGTAGCTGTCCTCGAAGTAGCCCTTGGCCGAGGACCGTCCCTGCGCGTACCGCTTGCTCTGCGGGTTCAGGTAGTGGTCCATCGAGATCCGGATCACTTCGAGCCCGGACTCCTTCAGGAGTTCTGCGAGCTCGTTGGCGAAGGTGGTCTTGCCTGCGCCGTCCACGCCGTCGACCCCGACGAGGGTGCGACCCGCCCGGGAACGGATGTTCGCCCTCAGCCACTTGAGTGCGCTTGAGGCATCCAGCTTGGTCACCACGTCGTTAGTCATCTCACACCTTCGTTGGCGAACATGTCGCGAGGTAATCCAGCGTACCCCGATGTCATCGGGTGGCTTCCCGCTGGAGTGCCGCCGGGGCAGCGGATTGGGGAATTCTGAGACGCCGGGCCACCAGCAGCAGTGCTGCGACGAGGACGAGGGTGAAGAACACCTGGATCAGGATCTCCGGACCGGCCGCGCCGGCCTCGCGGTCGAACATGCCATCAAGTCCGCCGAACGGGATGGTGACCTCACCGATCAGGTTGTTCACGGCGTGCAGCGCGACGGCCGCCTCGAGACCCCCGGTCTTCCACACCAGGATGGAACAGACCACCCCGACGAGGAAGTAGTAGCCGTTGAGCCAGGGATCGCCGGCACCGTGCAGCAGCATGAACACCACCGACGTCAGGACGGTCGCGACCACGAGGCCCACCCGGGCGGAGCCGAACCAGGAGCCGACGCTGCGGGCAAGGATGCCGCGGGTGCCGTACTCCTCGCCTGCCGCCTGGAGCGGCGTCGTGAGCAGGATCGCGATGATCAGGAACCAGGAGTCGGCGTTCCAGGCCAGCTCCGGGACCCCGCCGAGCAGCAGCTCGACACCGACGCTCACCAGCAGGATCGGGACGGCCACCGCAACGAACCGCCAGAACAGGCCCCAGCGGAAGCCCCCTGCGATCGAGCTGATCCAGCGCGGACGCTGCCCGAACACAGCCCACGCGGTCAGGCCGGCGAGCGGGATGGCCAGGGCGAGGCCGAGGTTGTTGGCAAGGAAGATCAGCGGCGTGACCTTGAGCTCACCCTTCGCGACGGCCGCCGGGTCGAGCCGGCCGGAGGCGGTGTCCATGACCACAGCGGGGATGGAGACCAGCAAGGTCGCGACGAACCAGGTGCCGACGAACATGGCGATCGCCAGCAGCGGCCGCCACCAGCGGAACCGCGGTGCCCGGAAGAACTCGTGGTACTCCCGCTGCACGATCGGAAGGGCGGACGGTTTCGCCGGTTGCCAGTTGGGCTGCTGCGGCGGGCCTACCCACGCCCCGTCCGGCCGGACGCCCGCGTACGGCATCGGACCGCCCAAGTAGGGCGTCGGGCCACCGGCGTAGGGCACCGGGCCGTCGGCGTACGGCCACGGGTAGGCAGGCGCACCAGGACCGTTGGGTCCCGGCGACGATGGAGGGGCGTCCGGCAGCTGGGCGGGAGTCAGCCCAGGTTCGGAAACCACAGTCCGATCTCGCGGCTGGCTGACTCCGGGGAATCGGAGGCGTGCACCAGGTTCTCCCGGTTGGAGAGTGAATAGTCGCCACGGATGGTCCCGGGGGCTGCGACGGCCGAGTTGGTGACGCCGTTCATCAGCCGCACGACGTCGATGGCGGTCGGGCCCTCCAGCACGACGGCGACCAGCGGGCCGGCGGTGATGTAGTCCCGCAGCGGCGGGTACCAGGCCTGCTCGACGTGGTCGGCGTAGTGGCGGTCGGCCATGGCGGCATCGATGTGCCGGAGCTCGAGCGCAACGGCTGCGAGCCCCTTCGCCTCGTAGCGGGCCAGGATCGTGCCGGCCAGGCCGCGGCGTACCGCGTCCGGCTTCAGCAGGACCAGGGTCCGTTGCAGATCGGTCATGGCAGGCACCCTACCCTCCCGCCCGCAGGCGACGTCATGCCGTCGGCGGAGCCGGACGGCCACCGCCCGGCGGGGTCGATTCGATGCGACGGCCGAGGGCGAAGCAGACCACCCAGAGCAGGACGAACATGCCGCCGACCCAGAACATCATCGGGGTGGCGAAACCGAGCGCGATGGCCACCACCTGGGTGATCCAGCCCAGCAGGTAGCCGCCGGGCCGGCGCAGCATGCCCGCCGCGACGATCGCGAGCGCTGCAGCGCCGAAACCGAGCCCGAAGGAGAGCGGCACCGACATGCTGGAGACCTGGATCATGCCGGCGATCGCCAGCCCGAAGATGATCGCCTCGAAGATCAGGATGCTCAGCATCACCCGACCCATCGGGTTGGTCGACGCCAGCTTCACGACCCGTCCCCCGACCGCACCAGCATCGCGCGGGCCTCGCCGGCTGCGTACACCGAGCCGGCGATCAGCACGCCCGCGCCGGGACCGGCTTCGTCCGCGAGCCGGACGGCATCGTCGATCGCCGCAGCCATGTCGTCCGCCGTCCGGACGCGCTCCGCGCCGAAGACGTCGCCGGCCAGCCGCGCGAGGTCCTGCGCCGGGAGCGCCCGGCTGGTGGAGGCGATGGTGGTGCACACGACGGTGGTCATGGCCTCAGCGAAGATGCCCATCACTCCGGCGACGTCCTTGTCCGCCATCATCGCGACCACCCCGATGAGCGGGGTGAAGTCGAACGCCTCGGTGAGCCCGTCGATGGTGGCCCGTGCCCCGTGGGGGTTGTGGCAGGTGTCCAGCACGACGGTCGGCGACCGCCGGACGACCTCCAGGCGTGCCGGCACCTTCACCTCTTCGAGCCCGTCGGTGATCACCTCTGCCGACATCGGCTTGCCGCCGAGGAACGCCTCCGTCGCCGCGACGGCGAGGGCAGCGTTGCGCGCCATGTGGGCGCCGAAGAGGGGAAGCACGATGTCGCCGAGCGGACCCTGCGCCGTCTCGACGCGAATCACCTGGCCACCCACGGCCGGCTGGCGGTCGATCAGGCCGAACTCCGGGCCCTCGCGGAGCACCTCGGCACCGACCTGCTGGCACCGGGCGAGGAGCACCCTCGCGGCGTCCGGGTGCTGGGCGGCCAGCACGGCCTTGCTGCCGGCCTTGATGATGCCGGCCTTCTCCGCAGCGATCTCGGCGATGGTGTCGCCGAGCAGGTGGGTGTGGTCGAGGTCGATGGGGCACACGACGGCCACCTGGGCCTCGACGATGTTGGTGGCGTCCCAGCGTCCACCGAGCCCGACCTCGACAACCGCGACGTCGACCGGGGCGTCGGCGAAGGCCGCGTAGGCCAGTGCGGTCATCACCTCGAAGAAGGTCATCGCCACGCCATCGATCAGCTGGGCGTCGATCAGTTCGACCAGGGGCAGGACCTGCTCGACCAGGTCGTCGAAGGCGTCCTCGCTGATGTCCAGACCGTCGATGCTGATCCGCTCGGTCAGGTCGACCAGGTGCGGGCTGGAATAACGTCCCACCCGCAGGCCGAGGGACCGCAGCAGCGAGTCGATCATCAGCGCGGTGCTGCCCTTGCCGTTGGTGCCGGCGACAAGGATCACCGGGCAGGACTTCTCCGGCGAGCCCAGCAGGTCGCACAGGGCCTGGACGCGGGCCTGGCTCGGCGCGACGCGGTGCTCGGGCCACCGGGCCTGGAGTTCTGTGACGATCTGGGCGTGGGTTCTGCTCATGGTGTGTTCAGACTAGCGGCGGCGACCCTGGGCGCCTTCGGTGTTCCTCGTCGAGCCGGGAAGCGTGGCCCGCGAGGCCCCTCGTATACTGACCCGGTGTCCGACACCTCCGCCGTCTCGCTCGCCCGGCGACCCTGGCAGGAGTGGGTGACGCTCGCAGCCCGCCTGATCCTCGGCGTGACCATCCTGGTCGCCGGCCTGCTCAAGGTGACCCGCCTCGACGCGTCCGTGCAGTCGGTGAGGCTCTACCAGATCCTTCCGTGGGACTTCGCCTTCTTCGTCGGGACCGCGCTGCCGATCCTCGAGGTCATCGTCGGGCTGCTGCTGATCACCGGAACCTTCACCCGCGTCTCCGCCGTCGCCGGCTCGCTCATGATGCTCGCGTTCATCATCGGCATCGCGTCGGTCTGGGCCCGGGGCATCTCGATCGACTGCGGCTGTTTCGGTGACGGGGGCGCCATCGATGCCAGCCTGACGCAGTATCCGCTGGAGATCCTGCGGGACACCGGCCTGCTGCTCACGGGAGTCTGGACGGTGTGGCGCCCCAAGGCGCCGTTCGCCGTCGACAACTGGCTGTTCGCCCCGATTGACCACACCGACTCCGCACCGGAGCCGATCACAGAAGACGACAAGGAGTCGACCCGATGAGCCAGAGCAACCGCGAGCAGCTGCGCCGCAACCAGGCGGCGCAGGCCCAGCAGAAGCGGCTCACCCGGATCATCGGCGTCGGGGCTGCCGTCCTCGTCGTCGTGCTGATCGGCGTATTCATCGCCGTGGTGATCCAGAACCAGGCGCACACCGTCACCGCGTCCTCGGCGACGCCGCCGAACGCCACTGCGTCCAAGGACGCCATCGTCGTGAACCCCGGCAAGGCCACCGCCGGCGCGCCCGTCGTCGAACTCTTCTTCGACTACCAGTGCCCGGTGTGCAAGCAGTTCGAGGGCATCTACGGCGCCAGCCTGAAGTCGCTGGCCGAGAGCGGCGCCATCGAGCTGCGCTACCGGAACATGACGTTCCTCGACAACAACTTCAACAACGACGCGTCGCTGCGCGCCGGCATCGGCGCGGCCTGCTCCGACTTCTCCGGCAAGTACTCCGCCTACCACGAGGAGATCTACGCCAACCAGCCGGCGAACGAGGGTGACGGTTACACCGACGAGGTGCTGCGGGCCACGATTCCCGCAACCCTCGGCATCACCGGCGCCGACCTGACCAGCTTCCAGTCGTGCTACGACGACCAGACGACCAAGGCCTTCGTCCAGGGCACCAACGATGCCGCGTCCAAGTCCGGCGTCAACGCGACTCCCAGCTTCCACGTGAACGGCAAGGACCTCTCGCTGCAGACGATCGCCGGTGTGCAGCCGGACGGTCTCGGCGACCTCATCAAGCAGAACGCCTGAGCCGGAGCGACCACAGCGATGCAAGGCCAGAGCCAACGACTGCGGATGCGTGACGCCCAACTGGCGAACCAGCGGGCGGCGCGGCTCCGACGCATCGTGATCGTCGGCTCCGCAGTGCTGGCGCTGGTGCTGATCGCCGTGATGGTGGTGGTGCTCGTCCAGCAGAAGCCGGCGGCCTCCGCCCCGTCCGACCTTGCCTACCCGCCGAACGCCACAGCTGCGCGCGACGGCATCGTCATCAACGACAACACCGGCAAGCCGGACGTCGGGCTCTACTTCGACTACCAGTGCAGCCACTGCGTGCAGTTCGAGCAGAGCTTCGGTGGAGCACTCGCCCTCCTCGGCCAGACCGGCGAGATCCGGCTGGTGCACCACACCCGGGTGTTCCTCGACTCCGGCAAGGCGGACGGCCTTTCGCACAGGGCCGCGCTCGCCGCAGCGTGCGCCGACGTCGTGGGGGCCTACGCGCCGTTCCACACGGCGATCTTCGAGGCAGCGCCGCAAGGGCCCTACACCGACAAGCTGCTGCTGGAGACCATCCCCGCCCAGCTGGGCATGACGGGCACCGACCTGACGGCTTTCCGCGCCTGCAACGCCAACCAGAACCTCGCCCCGTTCGTCCAGAACGTCGAGGACGCAGCCATGAAGGCCGGGCTCACCGAGACCCCGCTGTTGACGGTGAACGGCAAGGCGGTTCCGGCAGCAACCTTCAACGGCAAGACCGGCGCCGACCTGAAGGCCATCATCGAGGCCGCAGCCAAGGGCTGACCCTCCTCCCCCCACTCCGACTTGTAAGAACGCCGACCATCCTCCGACCATCCTCCGACTTGTCAGAACCTCAGGTCGCCATAGCGACCTGAGGTTCTGACAAGTCGGTGTAGGGCGGGCGGATTCAGAGGTTCGCCGGTGCGCTCATTAGGATGCTCACCATGACTGAACTGGCCCAGAACACCACTTTGCCCGCAGCTGCCCCGGCCGCGGGCGGCGTACCGGAGCGTCCGGTACTGGAGGGCCTCGAGGCCAAGTGGTCGGGCGCGTGGCACGAGAACGACACCTACGCCTTCGTGCGTCCGGAGTCGCGCGAGCAGGTGTTCAGCATCGACACCCCGCCGCCGACCGTGTCGGGCTCGCTGCACGTCGGCCATGTGTTCAGCTACACCCACACCGACCTGATCGCGCGCTACCAGCGCATGAACGGCCTGCACGTGTTCTACCCGATGGGCTGGGACGACAACGGCCTGCCCACCGAACGCCGCGTCCAGAACTTCTACGGCGTGCGCTGCGACCCGACGCTGCCGTACGACCCCGACTTCACGCCGCCGGCGACCCCCGACCCGAAGCGCCAAGTGCCGATCAGCCGGCGCAACTTCGTCCAGCTCTGCCATGAGCTGACGGGCGTCGACGAGCAGGCCTTCGAGAACCTGTGGCGGACGCTGGGACTCAGCGTCGACTGGAAGTCGCTGTACACCACGATCTCCGACGAGGCGCAGACGGTCGCGCAGCGCGGCTTCCTGCGCAACCTCGCCCGCGGCGAGGCCTACCTGTCCGAGGCGCCGACGCTGTGGGACATCACCTTCCAGACCGCGGTGGCGCAGGCCGAGCTCGAGGCCCGTGACTACCCCGGCCACTACTACCGGGTCGCCTTCCACGGCGCCGGTGGTGAACCGCTCTACATCGAGACCACGCGGCCGGAACTGATCGCGTCCGTCTGTGCCCTGATCGCCCACCCCGACGACGACCGTTACCGCCACCTGTTCGGCACCACCGTCACGTCCCCGATCTTCGGGGTGGAGATCCCGGTGCTCGCCCACCCGATGGCCGAGCCGGACAAGGGCGCGGGCATCGCGATGTGCTGCACCTTCGGCGACCTGACCGACGTCATCTGGTGGCGCGAACTTCGCCTGCCGATGCGCACCGTGATCGGACGGGACGGGCGCCTGCACGCAGAGACCCCCGACTGGCTCACGAACGCCGAACCGTACGCGGAGCTGGCCGGCAAGACCACCTTCGGTGCCCGCGAGGCCATGGTCGGCCTGCTGCGCGCCGCCGGTGACCTGGACGGCGAGCCGAAGCCCACCCAGCGCATGGCGAACTTCTACGAGAAGGGCGACAAGCCGCTCGAGATCGTCTCCACCCGCCAGTGGTACATCTCCAACGGCGGACGCGACGAGGAGCTCAAGCAGGAACTGCTGGCCCGTGGCGAGGAGCTCGCCTGGGTGCCCGACCACATGCGCCACCGCTACTCCAACTGGGTCAACGGGCTCAACGGCGACTGGCTGATCAGCCGCCAGCGGTTCTTCGGCGTGCCCTTCCCGGTCTGGTACACCCTGGACGCCGAGGGCGAGCCCGACTACGCCCACCCGATCACCGCGTCTGAGGCCGAACTGCCGGTCGACCCGTCCAGCGAGTGCCCGCCCGGCTTCACCCCCGAGCAGCGCGGCGTGCCGGGCGGCTTCGTCGGCGACCCGGACGTGATGGACACCTGGGCCACGTCCTCGCTCTCACCGCAGCTGGCCTGCGGCTGGGAGACCGACGAGGAGCTGTGGCGCCTCACGTTCCCGATGGACATGGCCCCGCAGGCCCACGACATCATCCGCACCTGGCTGTTCTCCCGCGTCGTGCGCGCCCACTTCGAGCACGGCGTACTGCCGTGGAAGCTGGCCGCGATCTCGGGCTTCGTCGTCGACCCCGACCGCAAGAAGATGAGCAAGAGCAAGGGCAACGTCGTCGTGCCCACCGACATCCTCGACCGCTTCGGTTCGGACGCCGTCCGCTGGCGCGCAGCGATGGCCCGTCCCGGCATGGACTCGCCCTTCGACGAGACCCAGATGAAGGTCGGACGCCGCCTGGCGATGAAGATCCTCAACGCCAGCAAGTTCATCCTCGGCATCGCAGCCGACACGCCAGCGCGCACCCTGCCGACCGAGCCGGTCGACCTCGCGATGCTGGCAGCGCTGGCACAGGTCGTGGAGCACGCGACCGCAGGCTTCGAGGCCTACGACTACACCACGGCACTCGAGGCTGCGGAGAAGTTCTTCTGGCAGTTCTGCGACGACTACCTGGAACTGGTCAAGGAACGCGCCTACGCCGGCGACGACAACCCCGGCAGCGACTCGGCCCGCGCGGCACTGCGCGAGGCGCTCGGGGTGCTGCTGCGCCTGTTCGCGCCGTTCCTGCCCTTCGTCACCGAAGAGGTCTGGTCGTGGTGGCAGCAGGGCTCGATCCACACCGCCGCCTGGCCGAAGTCGTCCGACCTCGCTGCCGGCGACGGGGACCCTGCACTGCTCGACGACATCGCTGCTGCCCTGATCGGCATCCGCGGGGCCAAGTCGCAGGCGAAGGTGTCGATGAAGACCGAGGCGTCCAGCGCGGTGTTCGCCGGACCGGGTGAGGTGCTCAGCCGGCTGTTCGCCGCAGAGGACGACCTGCGCTCGGTGGGCCGGATCACCAGCCCTGTCATCTGGGAGGAGACCTCACTGCCGCTGGCCGTCACCGTCGAGCTCAAGCCGGCAGAGGCGTCCGCACAGTGAGGACGGCCGTCTGGATCGCGGCCGTCCTGCTGCTCGCGATCACCGGGTGCTCGTCGGACGCGCCGCGCGACAGCGCCGGCCAGGTGACGGCCGCGGCAACGACCGACGCCTTCTCCATCAAGGTGGGCGACTGCGTCGGCAAGCTCGACGGCGACTCCGCGCAGGAGCTGCCCCTGACGCCCTGCGACAAGGCGCACTTCTGGGAGGCCTACGCCTCGAGCAGGCTCGACGGCACCGACTTCCCGGGGACGTCGAAGATCAACGACCTGTCCGACGAGGCGTGCAGCGCTGCCTACGAGGGCTTCGTCGGCATCGCCGTTGACGACTCCAGGTACGAGGTCACCTACCTCAGCCCCACCAAGGAGTCCTGGACCCTTGCCCAGGACCGCGAAGTGGTGTGCCTTGTCGGCAGCTCCAGCGGCAACATCACCGGCTCACTGAAGGGCAAGGCCAAGTAGCCTTCGCCACCCTCCCCCGCCCGCGACGGCCGTCAGAACAAGTCAGCGAGGACCGGGTCTGCCATCTTCAGGACCGCGGCCTTGGCCCCTGCTGCGTCGGTGGCAGCCCGGGCAGCTGCTGCCATCTGCTGGCACTGGGTCAGAGTGTGCAACCCAAGGGCGGTCCGGACGGCAGGAACCTTGCCGGGCGCCATCGAGAGGCTTGAGACGCCGAGCCCGGCCAGCACCAAGGCGAGCCCCGGATCGCCACCGGCCTCACCGCACACCCCGATCGGCTTGCCCATCGCCTGACCGCCCTCGCACGCCAGCGCGACGACGTCGAGCAGCGCCGGCTCCCACGGGTTCAGCAGGTCAGCCAGTTCGCCCTGCATCCGGTCGGCCGCCATCGTGTACTGCTGCAGGTCGTTGGTACCGAGTGAGGCGAAGTCCACGTGGTAGAGGATCCCGCGGCTGCGGATGGCCGCTGCGGGCACCTCGATCATCACGCCAACCTTCGGCAGGCCCAACGCGCGCACCTTCTCCGCGAACCAGGTGGCCTCAGCCTGGGTGGCGATCATCGGTGCCATCACCCGGACATCTGCACCAGTCGCCTTGTACGCGGCGGCGAGTGCCTCCAACTGAGCATCCATCACGTCGGTGCGGATCATGCCCAGCCGGATTCCGCGGCGACCCAGCGCCGGGTTCTCCTCCGGGCCCAGGTCGGCGAACTTCAGCGGCTTGTCCGCGCCCGCGTCGAGCGTGCGGACCACGATCCGTCGGGTGCCGAAGGCCTCGAAGACCTCCGTATAGGTGGCCGTCTGCTCCTCGACGGTCGGCATGGTGTCGCGGTCGAGGAACAGGAACTCGGTGCGGAACAGCCCGACACCCTCCACCGGCTGCTTGGCAGCCTTGCGGGCGTCGTCGGCGGTACCGATGTTGGCCAGCAGGGCCACCGGGTACCCGTCCTTCGTGGCACCGTTCCCTGTGCCACCCGCGAGGGCGGCCGCACGGCGGCGCTTGCGCTCCTCGAGCATGGCCGATTCCTCGGCTGTCGGGTTGACCGTGATTTCGCCGACGCCGCCATCGATGGCAACCCTCGTCCCGACCGGCACAGCCATGATGCCCACCGCCTGCACCACTGCGGGAATACCCAGCTGGGAAGCGAGGATCGCGGTGTGGCTGGTCGGGCCGCCGGCCTCGGTGATGATGCCGAGACACGTCTCCGTCGTCAGCGTCGCGGTCTCCGCCGGAGCAAGGTCATGCGCCGCGAGGATGGACGGCACGGTGAGCGTCGGCACACCCGGCTCCGGCTTGCCCAGCAGCCGTGCCACCGCACGATCCCTCACGTCACGCAGGTCGGTGACGCGCTCAGCCATGTAGCCGCCGAGCGCCTCGAACATGACACAGATCTCCTCCACGGCGGCAGTGACCGCCGTCGTGGGACCCTTGCCGGCCTTCAACTGGTTCTCGATACCCATCGCCAGCCCCGGGTCGCGCGCCATCATGGCGCCGGCCTCCAGGATCGGACGGGCATGGTCGCTCGCCTTCGCTGCGCGCGCCTCAAGACCCACGGCGACATCCTCCAGCACCCCACGCACCACGTCCGCTGCCGCTGCGGCGTCGGTGGTGGGCGCCTCGTCCGTCGGCGCCTTGGGCGCGGGAGTGACAATCACGAGTGGCCCGACGGCTGTTCCGGCGCTGACGCCGATGCCGTGGAAGGTGGTGTGCAGGACGTCGCCGGTCATCGGACTACTCGGCGTCGAGGTCGCGGGACAGCAGTGCGACGAGGGTGTCGAGCGCCTCGTCCGCGCCTTCGCCGTCGGCCGAGAGGGTGACGGTCTCACCGTTCTTGGCGCCGAGGGCCATGACCATCAGGATGCTGCGGGCGTCGACGGGATTGCCGCCTTCCTTGGCGATCGTCACGGGAAGGCCCGTGGCCGTTGCAGCCTGGACGAACAGCGAAGCGGGGCGGGCGTGCAGCCCGACCGAAGATGCAATGCTGACTTGGCGAGTGGCCATGGGGAACTCCTTCGTTGGCGTCATTGTCGACCGGGGTTCCACAATGTCATATCAGGAGCGTGGCTGCGACACTCCTGCCCACGGGGTAGGAGTTTTGACGATTCAGCCGCAGATCCTTGCCAACGACGAGCGTCAGCGACCGTGCGTGCGGCCGGACGGGAGCCTTCCTGCGAAGGTCAGGCGCTCTTCTCGCGACGTTCGGAACGCGACAGCTGGGCGCGGCTGATCAGCTGCGGCGCAACGCCGTCGCTGACCACGTCTGCGTCGACCAGCACCTGGGCCACCTCGTCGTCGCTGGGCACGTGGTACATCACGTTCAGCAGGATCTCCTCGAGGATCGAGCGCAGGCCGCGGGCACCGATGCCCCGGCGCAGCGCCATCTCCGCGATGGCCGTGATGGCCTCGGGGGTGAACTCCAGGTCGACGCCGTCGAGCTCGAACAGCTTGCGGAACTGCTTGATCAGGGCGTTCTTCGGCTCGACGAGAATGCGCTTCAGCGATTCCGCGTCCAGCTGCTCGACGGTGGAGATCATGGGCAGACGCCCGATGAACTCCGGGATCAGGCCGAACTTGTGCAGGTCCTCGGGACGGACCTCCTGGAACGGGTTCATCGAGGTGGGGCGACGTACGGCCGCATCGTTGTTGAAGCCCAGCGGCCGCTTGCCGACGCGGGCGTTGATGATGTCCTCGAGGCCGGCGAACGCTCCCCCGACGATGAACAGGATGTTCGTGGTGTCGATCTGGATGAACTCCTGGTGCGGGTGCTTGCGTCCACCCTGCGGCGGCACGGAGGCCGTGGTGCCTTCCAGGATCTTCAGCAGTGCCTGCTGCACGCCCTCGCCAGAGACGTCACGCGTGATCGAGGGGTTCTCGCTCTTGCGGGCGACCTTGTCGATCTCGTCGATGTAGATGATGCCGGTCTCGGCCTTCTTGACGTCGTAGTCGGCGGCCTGGATCAGCTTGAGCAGGATGTTCTCGACGTCCTCGCCGACGTAGCCCGCCTCGGTGAGCGCCGTGGCGTCGGCCATCGCGAACGGCACGTTGAGCATCCGGGCCAGCGTCTGGGCCAGGTACGTCTTGCCGCAGCCGGTCGGGCCGATGAGCAGGATGTTGGACTTGCCCAGCTCGACGATCTCCTCCTCGGCCGCGCGACGCGCCGGGGTGACGGCCTGAGCCTGGACCCGCTTGTAATGGTTGTAGACGGCCACCGACAGCGCCTTCTTGGCGGTGTCCTGCCCGATCACGTAGGAGTCGAGGAAGGCGCAGATCTCCTGCGGCTTGGGGAGGTCGTCCAGGAGGCTGACGTCCGGCCCCTCGGAGAACTCCTCCTCGATGATCTCGTTGCACAGGTCGATGCACTCGTCGCAGATGTAGACGCCGGGGCCGGCGATGAGCTTCTTGACCTGCTTCTGGCTCTTTCCGCAGAAGGAGCACTTCAGCAGATCCGAGGTCTCGCCGATGCGTGCCACGTTGCCCAATCCTTCCGTATTGACCACAACAGTAACCCGGCCTGCCCGGTGGAACCGGGATGGCCGGGGGTCGAATCAGTTCTTGATGTCCTTGAGGGACGTGAGGATGTCGTCGACGATGCCGTACTCAACGGCCTGTTCGGCGGTCAGGTACTTGTCGCGTTCGATGTCGAGGCTGACCTGTTCCACCGTCTGACCGGTGGCATCGGCCAGCATGGCTTCCATCAGCGAACGGATCCGCAGGATCTCCCGTGCCTGGATCTCCAGGTCGGAGGACTGGCCGTAGCCGCCTTCGGTGGCGGGCTGGTGGATCAGGATGCGGCTGTTCGGCAGGGCGAGGCGCTTGCCCTTGGTGCCTGCGGCGAGCAGGACGGCTGCTGCCGAGGCAGCCTGACCCAGGCACACCGTCTGCACGTCCGGCTTGATGTAGCGCATGGTGTCGTAGATCGCCGTCAGCGCAGTGAAGGAGCCGCCGGGGCTGTTGATGTACATGCTGATCGGACGCTCGGGGTCCATCGACTGGAGGCACAGGAGCTGGGCCATCACGGCGTTGGCGATGTCGTCACTGATCGGGGTGCCGAGGAAGATGATGCGGTCCTCGAACAGCTTCGTGTAGGGGTCGACCCGACGGATGCCGTAGGAGGTGCGCTCCTCCCACTGCGGGATGTAGTACTCCATCGACGGACCGGCGATGGCCTGGCCCCGGCTCGAGAAGTCACTGGGCATGCTGCTCATCAGGTTCCTCACTGGTTCGGGGCGTCGGCGGTCTTGATCTGCGAGGCCCGCTCGTAGACGTGGTCGATGAAGCCGTAGGCGAGGGCGGCCTCTGCGGTGAACCAGCGGTCGCGGTCGGAGTCCTTCTCGATCTGTTCGACGGTCTGGCCGGTGTGCTCGGCGATCAGGCCCGACATCGTCTTCTTGATGTGCAGGGACTGCTCTGCCTGGATGCGGATGTCGGAGGCTGTGCCGCCGAGACCGCCGGACGGCTGGTGCATCATGATGCGGCTGTGCGGCAGCGCGAAGCGCTTGCCCTTCTGGCCCGCGGAGAGCAGGAACTGCCCCATCGAGGCAGCAAGGCCCATAGCCACGGTCGCGACGTCGTTGGAGATCCACTGCATGGTGTCGAAGATCGCCATGCCGGAGTCGACGGAGCCGCCGGGGCTGTTGATGTAGAGGAAGATGTCGCGGTTGGGGTCCTCGGCGTTCAGCAGCAGCATCTGCGCGCAGATCGCGTTCGCGTTCTCGTCGCGCACCTCGGAACCGAGGAAGATGATGCGGTTGGCCAGCAAGGACTGGTAGACCGAATCGGTCATGCCCATGGGGCCGGCGCCTGCGGCCATGGACAGGCCGCGCTCGATGGCTCGATGTTCGTTCACGATTGCGAACCTACCCGGTGGCACCGACGAAACGGTCGAGTTGGACGCCCTGTTCGCTGACGGCGCACCGCGCCGGCCAGCGGCCCGGGGCATCCCACCTCAGCGTGCGGGCGGCCGATAGGCGCGTGCGTTGCTCACGTCCGGCGCGAACCCCACGCTGCGGTAGAGCCGTCCGGCGGGGTTCCCGGCCTCCGTGATGATCACCCAGCGGTTGCACCCCTTCGCCGCCGACCAGTCCGCGGCGACCCCGAGCAGGTGTCCCGCCAGCCCCCGTCGGCGATGGCCGGCGTCCGTGCCGACCGCCTGGTAGCGAGCCGTCGCACCGCACACGACGATGCCGAGGTTGGACGCGAGCACGCCGTCGGCGGCGAAAGCCCCGAAGAAGGCCGCCACGTCACGCTCGGAGAGCCGGCGGCGAAGGTCGGTCTGGGCGCGGGCGAACCGCTCGTGGAGGCCCGGTTCGTAGGCGCCGGTGAGCTCGTTGTCCGCCACCTCCGCCGCGACGACCTGCTCCCAGTCGTCGCCGGCGATGCGCCGCACGGTGTAGCCGTCCGCCGACGGCATCGCCCGGGGCTGCTGGAGCGACGTCAGCACGTCCTCGCCCTCGATGACGACGTCCTGGGCCGTCCAGGCCGACGCGTCGTCGGGCTCACGGATCAGGCCGACGGACACCCACCCGGCTTCGGGGTGCGCGGCCTTGAACACCTCGATCCAGCGGTCGGCGTCACCGACGGCCCGCTCGTCGAGGACGAGGATGCAATTGCCCCAGTGGTAGTCGGGGTTCTGCGGGGTGCGGACCACGAGGTGGTCGCCGCGGTCCTCGACGAGGGACCCGGAGTGCCGCAGCACCGCCACGTCCGTGGCCCAGCCCGGTGGAAGTTCGCGCATGGCAGCAGACCGTACCGTGCCCGGGACCCGCCTCGCTGCGGGTGGGATGTCGTGATTCCTCGGCCCGATGCCTTCGATCGCCACCCACCCGCCGCCAGGGCCGATCGAGCTCCGGGATCACGACATGGCCAGGCCCGCCCGGACGGAGCGGATCACCGTGTCCGGGTGCAGGGTGACGGCTTCCCAGGTGAAGCGCAGGACCGTGAAGCCGGCAAGGACGAGGGCGTTCTGCCGAACCCTGTCCTCCTCGAACTGCTCGTGATCACTGTGGAAGGCCTCCCCATCGAACTCCAGCACGAGGGTGCGCCCGCAGAACCTGACGTCGGGGAACACGAGACGCCCGGCTATCCGCACGCCCTCGTTGGCCACCCAGCCGCCGATCCCGGCCCGGCGCAGCAGGTCGTGGAGCCGGGCTTCCCCGAAGGACCACGGGTTGCTCGCCGCGGACTCCACCACCGCACGGCGGACGCGGGTGCCGCGCGAACCCGCGAACTCCGGGAGCACCTCGATCAGCTCCTCGGGGGTCACCAGCCGTCCGCGCAGGGCGTCGAAGACAGCCTCACCCCCGTCCTCCGCTGCGAGCTCGACCACGGAATGGGCCGCTGTCGCCACGCGGAGGCCCGGCTCCTGGATGGGCCGCAACACCGTGCCGTTGCTCACGCGCAACCAGGGAGGCGGAGCCCCACGCCAGGGCGCCCGCAACCGGATCGGCAGGGTGACAGGCCGGCGCAGGTGCAACTGGGCGGCGGTAAGGCCGTGGATCGCCCCTGTCGAGGACCAGGCACACGCCGCACGGATGCGAATGGCCGTTGAGGCCTCCCGCTCAGGACGGATGAAGATGCCGGGAAGGATGGCGACAACCGTTCCGCGCGCAGCGGCCCGCTGGATCGTGCGTGCGGAAGCCGGGTGGTCGCGGAGCCTGATCAGGCCGTTGGTGCGTTCGAGGAGGTCATCAATGCGCATGCCGTCACCTTCGGGCGGCGATGGCCCCGCCGATCAGCGGGTTGCGCGCCCTGTGGATGACGCGATCCCGCGTCCCGATGCCTGTGGACAGAGCACACGGCCTTCTGGCGGCATCGAGGCGAGGGATCACGACACGACACGTGCCCGGACGCAGACGTCGCCGCCACCCGAGGGTGACGGCGACGTGTGCGGGTGCTCTACTCTGCGGCCTCTGCGACCGTCTCGATCTCTGCGGCAGCGTCCGGCACGGGGGTGGCCGCTGCGACGTCGACCGGCTTGCCGTCGGTGTCGACGACCTTCGCCTTGCCGACGATCAGCGCCATGGCCTTGTTGCGGCGGATCTCCTGCATCCAGGCGGACACATGGTTGTGCTCCATCATGTGCTGGGCCTCCTGCTCCGGCGTCGAGCCGTTCTGGGCGGCCTTGCGCACGAGCATCTCGGACAGGTCGGCCTGGTCGACGCCGACCTCCTCGTCGTCTGCGACCTTGTCAAGGATCAGCTGGGCCTTGAGCCCGCGCAGCGTGGAGGTCTCGACCTCTGCCCAGAACTCCTCCGGGGTGTTGGCGGTCTCGTCGGCCTGCTCCAGGTAGCGCTCGAGGGTGAGGCCGGCGCGCTGCAGCTGGTCGGTGATCTGGTCCTTGCGGGCCGCCACCTCTGCTGCGATCACACGCTCGGGGACGTCGAACTCGGTGGCCTCGACGAGTGCCTCGAGCACCTTGTCGCGGCCGCTGGCGACCTGCTCGGCCGCGAGCATTTCCTGCACGCCCTTCGCGAGGTCGGCGCGCATCTCTTCTGCGGTGTCGAACTCGGAGATCATCGATGCGAACTCGTCATCGATCTCGGGCAGCTTCTGCTCGCTGACCTTGCTCACCGTGACGGTGATGTCGGCGGGCTCGCCCTCGAGCGGGCCACCGACGAGGGTGGAGGAGAACTCGGCGGACGCGCCGGCTGCGAGGCCGGTCACCGCGTCGTCGAGGCCGTCGATCATGCCGCCGGAGCCGATGATGTAGTTGACGTCGTCTGCCGTGGCGTCGGGCAGCGGCTCACCGTCGCGGGTGCCGACGAGGCTGATGGTGATCTGGTCACCCTCGGCAGCGGCGCGGTCCACCTCTGTGGTGGTCGCGAAGCGCTGCTGCAGCATCTTGAGGCGCTCTTCGACCTCCTCGTCGACGGAACGCACCACCTCAACAGTCGCGGTCAGCGTGGTGACGTCGGCCACCGTGAACTCGGGACGGATGTCCAGCTCAGCGGTGAACTCGATGACCTCGCCGTCCTCGAGGCGGGTGACCTCGACGTCGGGCTCGCCGAGCGGCACGACGCTGGCTTCGGTGACGGCGGCTTCGAACGCTGCCGGCAGGGCGGCGTTGATGGCCTCCTGCAGGACGGCGCCGCGGCCGAACCGCTGGTCGATGACCATGTTCGGGATCTTGCCCTTGCGGAAGCCCGGGATCGTGACGGACTGCGCGATGTCGCGGTAGGCCTTGTCCAGATGGGGCTTCAGGTCGGCGAAGGGGATCTCAACGGTGAGCTTGACCCGAGACGGGCTGAGCTTCTCGACGGTGCTGGGCAAGGCAGGACTCCTGAAAGGTCGGAAGACAACTTGACCATCCTAGCGAGTTGCACAGCCCGCGGTCACAACGGCGGCCTGCGCACGCTCAACGACCGGCCCTGCCGGGCGCGATCGTGACGGTCCCTGGAGCGGATGACGGGAATCGAACCCGCATGGCCAGCTTGGAAGGCTGGGGCTCTACCATTGAGCTACATCCGCGCGGACCCAACCTTAGCGAGAACGCGGGCGCCACCAGAAACCCGGTGGCCGACACCCCTTCACAGGCACGAACAGGCGACCCGCCGATGGCGGGTCGCCTCTGGTTCGTGTCAGGCAGCCGCTACTGAGCGGCGAGCCAAGTCTCCCTGGTCAGCAGGAGCGCCATGCAGCCTGCTGTTGCCAGCCCGACGAACATGCCGACGCTGTCGATGTCAGAAACGACACCGAATACGACCATGAAATGGTTGAGCGCGATGGCCAGAACGGCACTCGCGATGACGACCCCCGAAACAACTGCAGCAATACGCATGAGATAGCGCATTCCAGCTCCTCCCCCCGAATGAGCACTTGCCCAGATGTTAGCGGCCGCGGAAGACCCGGTCCACCGACTCTCCGGTTTTCTCAGCATTCATTTGGCTTGTGGGACGAGTGGGACGGACGCGGGCGCCGCGGCGTCACTCCAGCGCCGTCGACACGGTCCCGACCAGCTCCTTCCACGACGTCTCGAACTTCGCAACACCCTCGTCCTCGAGCGTCGCGAAGACGTCGGGAAGGTCGATGCCGGCCTCCGCCAGCAGCCGCATCACCTTTGCTGCGGGCAGGGACTGGTCGGCGACCGGGAATCCCATCGCACCGTGGTCGGCGTAGGCCATCAGGGTCTTCTCCGGCATGGTGTTCACGACACCGGGAGCGACCAATTCACTGACATAGAGGGTGTCCGGGTAATCCTCGGATTTCACCCCGGTCGAAGCCCACAACGGTCGCTGCGGCCGCGCCCCGTGCGCAGCCAGCTCCCCGAACCTCCCGGCGCCGAAGCCTTCGGCATACGCGGCATAGGCGAGCTGTGCGTTGGCGATGCCCGCCCTGCCCTTCAGCTGGCGTGCCGCCCCGCCGAGCTCGTCCAGCCGGCGGTCGACCTCCGTGTCCACCCGCGAGACGAAGACCGAAGCGACCGAGTGGATGGCCGAGAGGTCGAAGCCGGCACGGCGCGCGTGCTCGAGCCCGGTCAGGTAGGCGTCGATCACCTCGCGGTACCGCTCCACGCTGAAGATCAGGGTGACGTTCACGCTGATGCCTGCTGCGATCGTCGCAGCGATGGCCTGCAGGCCCGGTCGTGTGGCGGGGATCTTGATCAGCACGTTGTCGCGGTCGACCTGACGCCGGAGCTCCGCGGCCTGGGCGATCGTGGCGCCGGCGTCCATCGCAAGGCCCGGCTCGACCTCGATGGACACCCGGCCGTCGACGCCGCCGGTCTCCTCGTAGAGCGGCCGGAAGAGGTCGCAGGCGTCCCGCACGTCCGTCGTGGTCAGCGTCCGGACGGCCGTTGCCACGTCCGCGCCGTCGGCACGCAGCCGGGCAACCGTCGCTGCGTAGTCGTCGGAGTGGGCCAGGGCAGCGGCGAAGATCGTCGGGTTGGTGGTCACCCCGCTCACCGAGTAGTCCCTGATCAGTCCGGCGAGGTTGCCGCTGGCCAGCCGTGACCGGGAGAGGTCGTCCAGCCAGATCGACACGCCCGCTCGTGCCAGTGCCCGCATCCGCTTGTTCACGCCTGCCTCCTCGTGGGGTTACCTCCAGATTAGGTCGGGTGCGCGGCGACGTGGCTCGCCCCGGTTAGCATCCATGGGTGCAGGCACGAGGACGCAGGTCACAGGGCTGGAGACCCGTCCAGCACGGCGCGTGGTTCATGCTGGCCCTGCCCGTCTTCACCGGCGCGACCCTGCGGCTCCGCGAGGGTCAGCTGCCGATCCACGTGTGGTGGCTGGCGGCCTGCTGGGTGGCCGGCTACCTCTGCTTCAACGCCACCACGATCCTCGCGAAGTCACCGCCGGGGCGACGCGCTGCCGTGCGGCCGGCGGTGTTCACCTACGCAGGGCTGACCGCCGTGTTCGGCATCGCGACCCTCGTTTCCGGCGGATGGGCCGTGCTCGGCTGGCTGGTGGCCTTCGTCCCCCTCGTTGCCGGGGCGCTCGTTCTCGCCGCCGGCCGTCGCGACCGGAGCCTCGGCAGCGGGGCCCTGACGGTTGCCGCGGCCTCCCTGATGACCCTCGCCACCCGCTTCGACGGCCCGCCACAACTCGCGGCGGCCCTGGGCAGCCCGGCGGCCACGACGGCCCTCGTCGCGACCGGCCTCGTGTTCGCCTACCTGTTCGGGACCGTCCTCCACGTGAAGACGATGATCCGCGAGCGGGGTGACGCCCGGTGGCTGGCAGCGTCGGCGGCCTGGCACGCCGCCGCAACGCTGGCGTGCGTGCCGGCGATCGTCGGCGGTGTGCTGGGCTGGGCCTGGTCGGCCTTCTTCCTCGCAACCCTCGCCAGGTCACTGGCGTTTCCGGCGATCGCGAAACGACGGCCGGTACGTCCCATGACGGTCGGCCTCGTGGAGGTCGGCTTCAGCGTTGCCTTCGCGGTCCTTGTGGCCGTGGCCACGGGATAATCGGTTTACCCGCGCGGTGGTTGATGGCAGCGAGCGGCGTGCAGGGTCACTAGTGTGACCCCAGGAGGTGGGGAGGAGTGAGCCCAACGGCGCGACGGCGTCCGCTGATCCTTGTCGTCGAGGATGAGCAGGAGCTTCTCGAAGTTGTGGCACGCCACCTCGACCAGCACGGCTTCGAGGTGCTGCGCGCGAGCACCATCGCAGACGCGCGAGCCGTCGTCTGGGAACACCAGCCCGACCTGCTGCTGCTCGACGTCCTGCTGCCCGACGGTTCCGGCTACGACCTGTGCGCGGAACTGCGCAAGTCGATGGCTGCACCCATCATCTTCGTCACGGCCCTCGCGCAGGACCGTGCGATCGTCCGCGGCCTCGGTGCCGGCGGCGACGACTACATCGCCAAGCCGTTCAGCCTCGACGTGCTCCTCGCCCGCATCAACGCCCAGCTCCGTCGCCACGGGCTGTCCCAGGCGATGCGCATCGACCTCCCTCCGCTGCACCTGGACTTCGTCACCGGCAAGGTGATCCTCGACGACGCGGAGGTCGACCTCTCGAAGCGGGAGATGCAGCTGCTCGCCTACCTCGCAGCCAACACCGGTCAGGGCTTCACGCAGGAGGAGCTCCTCGAACGGGTCTGGGACGACCACTCCGGCCTGCCGACCAACACCGTCCGCCAGCACGTCTCCACCCTGCGAAGGAAGCTGTCGCTCGACGAGGCCAGCGCGTTCGAGCTCGTGCTCACTCCCGACCGCCGCTACGTCTTCCAGCAGGTGCGGTTCGACACCGCGCCAGCGTTGCGGCAGGTCGAACCGGGTTAGGAACCGTCCCCGATCCGGTCCGGTGGGACCGTCCCGACGCCCGTCCGCTGCCCGGCCGCGGGACGCTTGGCCAGCAGGAACATGAGGCGGGCAGTGACGCCGGCCCCGGGCGCCGACTCGATGTCGATCGTGCCGGAGTGGGCGGTCATGATGTGCCGGGAGATGATCAGCCCGAGGCCGAGGCCCGCATCCCTGCTGGACTTGAGGCCGGTCGGGCTGCGCCGGCCGATGCGCTCGAACAGGTGCTCCTTCACCTCATCGGGCATGCCCACGCCCGTGTCGGTGACGGTGACTTCCGCGAAGCGGCCCCGTTCGCGGACGCCGACGGTGATCGTGCCGTCCGTGGTGTGCCGCGTCGCGTTCGAGAGCAGGTTCACAAGGACCTGCGCCACGCGTTCGGAGTCAACGAGCACCAGCGGGTGCGCCCCGCCCCGCGCCAGTTGCAGCACGTTGCCGTTGCGTGCAACGAGCGGCTGGTAGGTGCGCATCACGTCGGCGATGATCACCGAGAGGTCCTCGACCTGCAGGTCGAGGACCATCTGGTCCGACCCGAAGCGACTCCCGTGCCGCGGCTGGCCGGCGAGCCGGGTGAGGCGTTCGTTCTCTGCCGTCATCACGCCGATGGTGTGCAGCATCGGGGCGGGCGCGTGCGCGGAACCGCGTCCCGCCTCGTCCAGGTGGACGCGCATGACAGCCAGCGGCGTGTTGAGCTCGTGGGCGACGATCGCGAGGAACTCCGACTTCTCGCGGTCGATCTCCTCCAGCTCTGCGTTCTTCGCTGCAAGGAGGCTGGCGTTGCGCTCGTGGACGTTGAGCAGGAGGTGCAGCATGGCGGAGAGTGCCATGCCGGCGATCGCGATGCAGATGATGACGTCGATGACGAGCTCGGTCGGGCCGGCCATCGGCGTGACCAGCCCGGGATAGGCGTAGGCGGCGAGGCAGCAGGCCGAGTAGACGAAGAACTCGGTTCCCAGCAGCACCCACATGCCCCAGCCCATGAGGGAGAGCCCGGTGAAGCCCATCCCGAACACCATCAGCGCCGGCATCCCGCTCAGGTAGCCGCCGCCGGTGAAGAACATGTAGGGGAAGATCACAAGGAACACGATGACGACGGTTGTCACGCGGGCCTGCTCGTACCGGCCCGTCCGCCGTGCGAACCAGATCATCGCGAGGGACATCGCTGCCATCCCGGCGCACAGCAGGATCTGGATCGGGCCGCCGTCGTTGAGCGCGTTCGCCACGATGCCGATCACGGCCACGACCACACCGGTGAGGGCCGCGATCACCGACAGCCGGGCGTGGAAGTCGGGGACGTCACCGAGAAAGGCCTGCCACCGGTTGCGGACCGACAGTGATGTCGTCGGATTGGCCATGTGACCGACCCTACTGGTGCCCCCGCCGGCGCGTGCGGGAGTACGGGGTTCAGCGCCTGGCCAGCAGGAAGGTGAGCCGGGCCGTCGTGCCGCCCGGGCCCGACTCGAGACCTGCGCCGGTGGCGGTCATGAAGAGCCGCGCCTGGAAGTCGGGGAGTCCGGCGAGGTAGCCCTGCCATCTCCCGCGGACCGACACCTGCGTCGGCGGGATGGACATGGAGGAACCCCAGTGGTGCCGAAGCTGTTCGATCGCGCAGGGTGCGATCGCGCAGGGTGCGATCGCGCAGGGTTCGATCGCGGCGGGGTGCGATCGGGCGGGCCGCACCATGCCGATGGCCCGGGCCACCCCTCAGCACCCGGACCATCGTTCGCATAGCTGCAACCTCGTCATGCGACCCTGGGGTCTCAAGCACCGGGCGAGCCGCCAGACAGACCCGGTACGCGAGTCACGTTGATCCCCCTCAGGACGTGAACCCGCTCGCTTGACCAGCCAAGGTCGTCGGACAGCCGAAGCTGTCCAGCGAAGTTGTCAGCACCTGCTCCCGCTGGGAACGGTGGAAGGGCTGTCGACGGTTGGGCCACCGGAGGAAGGTCGGATGAGTGGCCTCCGCCCGTGAGCATTCCCCGTTCACCGACGGTTTCCCCCGTAGTCAGCGAGTCAGCGCACTGCGCTATCTGGCAGGTTACGGGTACGTAGGATTGCCCGGCTCCGGAGTAAGGAATCCTTTATCACCGTAAAGGAGGGAATACTTCCTCAGCTGCCGACGTAGGCAGCGAGATGTTGGCCGGTGAGCGTGCTCCGCGCAGCGACAAGAGCTGCCGGGGTGCCCTCGAAGACGATGCTGCCGCCGTCGTGGCCCGCGCCCGGCCCGAGGTCGATGATCCAGTCGGCGTGCGCCATCACCGCCTGGTGGTGCTCGACGACGATCACCGACTTGCCGGAGTCGACGAGGCGGTCGAGCAGGCCGAGCAGCTGGGCCACGTCGGCGAGGTGGAGGCCCGTCGTCGGCTCGTCGAGGATGTACACCCCGCCCTTCTCCCCCATCCGGGTGGCCAGCTTCAGGCGCTGCCGCTCGCCGCCCGACAAGGTCGTCAGCGGCTGGCCGAGGCTCAGGTAGCCGAGCCCCACGTCGGCCAGCCGCTCGAGGACGGCGTGCGCAGCAGGCGTCCGCGCCTCTCCGGAGCCGAAGAACTCCTCCGCCTCGGTGACCGGCATCTCCAGCACCTCGCTGATGTTCCTGCCACCCAGGCGGTAGTCGAGCACGGCCGCCTGGAAGCGCTTGCCCTCGCACTCCTCACACGTGGTCGCGACACCGGCCATCATCGCGAGGTCGGTATAGATCACGCCGGCACCGTTGCAGGCGGGGCAGGCCCCCTCGGAGTTGGCGCTGAACAGGGCAGGCTTCACCCCGTTCGCCTTCGCGAACGCCTTGCGGATGGGTTCGAGCAGGCCCGTGTAGGTGGCGGGGTTGCTGCGGCGCGAGCCACGAATGGCACCCTGGTCGACGGTGACAACGCCCTCGCGTCCGGCAACGGACCCGGTGACCAGCGAGCTCTTCCCCGAGCCGGCGACGCCGGTCAGCACGACGAGGACGCCGAGCGGGATGTCGACGTCCACGTCCTTGAGGTTGTGCAGGGAGGCACCGCGAATCTCCAGGGCGCCGGACGCCGTCCGCACACCGGCCTTCACCGAGGCACGGTCGTCGAAGTGGCGCCCGGTGATGGTGCCGCTGGTGCGCAGCCCCTCGACGGTGCCCTCGAAGCAGACCGTGCCACCGGCGCTGCCCGCCCCGGGGCCGAGGTCGACAACATGGTCGGCGATGACGATCGCCTCGGGCTTGTGCTCGACGACCAGCACGGTGTTGCCCTTGTCACGCAGCTGCAGGAGCAGCTCGTTCATCTTCGCGATGTCGTGCGGGTGCAGGCCGATGGTCGGCTCGTCGAACACATAGGTGATGTCGGTGAGGGACGAGCCGAGGTGGCGGATCATCTTGGTGCGCTGCGCCTCGCCGCCCGACAGCGTCCCCGAGGAACGGTCGAGCGAGAGGTAGCCGAGCCCGATCTCCACGAAGGAGTCGAGCAGGAAGCCGAGGTTCTTCAGCAGCGGCGCAACGGTCGGCTCGCTCAGCCCGCGCACCCAGTCGGCGAGATCGCTGATCTGCATCGCACAGCAGTCGGCGATGCTCGTGCCGTCGATCTTCGACGACCGCGCACCCTCGTTGAGCCGGGTGCCCCTGCACTCCGGGCAGGTGGTGAACGTCACGGCGCGCTCGACGAAGGCCCGCACGTGCGGCTGCAAGGCGTCGACGTCCTTGGAGAGGATCGACTTCTGGATGCGGGGCACCAGGCCCTCGTACGTCAGGTTGATGCCCTCGACCTTGATGCGGCGGGCCTCGCCGTAGAGGAACTCCTGCCGCTGCCGGTCGGTGAACCTCGCGATCGGGATGTCGCCGGGAACGACGGCGCCGAAGATGCGGCCGTACCAGCCGTCCGCGCTGTAGCCGGGGACGGTGATCGCACCCTCGGTCAGCGACTTGGACGCATCGAAGAGCTGGGTGAGGTCGATGTCGTTGACATTGCCCATGCCCTCGCAACGGGGGCACATGCCGCCGGTGATGGAGAACTCGGCACGCTGCTTCATCGGCTTGCCCGGGCCCTTGTCGACCGTGACGGCGCCGGCGCCCTTCGCAGAGGCCACGTTGAACGAGAACGCCTGGGGCGAACCGAGGTGCGGCCTGCCGAGCCGGCTGAACAGGATGCGCAGCATGGCGTTCGCGTCGGTGACGGTGCCCACCGTCGAGCGCGGGTTGGCGCCGATGCGTTCCTGGTCGACGATGATCGCCGTGGTCAGGCCGTCCATCACGTCCACGTCGGGACGGGCGAGGGTGGGCATGAAGCCCTGCACGAAGGCGCTGTAGGTCTCGTTGATCATCCGCTGCGACTCTGCGGCGATGGTGTCGAACACCAGCGAGCTCTTGCCGGAGCCCGAGACCCCGGTGAAGACGGTGAGTCGGCGCTTGGGCAGGTCGACATCGATGTTCTTCAGGTTGTTCTCCCGTGCACCGTGCACACGGATGACGTCGTGGCTGTCTGCCACCGGCGATGCGGCGGGACGGGCGGTGTTCAGGCTTGTCACTCGGGCGAGAATGCCACGGGTCCCGGTGATTGCCTAGTAGCAGGTTTCGACACGGGTGAACCGCGGGGACACGCACGTCCCGAAGCGCGCCCGCGACCTCCCGTCCGCGCTGTGGGCAGCTGTCGCGGACGCCGACCTGCCGACGGGAGGGAGCGGCGCTGCGATGCCGCGTTCCCCGACGTGGACCTGCTGTGCTTCGGGCACAGCCACATCCCCTGGGACAGCACGACGCCCGCCGGGCTGCGCCTTGTGAACCCCGGCTCCCCCACCGACCGGCGCCGCCAGCCGGACCGCACCTACCTCACCCTGCAGCTGACCGACGGGGTCATCTCCGAGGTCCGGCTGCATCACGTGTGACCGGGCGCGCCCCCAACGGTCCCTGAGGAGGCTCGCGAGCGAAGCGAACGAGCCGTCACGAAGGGTCGCCGCCATCCGTGAATGCCGCCCTTCGTGACGCGTTCGCTCGTACCTCACGGACGCTCCTCAGGGACCGTTACCGGAGGACGCGTTCCCAGGCCGTGCGCACCAGCGCCGTGTGCAGCAGCCCCAGCCGTCCGTTCGCGCGCAGGGCTGCGCGCGCCGCGTTCCAGCCGCAGGCACCGTGCACGCCGCCACCCGGATGGGCGGACGCGCTGGCGAGGTACAGCCCGTCGATCGGCGTCTCCGGACGGCCGAGTCCCGGCGTCGGGCGGAAGACCAGTTCCTGGTGGATCGCGGAGGTGCCGGCGTTGAGCGCGCCGCCCACGAGGCTGGCGTTGGCTGCCTCGAGGTCCGCGGGACTCTGCACCGTCTTCGCAAGCACCGACGCAGCGAAGCCGGGCGCCACCCGCTCCAGGGCGTCCTCGACCCGCCGCACCTGTTCCTCGACGGCCCTGGCATCCGCAGCGTGGCGCTGGGGCAGGTGGGTGTAGGCCCACGCGGACTCCGTCCCTGCCGGCGAACGGGACGGGTCGGCCGTGGTCATCTGGCCGAAGAGGATGAACGGCCG
The DNA here is from genome assembly GCA_030158185.1 of Propionicimonas sp. Lineage (GTDB taxonomy): Bacteria > Actinomycetota > Actinomycetes > Propionibacteriales > Propionibacteriaceae > Propionicimonas. The sequence goes on from JAOATP010000168.1 coordinate 40,015, forward strand.
CTGCGGCATCCTGCCGACGCTGAGGTCGGCGCCGACGTCGACGAACCCGTCCACGTCCACCCCGAGGTGCACCGTCCCCGCAGGGCCGGTGGCCTCGTTGAGCCACGGCACCGGGGTGTTCAGCGCCCAGTTCAGCTTGAGGGTCGCGTTGTCCCAACCGAACCTCGCGATGTCCTCGCGCAGGCGTGCGGGCAGCAGCACCGTGCCGAGCAGTTGCGAGTACAGGGCGGGTGCTGGCACGTCGGCGAGGATCGCCCGGCGAGCCGTGATCACCGAGCCGTCGACGAGGCGCACCCCGTAGGCGCGCCGGCCGCGGACCAGCACCTGTTCGACGGCTGCGTTCGTGCGCACCTGAGCGCCGAGGGACTCGGCCCGGGCCGAGAGTGCACGGGCGAGGACGCCGGCGCCGCCCTTCGGGACCGGAAAGCCGACGTCCTGGCCGAGCATGGCCAGCAGCCAGCCGAACACGCCGCTGCCGGCCCCGTCCGGCGGGATGTCGGTGTGCATCGCGTTGCCGGTGAGCAGCAGCCGTCCGCCGTCACCGCGGAAGGTCTCCTCGCCGAGCCGGCGCACCGGGGTCACGGCGAGCCGCGCGAGGCGCAGGGCGCCGGCGGCCTTCAGGACACCGAGGAGCCGCGCGCCGGCAGCGACCGGCGGAAACGGCGTGAACAGGGCGTCGAGCAGGCCGGCGCGCACCCGTCGCCACTGTGCGAAGAGGTCGAGCCAGGCATCCCCGTCGCCGGCGCCGAATTCCTCCAGGCCTGCTGCCGTGTGCCCGGCGTCCCGGTGGAGGACGGCCGACCTGCCGTCGTCCAGCTGATGGGCGAGGACGGACGGCGCCTGCACCCATTCCAGGCCGTGCCGGTCGAGCTCGAGGTCACGGATCAGCGGACTCGCGGCGGCGAGGGGGTAGAAGGCACTGAACAGGTCGCTGGTGAAGCCCGGGGCTGTCACCTCCGCGCTGCGGACCGCTCCCCCCACCTGCGACTGGGCCTCGAGGAGGATGACGTCCCAGCCGGCGTCGGCGAGGGCGTTGGCAGCGACGAGGCCGTTGGGTCCCGCGCCGATCACGATCGCATCGCACGAGGCGGTCCGGGTGTCCATGCCTCCCCCTTACCCGAGTCCCGGTGGGGCCCCTCACGGGCACTCCACGTCAGGCTGCAGCAGCAGCGATTTCCTGGCCAGCATTGCAGGGTGCGCCATTCGGGGGTGCATCGTGGGTCGGCCCGGCGCTGGAATGAAGCGAGTGTTGAAATACCGGGAGGACCGGGCGCTGGTCAACAGCGTTGGGGTGACCGCTCGGAGCGCCGTTCCGCCCGCAGCGCCCGAATGGCCCTGCCGGGGATCGATCCTGCGCGGAGACGCGCCCGGAGAGCCCTCATTTGAGGATTTCGACGTCCCATACGGGCCCTGCGAGCGCATCCGCAGGCAACAACGCCCGAACGGTGATCGATTCGGGCTCTGCGCGCGCACCATTGGCGTCACCGGCGTGTCACCCGAGCGGGTGACGTAAGAACTACGCAGCCCAACTGGCATACGACCAGGAGATCTGCGTCTAATATTGAAATCACGCAGCCACCGTTTCGGGGGGAACGTAGAGGCTGCATCGGCGGGGCGGAGATCCGGGGGGACTTCCGCCCCGCCTTAACTTTTTCCGCCATCGCCCGAACGGCCGCATCACAGCAGGAGTGCGACGCCGGCGGCGACCAGCCAGACGGACCACACGATGTAGGCGATCGGCGTCGCTGCGGACCCGGCGGCAGTCGGCTACGGCACAACCCTGGCCGCCACCGGGCGCTTGCCGGACCCTGGGTCGACCGGCAGAGTCGGGGCATGCGAATCCTGGTGCTGGGCGGCACACACCACGTGGGCCGGGCGATCGTCGAGAGCGCCCTTGCCCGCGGGGACGACGTCACGACGCTGACCCGGGGACAGAGCGGGCCGCCGGCGGCCGGAGCCTCTGCCCGGCACGCCGATCGCACCGACCCGGTCGACCTTGCCGCGGCCCTCGGTGACGACGAGTGGGACGCGGTGTTCGACACCTGGTCGCTGGCGCCACGCGCCGTGCGCGACAGCGCCCAGCTGCTGGCCGGGAGGGCAGGTCACTACACCTACATTTCGTCACGGTCGGTGTACGCGTGGCCGATCCCGGTGGGAGCAGACGAGTCAGCGCCCGTGGTGGCCGGCGATCCGGCGAGTGAGGCCGCGTCCGACTATGCCGAGGCCAAGCGGGGTGCGGAGCTGGCAGCAAGGGAGGGATTCGCCGGTCCGGTGCTCGTTGCGCGTCCCGGCCTGGTCCTCGGCCCCTACGAACGCGTGGGACGGCTGCCGTTCTGGCTCCAGCGGATGGAGAAGGGCGGGCGGGTGCCCTGCCCAGGACCGCCCGGGCGAGGGTTGCAGTACATCGATGGCCGCGACCTTGCCGACTGGGTGCTGGACGCCGCCGAGCGCGGAGTCACGGGAGCGTTCAACACGGTGAGCCGACCGGGGCACACCACGATGGGTGAACTGCTGGAGTTGTGCCGGACGGTGACCGGAGCCGCCGCGGAGCTCGTCTGGGTGAGCCCGGAGGCCGTGGCCGCCGCGGGGGTTGCCCCGTGGACGGAGCTGCCCATCTGGCTTCCGCCGACCGGTGAGTACGCGGGCCTGCATGACGGGGACGTCTCCGCCGCCTTCGCCGCCGGACTCACCTGCCGGCCGGTCCTGGAGACCGTCGAGGACACCCTGGCCTGGCTGCGTGCCGAGGGGCTCCCCGCGCCGGCGCATCCGGAGAGGGGTGCGATCGGGATGGACGCTGCGGCGGAGGCTCGGCTGCTGCAGCAATGAGGGGTGCGGGACGTCTCGGGAAGCACGCCAGCCAAGCCTGCGAGATCTAGAATTGTCCTGAAGCGCGCGTCGGTGCCGGCAACAGGTCCGGTCGATGCAGGCGCCGCAGTGTGAGTCGGTGCTCCTCGCCAAGGGAGGCGGCAGTGAACCGCGGAACGATCGCATCAGAGATCACCTGGGGAATGGCCGCAGGCCTGATGGGCACGGTCGTGATGGACCTGGTGATCGTGGGGTTCTTCGCCGCCACGGGAATGCCTCCCGGCCTCATCTACTCCTTCATCGGAGGTGTTGCCCAGCAGGGCCTCCTGCGGATCGGGGTCGCCGTGCCGGGTGGCGTCCCCCTCGGCGCGCTCGTGCACTTCCTCCTGGGAGTCGTGCTCGGCGCCGTCTTCGGGCTGGCGGTTTCGCGCATCCCTCGCCTGCGGTTGGGCTCGGTCACCAAGGGGGCGCTGCTCGGCGTCCTCTACATCGAAGTCGTCAGCCAGCCCATCCTCGCCATGGCTCCGCTCATGATGACGATGAGCACGTCGGATGTGTTGCGGTGGTACGTGCTTTCGACGTCGATGCACGTGATCTACGGGATCGTGCTGGGGGTGGTCATGGCCTTGCGGCAGCGATGGAAGCCACCGTCTCTGCGTGTGCGACAACGGCAAACGGGTATGAACACTGAGCAACGATCGGACAACATTTAGGACCGCTCTCTTGCAGAGGCGGCCTGCTAAGCGGTCTCATAGGCCTACCCCCCAACGTACTCAGAGGACGGACCTGTCATGAGCCCAATGGGAGTGGCGATTCCTGCAATCAATCCCGAGCATCTCAAGCGTCTGTCCGCGTGGGTCCTTCCTGTGGTCCTGCTGGCTTCGGTCGGTCTGGCAGGACCGGCGCAGGCAGTGGAACCGCCAGTGGCCTGCGGCAGCACCCTGACCGTCGACACGAAGCTGACGAAGGACCTCTACTGCCCTTACGGAGACGGACTCACCCTTGGCGCGAACGTCCACCTCAACCTAGGCGGCCACAAGCTGGTGGGCCCCGGATCCTCGGGAACGGGAATCGCGTCAACGTACGGCGGCGTCTCCATCCGGAATGGGGAAGTGAAGAACTGGGCGACGGGCATCGGTCTGGAGATCGACTCGAGTCAGAGCGTTGCACCGGTCAAGGTCACGGATGTCGTCCTGCGCAAGGCACCCAGTTCCATCGGGTTCGGTTCGACCCTGGAGCTGACCAGGGTCACGGCGATCGACTCCCCGGTGCGGGGGGAACTGGGCGGCAACCTGCGGATCGTCAGGTCAACACTCACCCGCTCCC
>JAOATP010000169.1 GCA_030158185.1 Propionicimonas sp.
CTCCTCAGGGACCGTTTGTGGTGCGCTTCGATTCGCGTCAGTCGATGGTGACTGTGCGCTCTTCGGAGGTGCCCAGTAGCCAGCGTCCGGTTGTGGCGAGATCGAAGTTCTCGGGCTGCCAGCGCAGGGCGTTGAGCCAGGGCAGGGCCAGGTGCGCTGAGGTGGCTCCCGGGCGGGCTCCCAGTACCTCGAGCTGGCCCTGGGTCACCAGCGCCAGCGAGAGGCCCGTTGCCGGGTCCCTGAGCGTCTTCAGGCGCTGGGCGTCGGGCAGGTCGGACGCCGCGACGCCCTGCTCGCCCGACAGCAGCATCGAGCGCTGCGCTTCCCTGCTGATCCACAGCGGTTCGCCGGTGATGGCCAGCGACTTCTGCGCCACGTCCCGTCCGGCGTTGGGACGTCCGACACGGCGTGCGTTCTCTGCGAGACGTGCCAGCCGTTCGGGGTCGGCAAGGAGCTGGTCGATCTTGTGGCCGACGGTGGTGGCGTAGTTGCAGCGCACCGCTGCGCCCTCCTCCAGCAGGTAGTCGGCGTTGCGCACCTCCTGGCCGGGGATCGGGTTGATGATCACCATCGGCAGCCCGACGGCCATGCACTCCGAGGACGACAGCCCGCCGGGCTTGCCGACGAACAGCGAAGAGATCCGCATCAGGTCGGCCATCTCCGTGGTGTAGCCGAGCACCCGGTAGCTCTCCGCCCGGTCGGCCACCTGCGCCTCGATGGACGCCTTCAGCTCCTCGTTGCGTCCGCACACGACGACGGCCTGGAACGGGCTGGCCATCCGCAGCGTCTGCGCGACGATCTGCGTCGTGTACGTCCCGCCGGCCGCGCCTGCGCTGATCAGCACCACCGGCAGGTCGGGACGCAGGTTGAAGCGCGCCAGCACGGCCTCGCGGTCCACCGGGTCACCCAGCCCCTCACGGACGGGGATGCCGCACGCGCTCACCCGGTCGGACGGGATCCCGATGCTGGTCAGGTACACCCGGGACTCGTCCCGTGCCGCGAAGAAGTGGTGGAACGGGCTCGTGAGCCACAGCCCCTGGAAGTCGTAGTCGGTGCCGACGACGGTCAGCGTCGCCTTCAGCTGGCGGCGCGCCAGCATGATCGAGATGAGCCGTGCCGGCAGGAAGTGGGTGCAGATCACCACGTCCGGGTCGTAGTCACGCACCTCGCGCAGGAACGGGATCGTGTTCAGCTGCTCCAGCCAGGTCACGATCGAGCGCAGCTTGAACGGCGCGTCCGCCTGGTCGTAGCCCCAGCCGACCAGCCAGGGTGCCTCGGAGACCAGCGCGAAGTAGGCGTCGTCGTACAGCCGGTTGAAGACCTCGTTGGTGGTCTCGAGGATGTCCAGGCGGTGCACTTCGTCGTCCGTGCGCAGCGTCGCGAGCGCAACTTCCACAGCGCTGGCAGCCTGGTTGTGTCCGGAACCCACCCCGGCGGCAAGGATCATCACTCGTCGGCCCATGCGCGTCAGGTTAAGGGACGGACGCGCACACCGGGGCCGATTTTCACGCGGACGAGGTCCTACGTTATAGTTTCGGGGCTGGCCGGGTATCGGTTGGTGAGGCCTTAACAAGGCCCCGTAGCGCAGTTGGTTAGCGCGCCGCCCTGTCACGGCGGAGGTCGCGGGTTCGAGTCCCGTCGGGGTCGCTGAAGCGAGCGAATTGCTTCATCCGGCCAGGTAGCTCAGTTGGTAGTAGCGTTCGCCTGAAAAGTGAAAGGTCGGCGGTTCGAGCCCGCCCCTGGCCACGTTTACGCGATGGAATCTGATTCCATCGCGTTTTGCGTTCTCAGGCAAAGCAACAGGGGCCGGACCCGAAGGCCCGACCCCTGATTGCTTGTATGACTAGAGCGTCACTTGGTGAAGCCGACGTTCTGCCAGATCGGGTAGCGGGCCATGCCCAGCGCGCCGATGTTGGCCAGCTTCTCCCGCACGCCGATCAGCATCGGACGCTGGTACAGCGGGAGGGTGTGGACTTCTTCCCAGATCGCCTGTGCGGCCTGGTTGCCCAGGTCGGCGCGCTTGACCGGGTCCATCTCGGTGTCGATCAGCGGCGTCAGCTCGTTGACCTTCTTGATGTCCAGCTGGGCGAAGTTGGAGTCGTTCGCTGTGAACTCGCCGTCCTTCGTCGTGCCGCCGTAGATCTGGCCGATGTTGCGCAGCGGGTACGGGGTGCCGATCCAGGAGAACGCGACGATCCCGAACTTGTGTTCCACGAGCACGCCCGGCCAGTCCTTGTTCACGTCGACCGTGCGCAGCTTCAGGTTGACGCCGATTTCCTTCAGCATCTTCTGAGCCTGCAGGCCCTCGTTTTCGGAAGCGGAGACGCCACCGAGAACCGCGAACTCGACATCCAGCTGCTTGCCGTCCTTCTTCCGGAAGCCGGAAGCCTCGTCCATGGCCCAGCCGGCCTCGTCGAGGGTGGACTTCGCCTTGTCGAGGTTGAAGTCGATGCCGGTCGCCTTGGCCTGGTCGACGTAACCCTCCTGGGCTGCGACGTACAGGTTGTTGTTCAGCGGCACCTGGTCGCCGGGCAGGCCGGCGAGGTCGGACTTGGCGATGACCGTGCGATCCAGACCCATCACGATCGCCTGGCGCACCTTCACGTCAGTCAGGAACGGGGCCTGCGAGTTGAAGGTGAAGTGGCGGAAGTTCGGGCCGGCTGCGACGCGCACCTTCGAGTTCTGTGCACCGCTGGCCTGCGCGTAGCCGTCCGGGTCGGCGCCGATGTCGTAGTAGTCGACCTCCTGGTTGGCGAACGCCGCGGCCAGGCCGTCGGACTTGATCTGCTTCCAGGTGAGCTTGGTGAGCAGCGGCTTGTCGCCCCACCACTTGTCGTTGGGGACCATCGTCACGTTGCCGCTGGTCTTGTCCCAGTTCTCCACCTTGAACGGACCGGTGAAGTACGACTCGTTGTAGTCCTTCCAGCCATCGTTGAAGGCCTCAGGAGTTGCCGCACCCTCGGCGCGGATCGGGCCGTCACCGACGACAGCGACCCAGTCGGGGTAGGTGGCCTTGAAGGAGACGACGACCTCCTGGGCGTCGGCACCCGCCTTGACGGACTCGATCTGGTTCCAGCCGTCGGTGGACGCGGCCGCGAACTTCTCGTTGCTGCCGTTGAGCGCCTTCCAGGTGGCGACCCAGTCGTCTGCGCCGATGACCTTGCCGTCGTTCCAGACGGCCTTCGGGTTCAGCTTCATGGTCACGACCAGCTTGCCCGCGGTCACGACCGGTTCGGCGGAGAGCAGGAAGTCCTTCTGCATGACCGGCTCGCCGGTGCCGGTGTAGCTGTAGTAGATCGGGCTGATCGGCGACTCCAGCAGGGTCAGCTCCGCGTCGTTGCCGTCGACCGATGCGACGTTCCACGTCGCGATCGGGTAGCTCATCGAACCGATGAACTCGCCAGCGGTCAGCTGGTCGCGGGGCGTCTCATTGATGTCCCAGCCGGAGCTGGTCGTCGGGGCGCTCGAGGCACCGGACGACGCGCCGGCAGAGGGGCTGGTCACCGGCCCACCGCACGCGGCGAGGGTGAGCGCCAGGCCTCCAGCCACCAATGGCATCAACAGTTTTGAAACCTTCACGTTTCCTCTTTTCCTTACGTTCCCGTCCCGGTTCCCGCTAGGCGGCACGCCGAGTGTATGGATCTGTTCGACAATACCCGTATGGGCTCGTCCGCACGGTCGCGGTGATATTACGACCTGCTAACGAATTGCGCCCGTCCCACCGCCACACCCTCTTCGTGGCTGCCGTAATGACAGGCAGCGGTGTGGTCGACGGCATAGGGCTGCAGCAGCGGGACGACGTCGCGGCACTTCACCTGGTCGGCCTCCCCGAGGGCCGTGTACTTGAAGCAGCGCGTCCGGAACTTGCAGCCGGACGGGGGGTCCGCGGGGCTCGGCAGGTCGCCGGACAGGACGATCCGCTGCCGCGACCGCTCGGTCTTCGGGTCGGGGATCGGGATCGCGGACAACAACGCCTGCGTGTACGGATGGACGGGGGCCGAGTACACCTCGTCAACGGCGCCCACCTCGACGATCGAACCCAGGTACATCACGGCGACGCGGTCGGCGATGTGCCGGATCACCGCCAGGTCGTGGGCGACGAACAGGTAGGACAACCCGAGCTTGCCCTGCAGGTCGTCCAGCAGGTTGATCACGCCCGCCTGGATGGAGACGTCGAGCGCTGACACCGGCTCGTCCAGCACCATCACCTTCGGTTCCAGCGACAGGGCACGGGCGATGCCGATGCGCTGCCGCTGCCCGCCGGAGAAGTGCTGCGGGTACCTGCTGGCGTGGTTGGGCTCGAGCCCGACAAGGCGCAGCAGGTCGGCGACGCGCTTCTCGATCTCGGCCTTCGGGATCTTGTGGACCCCCATCGGCTCGGCGATGATGTCGAAGATCGGCATCCGCGGGTCCAGCGATGCCATCGGGTCCTGGAACACCACCTGCAGGTTGCGCCGCAAGGCCTTGCGCTCCCGCTTGTTCAGCGTGGACGTGTCCCTGCCGAGCACCTCGATCGAGCCGGCCGTCGGCGTCCCCATGTTGAGGATCTCCAGCAGCGTCGTCGTCTTGCCGCAGCCGGACTCCCCCACCAGTCCGAGGGTCTCGCCCTCACGGATGTCGAGGTCGATCCCGTCCACGGCATGCACGGTGCCGATCCGCCGGCGGTAGATGGCGCCCTTCATCAGCGGGTAGTGCCGCTTCAGGTTCTTCAGTTCCAGCACGGGCACCCGCTCCTCGCGCGGCACCTCCGCCAGCTCGGAGGTCGTCAGCACCGGCGCGGGGAAGATGTCGCCGTGTCGCAGCTCCTGCCGGATGATGTCGGCCGTCCGGACGCAGGCAGCGACGTGCTGCGGGTCGTCGGTGGGCACCAGTTCGGGCTCGGTGCCCATGCAGGCGTCGATCACCATCGGGCACCGCGGGGCGAACGGGCAGCCCGGCGGCAGGTCCACGACGGACGGCGGGTTGCCCTCGAGCACCGGCAGTGCGCCGTGCGACGACTCGTCCAGCCGCGGGACGGTGCCCAGCAGCCCGATCGTGTACGGCATGCGCGGCCGGTAGAAGATGTCGTCGGTGGTGCCCTGCTCGACCGGACGGCCGGCGTACATCACGACCACCCGCTCGGACATGCCCGCGACGATGCCGAGGTCGTGGGTGATCAGGATGATCGCTGCCCCGGTCTCCCGCTGGGCTGTCTTCAGCACGTCCAGCACCTGCGCCTGGATGGTGACGTCGAGGGCAGTGGTGGGCTCGTCGGCGATGATCACGTCCGGGTCGTTGGCGATCGCCATGGCGATCATCACGCGCTGGCGCATGCCGCCGGAGAACTCGAACGGGAACGACTTCACCCGCACCTGCGGGTTCGGGATGCCGACGAGGTCGAGCAGCTCGATCGCCCGCGTCAGGGCCTTGGCCTTCGACATGTCGTAGTGGGCCTGGATCGTCTCCACGATCTGGTCACCGATCGTGTACACCGGCGTCAGCGCGGACAGCGGGTCCTGGAACACCATCGCGAGGTCGCGTCCACGGATCTTCGACATGTCGTTGTCGGACTGGCCGAGCAGCTCGGTGTCGTGCAGCTTGATCGAGCCGGTGATCCGGGTGGTGTTCGGGTGCAGTCCCATCACGGCGAGCGACGTCACCGACTTGCCCGAGCCGGACTCCCCGACGATGGCCATCGTCTCGCCTGCTGCCAGGTCGAAGCTGAGCCCGCGGACGGCCCGCACCGGGCCCGCCTCGCTCGGGAAGGTGACGTGCAGGTCGCGGACACTGAGGACGGTGTCGCCGGCCTTGGTACGCCGGTCCTTGAGCGGGGTGATGATCGTCATGCCTGACCTCCGGAGGCCGAGCTGGGGTCGAGGGCGTCGCGCAGGCCGTCGCCGACGGCGTTCACGCACAGGACGAGGAACACCAGCACGGTGGCCGGGCCGAGGAAGACCCACGGGAAGGTGGTGGCCATGCGCGCACCCTCACCGATCAGGGTGCCGAGCGAGGTGTCGGGCGGCTGCACGCCGAACCCGAAGTAGGAAAGGCCGGTCTCGCTGAGGATCGCGTAGCCGACGCCGAGGGTTGCGTCGATGATCAGCAGCGAGGAAGCGTTCGGCAGGATGTGCCGCACGATGATCCGGAACGACGACAGGCCCATGAACTTGGCAGCCAGCACGTACTCGCGCTCGCGGATGGACAGGGTCAGCGAGCGCACGACGCGCGCCGACAGCGGCCAGGCGAAGACCGCCAGCAGGACGGCAAGGATGATCCAGGAGGCGTCCCCCTCGGGTGCCCCACGGGAGGCGACGGCGATCAGGAAGAAGCTCGGCACGACCAGCAGCAGGTCGACGATCCACAGCGCGAACTTCTCCCACCAGCCGCCGAGGTAGGCCGCCGATGCGCCGACGAGGGCTGCGATCGTCGTCGACATCAGGGCGACCATGAAGCCGATCAGCAGCGACTTCCCCAGGCCGCGGACGGTGAGCGCGAGCACGTCGCGTCCGGCCCGGGTCGCGCCGAGGATGTGGGACTCGCTCGGCGGGGCGAGGAAGCTCTGGGTGTCGATGTCGTCGAACTTCCAGTAAAGGATGCTCGAGCCGAACAGGGCAAGGAAGACCAGGAACAGGATGCCGAACGCGCCGACGACGGCCGTCTTGTTGCGCAGGAACCGTCGCCAGACCAGCCGTCCACGGCTGAGGCGCTTCGGGTCTGCCTTGACGAGCTCGGTCTCGGTCTCGACCTTGACTGCCGCTTCGCTCATTGCAGCCTCACTCTCGGGTCGAGGATGGCGACCATGATGTCGGACAGCACGGCTCCGGCGAGGACGCAGACGCCGGCGAAGGCCGTCACGGCGACGACGCCGAAGACGTCCCGGTTGGTGATCGTGTCGACGCCGTACTGGCCGATGCCGGGGAAGCTGAAGATGCGTTCTGTGAACGTCGCGCCGACGAACATCGTCGCCACGCTGAACGCGAAGTAGGTGCCGGTGGGGATCAGTGCCGTCCGCAACGCGTGCTTCATGACGGCCTTGCTCTCGCGCAGGCCCTTCGCCCGGGCCGTGCGGACGTAGTCGGCGCCCAGCGAGTCGAGCATCAGGTTGCGCTGGATCCGGCTCATCGAAGCCGCGCCGAGAATGATCAGCACGAAGGTGGGCAGCAGCAGGTGCTGGCCCCTGTCGACAAGGTCGGCGAACGGGTAGTCCCCCACGTCCCCGGTTTCACCGATGAACTCGAAGGTGCGGGTGCGGCTGGTGTTGTTGTACCAGGTGGCGCCGATCTGGGTCAGGTGGCCGACGACGAACGCCGGGGTGCTGATGATCAGCAGCGAGATCGCGGTGATCGCGCGGTCGCTGAGCTTGTACTGCCGGGTTGCCGACCAGGCGCCGATCGCGACGCCGATGATGATGCCGGCGAGCGTGCCGATCAGCAACAGCCGCAGGCTCACCCACATCCGGGTCTGGATCTGTTCGGCCACGTCGACCCCCAGTGGCGAGGAGCCCCAGTAGCCGCGGAAGATCCCCGTCAGCCAGATCCAGTAGCGCTCGGCCAGCGGGACTGTGTCGCTGAGGTTGTACTTCAGCAACTGCTGTTCGATGATCGCAGGCTCGATCGGCGGCTGGCGCAACTGGAAGAGGGCTCGTGGATTCAACTGGGTGGCAGCCAGCACGAACGTCAGGGAGATGGCCACATAGAGGAGGACGGCGTAGTTGAGGAGGCGCCGGCCGATGTAGCGAAGCATGCTGCGAAAGGTACCCCAACCATCATCGGCAGGAAACCTTGACAGGCGGGCCTCAGCGCCTGTTGACCACCACTGTGCCAAGGACAAGGTCATTCAGTGCGCGACGCTCCGCCCCGATCACCACCGTCGGGACGACGAGGCAGATCATCGCAGCGCGTGCCAGCGCCCGTGTCCAGCCGAGGCGCTGCCCGTCGAGCCGGTGGACGCCGATGCGCGCGAGCAGCTGGCCGAAGCTGCTGCCGGTCAGTGCCGTGAGCACGGCGCTCTGCACGAAGAAGACGGCGAGGATCATCCACGCCCGCCAGCCGCCCTCACGGATGACGCCGTCCCCGAAGAGGAAGGTGGCCACCAGCATGGAGGCGCCCCAGTCGAGGATGAGGGCTGCGATCCGGGCGAACCAGGATGCCAGCGACCCCCGTCCGCTCTCGGGCAGGCCGATGGTCTGCCCGGGGTACTCGGCTGCTGCGGGAACGGTCACGGGTTGAGCTTAGGCCGAAGGGTTTGGTGCCAACGGTTCACGTCGTAACCGCCCTGAAACAAAGGCGCAACTCGATGGTTACTGCTGATCCCTAGCGTTGGCAGAGTTCAATCCCTTGACGTGTGGAGGAAAGATGTTCCAAGGCGCCGACGACCTGTTGGCCTTCATCAAGGACGAGGGTGTCGAGACCGTCGACGTCCGCTTCTGCGATCTGCCCGGTGTGATGCAGCACTTCACTGTGCCTGTGCAGTCCTTCGGCCCCGAGGTCTTCGAAGACGGGCTCTCGTTCGACGGTTCGTCGATCCGCGGGTTCCAGAAGATCCACGAGTCCGACATGACCCTCATGCCCGACCCCACCACCGCATACCTCGACGCCTTCCGGAAGTCGAAGACGCTGGTGGTCAACTTCTTCGTCCACGACCCGTTGACCAAGGAGCCCTACAGCCGCGACCCGCGCAACATCGCCCGGAAGGCCGAGAACTACCTCGCGTCCACCGGTATCGGTGACAAGGCGTTCATGGGCCCGGAAGCAGAGTTCTACGTGTTCGACTCGGTCCGCTTCGAGACCAAGCAGAACGCCTCGTTCTTCTACATCGACTCCGAGGCCGGCGCCTGGAACAGCGGTTCCGAGAGCGACGGCGACGGCCGCGGCAACCGTGGCTACAAGGTCAAGTACAAGGGTGGCTACTTCCCCGTCGCCCCGGTCGACCACTTCGGCGACCTGCGTGACGACATGGTGCGTCACCTGATCGATGCCGGCCTGGTCATCGAGCGCGCGCACCACGAGGTGGGCACCGCCGGCCAGAGCGAGATCGCGACGAAGTTCGACTCGCTGCTCGCGTCCGCCGACAACCTGATGAAGTACAAGTACATCATCAAGAACACCGCGTGGGCCGCCGGCAAGACCGCGACCTTCATGCCGAAGCCGATCTTCGGTGACAACGGTTCGGGCATGCATGTGCACCAGTCCATCTGGAAGAACGGCGAGCCGCTGTTCTACGACGAGGCCGGTTACGCGGGCCTTTCCGACATGGCCCGCTGGTACATCGGTGGCCTCCTGCACCACGCACCGTCGCTGCTCGCGTTCACCAACCCGACCGTGAACAGCTACCACCGCCTGGTGCCGGGCTTCGAGGCTCCGGTCAACCTGGTGTACTCCAGCCGCAACCGCTCGGCGTCCATCCGGATCCCGATCACCGGCACGAACCCCAAGGCCAAGCGCATGGAGTTCCGTTGCCCCGACCCGTCGGCCAACCCGTACCTGGCATTCGCTGCCATGCTGCTGGCCGGTATCGACGGCATCCAGAACAAGATCGAGCCGCCCGCTCCGGTCGACAAGGACCTCTACGAGCTGCCGCCCGAGGAGCACGCCACGATCGCCACCGTCCCCGGCTCGCTGGATGCGGTACTGAACGCGCTCGAGGCTGACCACGAGTTCCTGCTCGCCGGTGATGTCTTCACGTCCGACCTCATCGAGACCTGGATCGAGATGAAGCGTGCCGACATCGACGCGATCCGTCTCCGTCCGCACCCGCACGAGTTCGAGATGTACTACGACCTCTGATCGCTCCGCGATCGCTTGAGCTCGACGAGAGGCCCCCGGTTCGCCGGGGGCCTTTCGCGTGCCTGAGAGCAATCTGCACCCAGACCGCCGCCCGAGCCCGATCGAGGCGCCTCACGGCGATCTGGGTGCAGATTCCTCCCCGGCGGGAATCGGGACGGTTCTCATTCTGCGCCTCAGGACGCCACGACGGTCGCGAGGATGCGGACCTCTCCCCTTGCCCCGTCGACGACGACCCGGTCACCGGTATGCAATCGCGCGGTGGCATCGCCGCAGCCGACGACGGCCGGGATGCCGAGTTCCCGCGCGACGATGGCAGCGTGGCTCAGCGGGGCACCGAGGTCGGTCACCACGGCGGCGGCCCGTGGGAACAGCGGGGTCCAGCCGATGTTGGTGAGGTGCGTCACCAGGACCTCGCCCGGCTCCAGGTCGCCCGCCTGATCGAAGTCGTCCAGGCGGCGGACGACTCCCTCGACCTCGCCGACAGCACCCGCGCACCCGTGGATCACGGCGGGATCCTCGTGGTCGGAAGCGCTCGGCGCCGAGGCGCCGGCCACCCAGTAGTCCGTGCGCCGATCCGGGTCCGCCGCCCAGGCGAACGGGTCGAAGGCGCCGTAGATCATGCCCGGCAGGCGGCGGCAGCGCCCCGTACCGCAGCGATGCCTCCTGGCGCAGCTCCAGCAGGTCGAGGGCAGCCCGCCGGCCGTCGAGAGCTGCGAGCAGCTCCGGAAGGGTCAGGAAGAACACCTTCTCGCCAATGCCGAGGAGCTCTCCGGCTCGCAGGGCGAAGCGCCGCATCACCCACGTGCTGCGCACGCTCTCCGAGCGCGCTGCTTCGCGGGCAGCTGCCTGCAGGGCAGCCTTGCGCAGACGCCGCTCGAGCTTCGCAGCGCGGCGCGGGTCGGCTGCGCGCAGTCGGGTGAGGGCCTCGTCGAACACCGAGGCCTGCCGCGCCTGGAGCACGGCAACATCGCTGCCCGAAGCTGCCGCGGCGAGCGCTGCGTCCAGCCAGCCCGGGTCCTCGGCCGGACGCGGCCAGGCGAGCTCGACTTCGTTCACGCCGCGATGCCCGAAGCGGGCGGTGTACTCCTCGCGGCTGAGTCGACCCGCACGGACTTCCTGAAGGCCCACCGACGGGCCGAGGCTCGCCAGCTGCCCGGCCAACCCGGACATGTTCGACATCAGCGCCGCAGTGTCGGCGTCGCCCAGTTCTGCATGCAGCTCGGCCTCGAGCTGCGCCGGGCCCTCGGAACTGGCAGCGATGATCGTCCAGAACGACTCCAGCGCCTGCGCGAACAGCTGGGTGCGCCAGAGTGCTGCGAGGTCCTCGGGCCTGGTGGCTGCTGCGATGGCGGCAGAACGGTCGGCGCAGCGCTGCGGGTTCTCCCGCAGGTACCCGTCCAGCCGACGGCGGTACCAGGCCATCCTCGCGAGGGTGCCGAGCAGGCCGAGCCCGGCGTCGGCCCAGTCGGCCCTTGTCATGGGGATGAGCGTCACCGGCACCTGGTCGGGCAACTCACCCCACCAACCCGCGAGCCTGCGGTAGGCCTCGCGCGGTTCCACCTTCGTCCGGCCGCGCCGGGCAGTGATCTGGACGCTCAGGTTGGCGTACGGACGCCCGCCGATGTAGCCGGCCATCTCGCGTCCCCGCATCACCATCGACGGGCCGCCGTTGGCCTGCAGGTAGGCCGTGTGCGAGATGGTCAGCGGTGTCTGCGGCACCGGGTTGGCCTCGCCCAGGTTGGTGGCCGACCAGAGGCAGTTGCCGCTCAGCGAGTCGTTGCGCTCCGCCGTCCGCGGGTCGGCAGGGTTCAGCGTGGTGATCGGCCGCGACTGCAGGATCCACAGCTTGCCCGCGACGACAGCCCACTCGATGTCCTGCGGGACGCCGTCGAAGGTGCCCTCCACCGCGTGCGCGGCGTCGTGCAACCGCGGGGCCATCGGACGCAGGGAGTCCGGGCCGGTGAAGACGGCGTCCGGGCGGGACAGCGTGAACTCGGCACCGGTGTCCTCCCCGGAGACAAGGCCCTCCCCCAGCCCGGTGACGACGTTCCCGAGCATCGTGTTGAGGTCCCGCGTGATCGGGTGGACGGTGAACAGCACGCCGGCGAGCTCCGCCGGCACCATCGCCTGGATGACGACGGCCACCTCCCCGGTTCCGGTTGCTCCCGACGCGGCCGCGTAGGCCTGCACCCGCTCAGCCCTCCGGGAGTCGCGCACGGCGGCGATCGCGGCGGCGAGTCCGTCGACCCCGACGTTGAGCACCGACTCGTAGGCGCCGGCGAAGGACGCGGCGGCCGAGTCCTCTGCCAGCGCGGACGAGCGGACGGCGAACAGCTGGTTGGTGGGGAACGTCCTGACCTCACGGTGCAGCCACGGCTCGACGGCCGGGCTCAGCCGGTCATCGACGAAGGCGGACGGCAGCAGCACCAGCCCGGTGGGGACGGGGTGACCGGCCTGCACCATCGCTGCCAGTGAGCGGGCCTTCCCGCCGGCTGTGGTCTCGGACGGCGGCAGGTCGCGCAGCCGGTAGGCGGGGCGTCCAGGAGCGGGGTAGCGGTGGGTTCGCAGCCAGGCGTTCAGGGGCACGGCCAGCAACGAGCC
>JAOATP010000170.1 GCA_030158185.1 Propionicimonas sp.
CCGGCGGCACGGCGACGAAGACGACCCGCGGCACCACGGCCGTGCTCAAGGCGCGCTTCACCAGCGCGCCGAAGCCGAAGATCGTCGGCACGGCCGCCACCGACCAGACCGTCACGGCCGATCCGGGGGCCTGGGCAGCGGTGCCTGACAGCCTTGCCTATGTGTGGAAGCGGAACGGGAAGGCGATCGCCGGCGCTGCGGCCGCGACGTACGTGGTCACGCCGGCCGACGTGGCGAAGAAGCTGACCGTGACGGTCACTGCGCGCAAGGCCGGCTACGGGACGGTGTCGGTCACGTCGGCGTCAACGACGGTGACGAAGGCCCGTTTCACCACCGCCGGCGTCCCCACCGTCACGGGTGACCCCGTGGCAGGCGGCACCCTGACAGCTGACCCCGGTACCTGGGCGCCCGCGCCCGGCGGCATCAGCTACCAGTGGTACAGCGGAACGGCACAGCTCCGGAACGCGACGGCGCCCTCCCTGACGCTGGCCGCGGCGCACTCCGGCGCCGAGGTGCGCGTGCGGGTGAGAGTCGGGCGCCCGGGGTACCGAACGGCGGAGGTCTACTCCCAGAAGGTCGTCGTCACCGGCGCTCCCTAGGGTCACGCGCGGTAGTCGTCCCAGATGTCGTCGGGTACCTGGTCGTCGAGCCCGAGGTGGTTGACCAGCAGCAGGTAGTTCGGCCGCAGGGCCGGGCTGGGGAAGTGGCGGCCGTCGAGCCAGCCCTGGATCGTCGTCGCCGGCACCTGGGCTACCCGTGCAACGGCGCGGATGGAGAGATACTGCCGCCGGCGCGCGTCGTTCACCAATGCAGCGAATTCTTCACGATTCCTGGGGGCAGGCATGACCGCATTGTTGCAGCAGTGTGCCGATCCCCATGACCCTTTGCGTCATTTCGGTCAGTTGGCCTCATCGAGCCAAAGAGCTGCATGCAGGTGCTCGGTCAGCCCCAGCGCTTCGACAAGGAGCAGGAACTTGGGCCGCAACGCCGGAGTGGGGAAATGCCTGCCGGCGAGCCAGCCCTGCACGGTTGCGGCGGGTACACCGGCAATCCGTGCGGCTGACCGGATCGAGAGATGGCGGTCCAGCCTTGCCTGGTTGATGAGCTGGGCCAATTCGGTGCGGGTAGGCCGATATTGCACGGGGCTCCCTCGGGGGTGTTGCCGGTTTGGGGGTGACCTCGCCGACGCGGACATGGCAGCAGGCGCAGCCAAGGGCAAGTTGCGTGCAACCGCGCCGTGTGATTGCGATCACCGCCATGATCGCGTCCCCTCATACGTGCGGTCGGTCCAGCGCCCCCCAGCCCTGATGACCGTGCCTGCTGCCCCTAGTGAAGCGTTAGGCGGTAGTAGAACTCGCGCCACTGCGATGAGTTCGTACAGACTCGTACAGTCGGCAATTCTCCTGGATACGCGCAGCGGTGATGTGTGCGCTTACGCAGATTGCGCACCCGGCGTCCCCGTTGTGGTGACACCCACACCGCCCGGATGACCACGCAATCCCATCCGGCAATGCACGATTCATCGACCCGGATCTCCGCCATTCGGACTCGCAAGTCATCCACTGGAATGCTGAGCGTGCCCGGCCGCCGGTCGGCTACTTGCGGGCCTTCCCTGCCCTCGCGTACATCTCTTCGACGAGCTGGGAGAAGCGGCGCTCAACTTCCTTGCGCTTCACCTTCAGGGTGGGGGTCAGCAGGCCGTTCTCCTGGGTGAACTCCTCGACGAGCAGGCGCAGGTCACGGATCTGCTCGTAGCTGGCCAGCTTCTCGGTAAGGGCAGAGACCCGGCGACGCAGCTCGGCGATGATCTCCGGGTGGGAGAGCAGCTCCTCGCGATGCGCCCAGGTGAGCTGCATCTGCTTGGCGATATCCTCCAGGTGCGGCAGGGAGGGAGCAACCAGCAGCGTCAGGTACGGGCGGTTGTCCCCCAGCAGCAGCGTGTACTCGAACAGCGGGTCCGCAGCCAGCATCCCCTCGATCGTCGCCGGCGCGACGTTCTTGCCGTTGCTGGTGACGATCAGGTTCTTGATGCGGTCGGTGATCGTCAGGTAGCCGTCCTCGTCCATGCGCCCGACGTCACCGGTGTGCAGCCAGCCGTCCACCAGCACCGCTGCGGTGTCTTCTGGCCTGCCCCAGTAGCCCAGCATCAGGTTGGGCCCGCGGTACAGGATCTCGCCGTCGTCGGCGATCCGCACCTCGCCGCCTTCCATCACCTGGCCGACGGTGCCGAAACGGTAGCCGGACGAGGAGGGGAAACTGACAACGGGTGAGGTCTCCGTGAGGCCGTAGCCCTGAAGGACAAGGAGTCCGCAGGCGAACAGGAACTCCTCGATCTCCTTGCGCAGCGGGGCGCCGCCAGCGGAGAGCACCTTCTTCGGCCCCCCCATTGCCGCGCGCACGTTGGACAGCACGAGCTTGTCCGCGAGCTTGTACTTCACGATCTGGGCAGCGCTGCGGGGCACATCGTCGCGGACCGCCTGGTGGAACGCCGAGCCCACCTCGACGGCCCAGGCCATCAACCGCTGCTTGAGCTTGGAGTCCGCAACCTTGTCCTGCGCAGCAATGAAGACCTTCTCGTACAGGCGCGGGACGCTGACCAGCATGGTCGGCTTCGCGCGGACCATCAGCTCCGCGACGGTACGTGGGTCCGGCACGTAGGTATTGAGACAGCCGTTGCTGAGCACGATGTAGGTCCAGGCCCGCTCCAGCGCGTGGCTGAGCGGCAGGAAGCACAGTGAGGAGTCCTCCGGAGTGATCCCCAGCGCGGGGTTCAGCACGTCCATCTGATGGGTGAAACCGCGGTGGGACAGCATCACGCCCTTGGGCTCGCCGGTGGTGCCAGAGGTGTAGACGATCGTCGCGAGGTCGGACGCGGCCGCCGTCGCCAGGCGAGCATCAACCGCGCTGAGATCGGCAGGGGCTGCGGCAAGTTCCTCCGCGAGGGTGGCCTGGTCGCTGCCGGGGACGGTGTCGAAGGTGACCACCCTTGTGAGGTCCGGGAGCGAGCCGCGGATGGCGGCAATCTTGTCCACTTCTGCCGCGCCGCAGACAAAGGCGAGCTTGCAGCCCGAGTCAGCGAGGATGTGGCGGGCCTGGTCGATCGAACTCGACGGGTACAGCGGGACGGAGACCAGGCCAGCATGGGCGCAGGCGAGGTCGACAAGACTCCATTCCGGCAGGTTGGTGGAGAAGATGGCGACTCGATCGCCGGGTTCGAGCCCGCAGTCGATGAGTCGCGCGGCAAGCCGGCGGACATCACCGGCCAGCTCGGAATACGTGCGAACCAGCCAGTCGTCGCCGGCAGCCACCCGGGTTGCCGGACGCGAGCCGTGGGCCGCAGCGGCCTGCGTGAATCTGACCGCCAAGTGACCGGCGTCCATCGGAGCTCCTTCGCCTCAGGATGTGCACCTCAAACCTACTCCAGCGTAGGTATTGCGTGGGGATTCGCTGCTGCACGTCCGCCCATCCGGTCAATGGCATGCTGGACGTAGCGAAAGGGGCACGTCATGAAGCACCCGGGGTTGCTGGACCTCAGTGAACTACTGCGCGGCCTCGCACCGGAGGTGCGCCCGGGGAGTTTCGTCATGGTCAGCACGAACAGCCAGTCCGGCCTCCAGGCCCTTGCCAGCGTGGACGAGGAGGAGGGCATGTCGCTGGTGCTCGAGCAGCACAAGGCCGACGCTTTCCGCCTGGAGTACAGCACGGTGTTCGCGTGGATCACCCTCACCGTCCACTCCTCCCTCGATGCCGTTGGCCTCACGGCCGCCGTCGCCAACACGCTGGCGTCGGCAGGGATCCCGTGCAACGTCCTCGCCGGCTTCCATCACGACCACCTGCTCGTGCCCAGCAACCGTGTGGACGATGCGATGGCTGCCCTCTCCCGGCTCTCGGCCTCCGTGCCGGAGGATGACGAGCCACCGGCAGAGCTCGAGGCGTTCTGAGATCGGACGCCGTCCGACGGTGACGCGACGTCGGAGCCGCTGCCTAGACTGCTGGGCATGTTGTTGATGGGTGCCCATGTCGACCAGACCGACCCGATCGCAGAGGCGAAGGCGAGGGGAGCAGGGCTGAGCCAGTTCTTCCTCGGCGACCCGCAGGCGTGGAAGGGCCCGCAGGTGGCCTACCCCGGTGGTGCTGCCGCGCTGAAGGCGGACGCTGAGGCAGCCGGCGTCACGCTCTACGTGCACGCCCCGTACGTGCTGAACGTCGCGACGACGAACAACCGCATCCGCATCCCGAGCCGCCAGCACCTGCAGAAGCAGCTCACCGCTGCAGCCCAGATCGGCGCTGCCGGCGTGATCGTCCACGGCGGCCACGTACTGGCCAGCGACGACCCGGAGACCGGGTTCGACAACTGGCGCAAGGCGATCGACGGGCTCACCATCGACGTGCCGCTGCTGATCGAGAATACGGCGGGCGGCGCCAACGCGATGGCCCGCCACATCGACCGGCTCGCCCAACTGTGGGACGCGATCTCCGCCTCGCCGAACGCCGACCGGGTGGGCTTCTGCCTCGACACCTGCCACGCGCACGCCGGCGGCATGGAACTGCTCGGCCTCGTCGACCGCGTCATGGCCATCACCGGACGCATCGACCTTGTCCATGCCAACGACTCCCGCGACGCGTTCGACTCCGGTGCCGACCGTCACACCAACTTCGGCCAGGGCAACTGCGACCCCGAGGGCGTTGCAGAGGTGGTGTCCACCGCCGGTGCTCCCGTGGTCGTCGAGACCCCGGGCGGGGTTGAGGGCCAGACCGCCGACCTGGCGTGGATCGCTTCCGTAGTCCGGTGAGACCGGTGGCCTGAGCGGCGATAGCCTGACTTCGTGAGCAACAGCATCTACGTAGCCGCGCCGGAGGGGCTTACGGGCAAGTCCATGGTGGCGGTCGGCATGATCGAGGCCCTGACCCGCACCGTCCGCTCTGTCGGCGTCTTCCGACCCGTGGTGCGCAGCGGACGTCAGGATGAGATCCTCCAGATCCTGGTCAGCCAGCCGGGCATCACCCAGACCTACGAGGAAGCCGTCGGCGTCACCTACGACGAGTTGCACGCGGACGCCGACGCAGCATTGCACGTCCTTGTGGAGAAATGTGCGGCCATCAAGGCGAAGTACGAGTCGGTGGTCATCCTCGGCTCCGACTACACCGAGACCACGTCCCCGACCGAGCTCACGTTCAACGCGCGGGTGGCTGCGAACCTCAACGCGCCGGTGATCCTCGTCGTCTCCGGCAGGAACCGGACGCCGGCGGAGATCCGCTCCGCCGCAGAGGGCGGCCTCGCGGAATTCCGGGCGCACCACGCCAAGGTGATCGCCGTGATTGCCAACCGGGTGTCCTCGCTGGACCGGGCGTCCAGCGAGGAGGTTCCCGCCGAGGAGCTCGAGGCCGTCCGTGCGGAACTGGCCAAGCTCCCTGGTGTCGTCACCGCAGCCCTTCCTGCCGACCGGCTGCTGGCGGCGCCCCGGCTGCGCGCGCAGTTCGAGGCCGTCGAGGCGAACCTGGTGCTGGGCAACCCCGAACTGCTCGATCGCGAGAGCCAGGACATCCTCGTCGCAGCCATGACGCTGCCGAACGTGCTGCGCCGGCTCACGCCGGAGTCGACGATCATCATGCCCGGCGACCGTTCCGACATGCTGCCCGGGCTGCTGCTCGCGCATGCTTCCGGCTCGTTCCCGCAGCTGGCCGGCATCATCCTGCTGGGCGGCTATGAGATCCCCGACACGATCGCGCGGCTGATCAACAGCATCCACAACGAGCTGCCGATCGGGATGACCCACCTGGGCACGTTCACCGCAGCTGACAAGATGTTCCGCCTCGAGGGCGCGATGACGTCCAGCCCCCGCAAGGTCGAGGTCGCGCGACGCCTGTTCTCCGAGCACGTGGACGTTCCGGCGCTGCTCGCAGCGCTGCAGGTGCACCGCTCCGAGGTGATGACGCCGCTGATGTTCGAGCACCAGCTGCAGGACATCGCCCGCAACGACCGCCGCACGATCGTGATGCCCGAGTCCACCGACGACCGCATCCTCGAGTCCGCCGACATCCTGCTGCGTCGCGGCGTGGCGAACCTGATCCTGCTCGGCGATGCGCAGGCCATCAAGCTGCGTGCCGCCCACCTCGGGCTCGGCCTCCTCGGCGTCCAGGTGGTCAACCCCAACGACCCTGAGCTGGTCGAGAAGTTCGCCGCCGAGTATGCACGGCTGCGGGCCCACAAGGGTGTCACGCTCGAGCAGGCGCGGGAGAAGCTGAAGGACCTGTCCTACTTCGGGACGATGATGGTGCACCTGGGGATGGCCGACGGGATGGTCTCCGGCGCGATCAACACCACGGCGAACACCATCCGGCCGTCGCTGGAGTTCATCAAGACGAAGCCAGGCGTCAACGTCGTCTCCGGCTCGTTCCTGATGTGCATGCCCGACCGGGTGGTGGTCTACGCCGACTGCGCCGTGAACCCCGACCCGACAGCGGAGCAGTTGGCCGACATCGCGATCAGTTCCGCCGAGACGGCCATCGCCTTCGGCATCGAGCCGCGGGTGGCGATGCTGTCCTACTCCACAGGGACCTCCGGCACGGGCGCCGACGTGGACAAGGTGCGGGCCGCGACCGAGATCGTCCGGGAGCGACGTCCCGACCTCGCCCTCGAAGGCCCGATCCAGTTCGACGCTGCGGTCGACGCAGCCGTCGCGCGTACGAAGCTGCCCGACTCGAAGGTGGCCGGCCGTGCAACGGTGTTCATCTTCCCGGACCTCAACACCGGCAACAACACCTACAAGGCCGTCCAGCGCTCGTCCGGCGCCGTCGCGATCGGACCGGTGCTGCAGGGCCTGAAGCGGGCGGTCAACGACCTCTCCCGGGGCGCGCTCGTCGAGGACATCGTCAACACCGTGGCCATCACCGCCATCCAGGCGCAGGCCGAACCAAGAGGAGAGAACGCGTGAGCACCCCGATCCTGCTGCTGAATTGTGGTTCGAGTTCGATCAAGTACCAGGTGATCGACGCCGATTCGGAGGCAGTGGTTGCCAGCGGCATCATCCAGCGCATCGGGGACGAGTCCGGCACGCTCGACCACAAGCTCGACGGCGAGACCGTCCACGTCGATCGTGGCTTCCCGAACCACGCCCGGGCGCTCAGCTACCTGGTACGGGTCTTCAACGCCCACGGCCCGGACCTGGACACGATCAAGGCCGTCGGGCACCGCACCGTCCACGGCGGCGAGTTCTTCCGGTCCACCGTCGTGATCGATGACGGGGTGCTGGAGAGGCTGCGCGAACTCAGCCCGCTGGCCCCGCTGCACAACCCGCCGGGCATCGCCGGCATCGAGGCTGCCCGGGAGGCGCTGCCGGACGTTCCCCACGTCGCCATCTTCGACACCGCGTTCTTCGCAACCCTGCCGCCGGAGGCCTACACCTACGCCATCGACGCCGAGCTCGCACGGGAGCACGGCATCCGCAAGTACGGCTTCCACGGCACGTCGCACAGCTATGTGTCGCGCAAGGTCGCGGAGGTGCTCGGCAAGGACTACTCCGCGCTCAACCAGATCGTCTGCCACCTCGGCAACGGCGCCTCGATCTCCGCCATCAAGGGCGGCGTGGCCGTCGACACCTCGATGGGTCTTACCCCGCTGGCCGGCCTTGTGATGGGTACCCGCTCCGGCGACGTCGACCCGGGCATGCACGCCTTCCTCGGCCGCAGCCTCGGCCTCGACCTGGCCGGCGTCGACAGCCTGCTGAACAAGAAGTCCGGCATGCTCGGCCTCTGCGGGGTGACCGACTTCCGGGACATCAACGACCTCATCAACGAAGGCGACAAGGCCGCCGACCTGGCGATGGACGTGTACGTGCACCGCCTGGTCAGCTACATCGGCTCCTACCTTGCCGTGCTCGGCGGGGTGGACGTGCTGACCTTCACCGCCGGCGTCGGCGAGAACGACGCCCTCGTCCGCGCCCGCGTGCTCGAGCGGCTCGCCCCGCTCGGCTTCCTGATGGACGCAGAGGCGAACGGCTCCCGTTCGAGGGAGCCGCGGGTGATCTCGGTTCCGGACTCGAAGGTCACCGTGATGGTGGTGCCGACGAACGAGGAACTCGCCATGGCCCGCGAGACCAAGGCAGCCATCGCCTGACCAACGGCCCTGAGGAGTCCGTGAGGGCGCGGCGATCGACAGCGAGCAGCGCATCGCGCGGCTGCTGTCTGTACAGGGCCGGTACGCAGACGTGTTGAGGACACGACGGGCCACCGGGATCATCCGGGACGTGGCTGACCTGCTCATTGGCTCCCCGATTCTTACGGTCCCGGAGTTGGCGGCGCGGGTACACAAGCCACACCAAACGGTCAACACGGCTGTGCTCCGGCTCGTCGAGGCCGGGATCCTCACCGGCCCGATAGGTACCTACAACCGGCGCTTCGTTGGTCCCGACGTCATCGACGCCATCACTGCTCCCGCGAGCCAGGTGCCAACCCCTGACCTCCCGCTCCGGAGCCAGATGCGCGCGCGCAACTGAACCAGCGGCTGACCCTTCGTCAAGCTCAGGGATCGTCTCGTCAAGAGGGTTCCGTTCTGTGCCACTCTCAGCGGACGTTCGTTGTCCACAGGAGTTGTCCACAGTGGGGATAACTACAACGGTGTCATTAGGCCCGACAGCATGCGGGGGATGGGAGGTCCCTAGACTGCCGGACGTGATGGAGGAAGCCTTTTCGCGGCTGGCCCGCGACCGCTACAGCGTCAGGGACTTCCTTCCCGACCCGATTCCTGCCGAGGTGCTGGACGCGATCCTCGAGGACGCGCGCTACGCACCCAGCTGGAGCAACACCCGTCCGTACTGTCTCGCGATCGCCACCGGCGAGCGCAAGGACCGGCTGCGCAAGGCCTACGTGCAGGCCTTCGACACCTCCCTCGGCATCCAGCACCGCAAGCCGCTGGCCGTGCTTGCCGGCCTGTTCCTGCGCAAGGGCTGGCCGGATGCGGACTTCAAGACCTGGGGACGCTACCCGGACCGGCTTCGCGAGCGCAGCGTGAAGGTGGGTGTCGGCCTGTACCGCCACCTCGGCATCGCCCGCGGCGACCGAGCGGGCCGGGACGCCCAGGCCCGCCGCAACTGCGAGTTCTTCGGAGCCCCGACGGTGCTCTGGGTCCTCGTCCACGAGAAGCTGCTGCCGTTCTCGGCCCACGACGCCGGCCTGATGCTGCAGACGCTCATGCTCTCGGCCCAGGCGCACGGGGTGGGCTCCTGCGCGCTCGGCGTCCTTGCCACCTGGCGGCACCCGATCGACGCCGAGTTCGAGATCCCGCAGCACTACAAGCTCGTCACCGGGCTCGCCCTGGGCTACCCCGGCACGGCGGTGGTGAACGAGTTCCGCGCCGAGCACCCGCCGATCGACGTCGTCCCTGCCCGCGATCACGGCTGAGCCGCGCCGGCACGAGCACCGGCGCGGCGCGCCCTGATCAGGAAGGCATCAGCACGCCGTCGATGACGTGGATCACGCCGTTGCTGGCAGTCACGTCGGTCTTGATCACGTTGACCGTGTTGCCGGCAGCATCGGTGAGGCTCACCTTGCCGTCTGCGACCTTGATCGTGATCTCGCCGCCCTGGACCGTCTTCACCTTCTGGCCATTCATGCCGGCCACCTGGCTGGCCATGACCTCACCGGAGATGACGTGGTAGGTGAGCACGGCGGTCAGCTTCTCCTTGTCCGCGACCAGCTTGTCGAGCGCGCCCTTGGGCAGGGCTGCGAAGGCCTCGTCCGTGGGAGCGAAGACGGTGAACGGACCGTCGCCCTTGAGGGTCTCCACCAGGTCGGCGGCGGTGAGGGCTGTGGCGAGGGTGCCGAAGCTCCCGGCGGCAACGGCGGTGTCGACGATGTCCTTCTCTGCTGCCGAGGCAGTCATCGAGGGTGTCGAGGCGGCCGAGGAGCTCGCGGGGGCGGGAGCCGCCGACGTGGCCATGGGTGCAGAGGTACAGCCGGAGGCCGCGATCCCGAGCCCGATGATCGCGGCTGCGGCGAGAATGCGCTGCATGGTCGTTCCTTTCAGTGGATGGTGTCCTTACCTCCCACTTCCTGCCCGGCCGGTGCTCCGGATGCACCTCGGGCCGAAGTAGCGGTGTGGAGAAGTACTCCGCCCGCGGTGCATCCAAACAGCTCCCTGGTTCCGAAGTATTAATGGGCTGCAACCGGTGCTGCTCCCGGGAAGGCGGCGATGGCGATGGCATCCGTGACCACCGCCCGCGCTCCAGGCCTGGTCGTGCTGGCCACCTATCCTGAACACGTGCCCAGCGACAGCGTCCTGTCAGCCGAGGAGCTGGCGGCACGGTTCAGGAGCGGGGATGTGGACGCCATGGCCGAGGTCTACGCCGGGCACTCGAGGCTCGTGTACACCCTCGCCCTGCGGACGCTCGGGAACCACCACGACGCAGAGGACGCGACCCAGCAGGTCTTCGTCGCCGCCTGGCGCGGGCGTCACAACCTCGATCCCGGCAAGGGCCCGCTGGGGGCGTGGCTCGTCGGCATCACCCGCCACACGGTGACCGACTTGCTGGCCCAGCGGGCACGGACCAGCAGGAACCTTGCGGCGGTCGCAGCGAGCCCCGGACCTGCCCCGCTCGCCTTCGACAACGCCGTGACCGATCGGGTGCTGGTCGCGCACGCCCTGGAATCCCTCGGCGAGCCGAAGGCGACCATCCTGCGCCTTGCACTGGGCGAGGGCGAGACCCACGAGGAGATCTCCCGACGGCTCGACCTGCCGCTGGGCACGGTGAAGAGCCATGTCCGGCGGGGACTCCTGCAACTGAGGAACACCATGAAGGCGGTGAGACCCGATGCACCCTGACGAGGAAGCCCTGGCCTCGATCGCCCTCGGCGAGGAGGTCAGTCCCGACCAGGCGGCCCATGCGATGAGCTGCGCGCACTGTGGCGTTCTCGTCGCGGAGGTCCGGGCGATCATGGTCCTCGCCCGGGACGCCTCCGGCGAAACCCTGCTGGCGCCCCCCGCGTCGGTGTGGCGGGCGGTCGCGGCGGAGTTGGGCCCCGCCACCGGCGGAGTTGACCGACCCGCCGAGCGCCGGCGCCGGCCGCCGTCGTGGCTGGCGGTCGCTGCCGGCGTTGCGGTCGGCGTCGTGCTCGGGGCGGTCGGCCCACGGCTGATGCCGCAGCAGGTCCCACCCGCCCCCCAGGTGCTCGCGCGGGCGGAGCTGAAGACCCTCGACTCGAACACGCCGGGTGGCGCCGTGGAACTGCTCGAGGGGCAGGACCCGACCCTCGACCTGCGGATCCGGGTGACTCCCCTGGACGCAGGGCCCGGCTACCTGGAGGTCTGGCTGATCAACACCGACCTCGAGCGGATGGTCTCGATCGGCGTGCTCCCCAACGGTTCGGGCGGCGAGGACTTCGTCGTTCCGCGCCGGCTGATCGACCAGGGCTACGTCATCGTCGACATCTCGGTAGAGCAGCTCGACGCCGAGCCGGAGCACTCCGGCAAGAGCCTCTTGCGCGGCAGCCTGACGTGAAGCAGGCTCAGCGGTCCCTTGCAGGAGCAGTCGTGCCCCTGACCACGAGCTCCGTCGGAATCAGGACGCGGTCGCGCGGGATGGTCGCCGTCGTCCGGATCTGCTCGAGGACCAGCCGCACCAATTCCTGGCCGATCCGGTGCCAGTCCTGCCTGACGGTCGTGAGCGGGGGGGAGGAGAACTCGCTCAACACGATCCCGTCGAACCCGACGATCGAGACATCCTCCGGTACCCGCCGACCATGTTCGTGCAGTGCCCGCAGGAGGCCGAACGCCATTTCGTCGTTGGCGCTGTAGACGGCAGTGATGGACGGGTCCTGTGCGATCTCCTGACCGATCGCATAGCCCGACCTGGCGCTCCAGTCGCCGCGCCAGAGCTGGGGAGGGCGCATTCCGCCCTCCTCGAGGATTCGCTGCCAGGTGGCTGCGCGCACCCGCGCCGGCTCGGAGGTCGCCGGGCCGGCGATGTGATGGATGTTCCGGTGACCGAGTTCCAGCAGGTGCCGGACGGCCTCGGTGCTGCCCTGCACCTGGTCGGCTGCCACCGCGGGGTAGTGGCCGACGAGGCGTGAATCGGACACGGCGACGGCCATCCCTGCCGGAAGCGACAGCGAATCGAGGGTCACCCGTTCCGCCCTCATGATGATGAGCCCGTCGATGGCCTGGTGTGAGAGCCGGTGCGCCGCCGGTTCCCAGCCCTCCGCCTCCGGATTGCGAACGGTCAACAGCGTCACCGAGTAGTCCTCAGCCTCTGCGGCCTCGAGCA
Organism: Propionicimonas sp.; assembly: GCA_030158185.1. Taxonomy (GTDB): domain Bacteria; phylum Actinomycetota; class Actinomycetes; order Propionibacteriales; family Propionibacteriaceae; genus Propionicimonas. The sequence continues at coordinate 12,261 of JAOATP010000170.1, forward strand.
CGGCCTCCGTGGTGAGTGCCTCACCGGTTCTCCCGAA
>JAOATP010000171.1 GCA_030158185.1 Propionicimonas sp.
CACCGCTCTCGAGGCGCACCTCAATGCTGTCCTCGGACTGCGGTTCGTCGACGTCTCGCGCACGGACGGACGCCGGCCCATCCGCGAGATCGACGGCGTCGACCGGCGACTCATCGAGCTATGGTCCGTCCGGCGCAAGCAGATCACCCATCGCGCCGGCAAGTTGGCGCGCACCTTCCAGGACGAACACGGCCGTGCGCCGACGCCAGCGGAACGCCAGGAGTTGTACCAAGTGGCCACCCTCGAAACCCGGGAGGCCAAGCACGAACCTCGCTCACGCAATGAGCAGCGCGCGACCTGGCACTCCCAAGCCGTCGCACTGCTGGGACATCGCGGCCTCGACGGGATGCTTCGCGAGGTAATGAGTCACGAGAGGCCGGCGAGACCGAACCTCGACAACGATTGGCTCCGGACGACGGCCGCCAAGGTGATCAGCAGCGTCGAAGAGCACCGCGGTGAATGGCAGGACGTTCACCTCCGCGCCGAAGCGCTGCGCGTCGTGCGGGGCACCGGCATCAAGTGGGACCAGCTGGAGGACGCGACCACTCGGCTTGTGACGACCGCGATCGGCATGTGCGTCAGCCTGGCTCCCCCTGATGACGGCATCAGCGAGCCCGACGTCCTGCGACGAGCAGACGGGACCTCGGTGTACCGGTTGACCGGCTCGACTCGCTACACATCGCAGCGCATCCTGTTCGCCGAACGCCGGATCATCGACGCCGCCGGCAGCACCGGCGGACGCACGGCCGACCACAACTCCGTGGACGCCGCCCTGCTCGCCGAGGTCGCCAACGGCACCACCCTCAACGCCGGGCAGACTCAACTGGTCCGCGACATGGCGACGTCCGGACGGCGCGTCCAACTCGCCCTGGCGCCGGCTGGCACCGGCAAGACCACCGCCATGCGGGCACTCGGTAGGGCCTGGAGCTACAGCGGCGGAAACGTCCTCGCCCTCGCGCCCTCAGCGGCCGCCGCGTCCCAGCTCGCCGAAGAACTCGGTGACGGAATCCACGCCGATACCCTGCACAAGCTCGCCTACGAGATCGGCAGAGCCCAACCCGCCGAGTGGGTGCGAGCGGTCGGCGCCCACACCCTGCTGATCATCGACGAGGCGGGTATGGCGGACACCCTCCGCCTCGACTACGTGATCGGGTGGGCCATCGACCAGGGCTCAAGCGTCCGGCTCGTCGGTGACGATCAGCAGCTGGGTGCGGTCTCGGCCGGCGGCATCCTTCGCGACATCACGGCCGCCCACGGCGCGGTCCGGCTCGACGAGGTGATGCGGTTCGCCAACCCGGCCGAGGCGTACGCATCCCTCGCGCTTCGCGACGGCGACCCCGCCGCGCTCGGCTTCTATCTCGACCACGACCGCGTCCACGCCGGCGACGCCACCACCGCCGCCCAACAGGTATTCGACGCCTGGCTCACCGACAGGCGCGCCGGGCTAGACGCCATCATGCTCGCCCCGACCCGTGAGCAGGTGGCCTCGCTTAACCAGCGGGCGCGCGACCACCGGCTGGGCGACCATAGGCCCGGACGCGAAGCCGCGCTCTCCGACGGCAACCACGCCTCGATCGGCGACTTGGTGGTAACCCGCCGCAACGACCGCCGGCTCCGGGCCGGTAGCGGCTGGGTCAAGAACGGCGACCGCTGGGAGGTCCTCGACGTCCACCGGGATGGCCGCCTCGACGTCCACGACCCGCGGACCCACCGCAGGCTCACCATCCCCGCTAGCTACGTGAGTAACCATGTGGAACTGGGCTACGCCTCGACCATCCACGGCGCCCAGGGCTTGACGGCGGACACCTGCCACGGCCTGGTCACCGGACGGGAGTCGCGCCAACAGCTCTACACGATGCTCAGCCGCGGCCGGCACGCGAACCACGCGTACGTCCAGGTCACTGGAGACGGTGACCCGCACACACAGTTCGACCCGGACACGATCGCACCGCCGACCCCGACCGAACGCCTGGAATCCATCCTCACACGCTCGGACGTGCCTGCTTCGGCCACCACCCAGGTCGCCGCGCTGCGCGACCCGCGGACGCTGCTGGGCGCCGCAGTCTCCTGCTACCAGGACTCGATCGTTGTCGCTGCCGAGAAGCACGCCGGGCCCGAGCTGATCCAGAAGCTGGAGGAGGCCGCCACCGGACTCGGCCTGGCCGATGCGGACGCCTGGCCGGTCCTGCTCTCGCGTCTGCTGGTCGTCAACGCCAACGGCTACGACGCGGTCAGGGCGCTGGTCGACTTCGCGAGCGCGGAAGGCGTCGAGGACGCCCGCGATCCTGCGGCCGCCATCGATCACCGCCTCGACATCGTCGGTTTCCGCGAGGCGCCCGAGCGGCGCCCGCTCCCCTGGCTCCCCGCGATACCCGAGAAGCTTGCCGATAACCCGGAGTGGCGCACCTACCTCGGCGCGAGGTTCGAGCTGGTCACCCGCCTTGCCGCCGAGGCGAGGAGCGCGGCCGAGAAGATCGAGACCATTCCCGGCTGGGCCGGGGCGCTCATCCATCCGCCATCGCCGGAGGTGGTCACGCAGATCGACCTGTGGCGTGCTGCCCACCAGATCCCCGACAACGACCTCCGACCGACCGGGCCAGTGCAGCAGCACATCGTCGAAGCACGAGCTCAGCATCGTCTCGATGCGCTCATCGCCGGCGAGTCCGAAGCCGTAGTCACATGGCTCGGGTTGATTCACCAAGCCGTGCCCGCCACCGTCGAGGACCCTGCCACGATCCGTGTCGCCCGCGAGTGCGCAGAAGCCGACCCGGAGGGCTCCTGGCTGCCTGAGCACGTCCTGAATGAGGCGCGCCGGGCTCTTCCCGACGACCACAAGGCCGACGCTCTCCGCTACCGCCTGGAGATGTGGCTGCACCCGGTCTGGGAGACGGTCACCGCGAAGCAGATGCCGCGGCACGACCCACGTCACGACCA
>JAOATP010000172.1 GCA_030158185.1 Propionicimonas sp.
ACGAGACCTTCGGCGCCGTCGCTGCGAAGCGGTTCGGCGGCACCCTCGCCGGCACCCTCACGCTCACCGCCGGCTGCGGCGGAATGGGCGGCGCGCAGCCGCTGGCCGTCACCATGAACGAGGGCGTCGTCCTGATCGTCGACGTCGACCCCACCCGGCTCGCCCGCCGCGTCGAGCACGGCTACCTCGACGAGTACACCGCCGACTATGACGAGGCCGTCGCGCGCGTGCTGGCAGCGAAGGCCCGGCGCCGGGCCCTCTCCGTCGGCCTGGTCGGGAACGCAGCAGAGGTCTTCCCCCGCCTGCTGGCTGACGGAGTTGCGATCGACATCGTCACCGACCAGACCAGCGCGCACGACCCGCTCTCCTACCTGCCGATCGGGGTCTCCGTTTCGGAGTGGCACGAACTGGCAGCGTCGGACGCAGCCGGGTTCACCGAGCGGGCGCGGACGTCGATGGCCGCGCACGTCGGGGCGATGGTCGGCTTCCTCGACGCCGGCGCAGAGGTGTTCGACTACGGCAACTCGATCCGCGCAGAGGCTGAGCTGGGTGGCTGCGAACGCGCGTTCGCGTTCCCCGGGTTCGTTCCGGCCTACATCCGTCCGCTGTTCTGCGAGGGCAAGGGCCCGTTCCGCTGGGCAGCGCTGTCCGGCGACCCGGCCGACATCGCCGTCACCGACGCTGCGATCCTCGAACTGTTCCCGGACGACGAGCACCTCCGGCGCTGGATCACCAAGGCACAGGAGAAGGTGCACTTCGAGGGCCTCCCTGCGCGGATCTGCTGGCTGGGCTACGGGGAACGCCACCTGGCCGGGCTCAAGTTCAACGAGCTCGTCGCGTCCGGTGCGATCTCCGCCCCGATCGTGATCGGCCGCGACCACCTCGATTCCGGCTCGGTCGCCTCCCCGTACCGGGAGACCGAGGCGATGGCCGACGGCTCGGACGCCGTCGCCGACTGGCCCCTGCTGAACGCCTTGCTGAACACGGCCTCCGGGGCCACCTGGGTGTCGATCCACCACGGCGGCGGAGTCGGCATCGGGCGCTCCATCCACGCCGGCCAGGTGATCGTCGCCGACGGCACCGGGCTGGCCGCGGAGAAGATCTCCCGGGTGCTGACCAACGACCCCGGCACCGGAGTCATGCGGCACGTGGACGCCGGCTACGACCGGGCGCGCGACGTGGCCCGCGAGCGCGGCGTTCGCATCCCGATGCTGGACCGCTGACATGGGCGCCAACGAGCTGCTGGCCGAACTTGCCGGCATCGGCAGTACCCCCTCGGGCGGCTACTCGCGGCTGGCCTGGGACCCCGCAACGATGCAGTTGAGGGAGTGGTTCGTCGGCCAGGCCTCGGCACTGGGCCTTGAGGTCACAGAAGACGGCAACGGCAACCAGGTCGCATGGTGGGGCCACGGACCGGACGCTCTCCTTGTCGGTTCCCACCTCGACTCGGTGCCGGACGGCGGGCCCCTCGACGGGCCGCTGGGAGTGACCTCTGCGCTCGCAGCTGTCGGCCAGCTGAAGGCTGAGGGCTGGCAGCCGACGCGTCCGATCGCCGTCGCGAACTTCACAGACGAGGAGGGCGCCCGCTTCGGGGTGGCCTGCCTCGGGTCGCGGCTAGCGACGGGCGCGATCGCCACCGACCACGCCCTCGGGCTGAAGGATGCCGCCGGTGACACCCTCGCCGAGGTGATGGCGGCCAGGGGACGCGATCCGCGCCGTGCCGGGCCCTCGGCATGGCTTGCTGACGTGAAGTACTACGTCGAACTACATGTTGAGCAGGGCCGCTGGCTCGCCCCCCACCATGCCCCGGTCGGGGTGGCTTCGGCCATCTGGCCGCACGGCCGATGGCGGCTGGACTTCTGCGGCCAGGGCAACCACGCCGGCGCAACGGCAATGGTCGACCGGTACGACCCCATGCTCACCTACGCGGCAACCGTCCTGGCCGCCCGCGAACTCGCACTGGACTCGGGGCACCGTGCGACGATCGGTCGCGTGCAGGTGGAGCCGGGCAGTACCAACTCCATCCCTTCGCGCGTGACGGCCTGGCTGGACGCCCGCGCAGAGTCCGGACCGGGTCTGGAGAACCTTGTCGCCGGCCTCATCGAGCGCGCACAGGTGGCAGCCCGCGACGACGGCACCACCGTCGAGGTGCGGGCGGAGTCGATCACGGGCGCCGTGGACTTCGACCCGGAGCTCCGCCACCGGCTTGCCGCCCTGCTGGACGCGCCGGTCCTGCCGACCGGGGCCGGACACGACGCGGGCATCCTTGCGGCGAAGCTCCCGACGGCGATGCTGTTCGTCCGCAACCCGACCGGCATCTCGCACGCGCCGCAGGAGTCGGCGTCCACCGACGACATTGACGCAGGCGTCGACGCGCTGGTGCGGGTGGTCAGGGAGCTGGCATGACGGCCTTCGCCGCGTTCGCCAACGGCCACTCCCATGCCTTCCACAGGGCGCTCCGCGGCCGGAACCACCACGGTTCGACGTTCTGGGGTTGGCGCGACGGGATGTACGGGGTCGCGGCGGTGCTGGACCCCGACCTGTACCACCGGCTCGCCAGGGCGACGTACGCGGAGATGGCGCTGGCCGGCATCGGCGCGGTCGGCGAGTTCCACTACCTGCACCACGCGCCCGGCGGGATCCCCTACGTGGACCGCCACGCCATGGCGGAGGCAGTGATCTCTGCAGCCGGCGAGGTCGGACTGCGCATCTGCCTGCTGGACACCTGCTACCTGCGCGCAGGCTTCGACGGCGAGGAGCTCGCCGACGCCCAGCGACGGTTCACCCATCCCGACGCGGAGACCTGGGCCGCCAGCGTGACAGAACTCGCCGCACGGTACGAGGGCAATCCCGCCGTCGTGGTCGGGACGGCCATCCACTCCGTCCGCGCCGTCGAGGAGGCGGCGCTGGCGACAGTCGCGGCCACCTTGCCCGAGGCGCCACTGCACGTCCACGTGTCCGAGCAGCCCGCGGAGAACGCTGCGTGCATCGCAGCCACCGGCCGCACCCCCGTCCGCCTGCTGGCAGATGCAGGGGTGTGGACGGGGCGGACGACAGCCGTCCACGCCACCCACCTGACGCCCGGTGACATCGCAACCCTCGGCGACGCCGGGAGCTTCACCTGCTTCTGCCCGACGACGGAGGCCGAGCTCGCCGACGGCATCGGACCGAGCGTCGCGCTGCGTGAGGCCGGCGCCCGCGTCACGCTGGGCTCCGACTCGAATACCGTGATCGACATGTTCGCCGAAGCACGGGGGCTTGCCATGCATGAACGCCTTGCCAGCGGCCTGCGCCAGGGCTGGTCGGCCGACCAGTTGTGGAGAGCAGCCACCAGTGAGGGGGCTGCCTCGCTCGGCTTCGGAAGCCTCGGCGGCTTCGAGCTGACCGGGTCGGTGCGGACGGCGGGTGCGAGCGAGCAGCTCTGGGCTGCGACGGCAGCGGATGTCGTCGCACCGCCGGAAATCGACCCCGGCTGGGTGCGCGCCGAACTGACAGCAGTCATCGACGAGATCTGGAGCCGGCTGTGACCTCAGTCGCCATCGCCAACATCGGCGAACTCGTCAGCTGGGCCGACGAGCGGCCCGTGCGCCATGGTGCAGGGCTGGTGGTCGCCGATGGTGTCGTCGCGTGGGTCGGTGACACCGCCGACCTGCCCGCTGCCGACGAGTCGATCGACGCCGGGGGACGTGCGGTCATCCCCGGCTTCGTCGATTCCCACACCCACCTCGTGTTCGCCGGTGACCGGGCCGAGGAGTTCACCGCCCGCATGGCCGGTGAGCGCTATGCGGCCGGCGGGATCCGCACAACGGTCGCTGCCACGCGGGCTGCCGGGGAGGAGGAGCTCACCCGGCTCGCCACGGCCCGGATGGCCGAGCTGCACTCCCAGGGAACGACGACGGTCGAGATCAAGAGCGGCTACGGCCTCGATACCGACACCGAGGAACTCCTGCTGCGGGTGGCCTCCGGCCTCACGCCCGAGACGACCTACCTCGGCGCCCACGTCGTGCCGGACGGGTGGACGGCGGACGCCTACGTCGAGCTGGTCACCGGCGCCATGCTTGAGCGCTGCGCCCCGCACGCCCGCTGGATCGATGTCTTCTGCGAGGTCGGGGCCTTCGATGCCGACGCTGCGCGCACGGTCCTGAAGGCCGGCATCGCTGCCGGTTTGTTGCCGCGGATCCACGCCAACCAGTTGGGTCACGGGCCGGGTGTCCAGCTGGCCTGTGAACTGGGCGCGGCGGCGGCCGACCACTGCACCTACCTCAGCGACGCCGACGTGGCGGCGCTGGCCGACTCCGGCGTCGTCGCGGGCCTGCTGCCCGGCGTCGAGTTCTCCACACGCCACCCGTATCCCGACGCGCGGCGCCTGCTGGCTGCGGGGGTAAGGATCGCGATCGCCACCGACTGCAACCCCGGCACGTCCTACACGTCGTCGATGCCGTTTTGCATCGCGCTCGCCGTGCGGGAGCTGGGAATGACCCCCCTGGAGGCCCTGCATGCTGCAACGCTCGGCGGGGCTGCCTCCCTGCGGCGTTCAGACGTCGGCCATCTCCGTCCAGGAGCCCGCGCCGACCTCGTCATCCTGGACGCGCCCAGCCACGTCCACCTCGCCTACCGCCCCGGCGTCCCCCTGGTCCACCGGGTCCTGACCGCCCACCAAAGCCACAAGCTGTGACCCAATCGCCGACGTCGGCGAAAAAGTCACAGTTTGCGGGTGGGAGTTGGGGTGCGGGGCTCAGGCCTCGCGGACGCCGGGCTCAACGAACGGGGGCTTGACGACCTCGAAGGGCTCGAGGCGGTCGCGGACGACGACGTCAACGGTCGTGCCGAGGGTGACCGTGCGGTCGAGCAGTGCGAGGGCTATGCCGACCGACAGCGTCGGGGAGAACGTGCCGGAGGTGATCGTGCCGACCTCTGCCCCGTCCAGCTGTACAGCCATGTCCGGACGCGGGATGCCGCGGCCCTTCGCCTTCAGTCCGCGCAGGAGCCGTCCGGTCTTGGCCTCACGCTGGCCACGGAGCGCCTCCGCGCCCCAGAAGCTGTCCTTGTTCCAGCCGACCGCCCAGCCGAGGTTGGCCATCACCGGCGAGATCTCGGGGCTCAGGTCGTGGCCGTGCAGCGGGTAGCCCATCTCGGTGCGCAGCGTGTCCCGGGCGCCGAGGCCGCAGGGCAGGATGTCGTACTCCGCTCCGGCAGCGAGCACCGCGTCCCACACCGCAGTGGCGTCGGCCGACGGCACGACAAGCTCGTAGCCCTTCTCGCCGGTGTAGCCGGTGCGGCACACGATCAGGTCGATCCCGCGCCAGGTCGCCGTCGTGAAGCTCAGGTAGTCCATGGCGACGGGCAGCCCGACCGCGGCGAGCACCTCGTCGGAGTTCGTGCCCTGCACGGCCAGCACGGCGTGGTCGCGGTGTTCGTTGACCACCCGGACGCCGGCCGGCGCAGCGGCGGCGAGCAGCTCACCCACAGACGTGGTGTTGGAGGCATTCGGGATCAGGAACACCTCCTCTGCGGAGATCAGGTAGCTGATCAGGTCGTCGACGACCCCGCCGGACTCGTTGCACAGGAGCGTGTACTGCGCCTGGCCGGGCGCGATCCGGGTGAGGTCGTTGGTGATGCAGGTGTTCACGAAGTCGGCAGCGCCCGCGCCGGTGATCCGCAGCTTGCCCAGGTGGCTGACATCGAAGATGCCCACGGCTGACCGCACGGCGCGATGCTCCGCGACGACCCCGGAGTACTGCAGCGGCATCAGCCAGCCGCCGAACTCGGAGAACTTCGCTCCGAGCGCCACGTGGCGGTCGTGCAGGGGCGAGTGCAGCGTTGCTTCTTCTGTTCCAGTCATCAGTGCCTCCTGGCGCTCAGGGTAGTCACAGCGAACGACGCAGGACGGCTGCCAGGTCTGCGGTGGTCATCTGCACCGGGTTCCCCTTGGTGCTGGACGCCTTCGACGCCGCCTCTGCGACCGTCTCGATGCCGTCGGCGTCGAGGCCGAGGGCTGCGAGACCTGGCACGCCCAGCTGGGTGGCCGTCTCCACCCACCAGTCGAGGAAGGCGCGCGGGTCGCTGCGCCCGGTGAGCAGCTCCCCCACCTCCGCGTAGCGCGCGACGGCGACCTTCCCGGCGTGTTCGAGGTTGTGCTCGCTGACGGCCACCATCACCGCTGCCGTGATCGCGCCGTGCGGCGCGCCGGTGTAGCCGCCCAGCGGGCCAGCCAGCCCGTGCGCAGCCCCGAGCTTGCCGTTGGCCAGCGCCAGTCCGGACAGCAGCGCGCACAGGCTGACGTCGCTGCGGGCCTCGATGTCCTCGGGGTTGCTGTAGGCCCGGCGCAGGCCGGAGGCGGCACGGCGGATGCCTTCGCGGCAGAACCCGTCGACCAGCGGGTTGGCAAACGGCGAGACGAATGGTTCGATGCACTGCACCAGCGCGTCCAGACCGGCGTGGGCCGTCACGGACGGCGGGCACGCGATGGTCAGTTCCGGGTCGACGAGGGCAAGCGCGGGCAGCATGGACGCCGAGCGCAGGCTCACCTTCACCTTGTGTTCGGGCGAGGTGACCACCCCGTTGGCCGTCACCTCGGAGCCGGTGCCCGCCGTCGTCGGCACTGCAACGACAGGGAGCGAGCGCACCGACAAGGGCCGGCCCAGCCCGATCACCTCCGCGTAGTCGAGCGGGTCGCCGCCGTTGGTCGCAAGGGCGGCGACGATCTTCGCCGCGTCCAGCACAGCGCCACCACCGATGCCGACGACGACGTCGGCACCGTGCTCCCTCGCTGCTGCCGCCCCTGCCCTGACGACGTCGAGGGTCGGTTCACCGCGGACGGCGAAGGTGGCGGCACCCGGCAGCGTTGCGATCAGCTCTTCGTGCCGTGTGGGGTCCGAGCCGGTGCAGACCAGCGGACGGGAGCCGAGGCCTGCGACGGCTGCGGCGAGTTCTGTGCGGCGCCCGGGCCCGAAGGCGATCCGGGCGGCTGTTGCGAACGTGAAGGAGGTCACGGGGCACTAGCCTAGGCTCGGTGCGCCGAAGTCGGCGCAAGGTTAGGAAGCAATCGTGATCAGTAGCGGACAACCCACCATCACCTTGTCCTCGGCAGTGGGCAAGGAACCCGGAATTCTCGTGGTCGGCCTCGCCGAGACCTCGGAGGGCGACATCCTGATCGGGCTCCCCGACGATCTGGGCAAGGCATTCACCAGGACCCTCGGCGCCGATGTCGCCACCATCGCCCGGCAACTCGGCGGGTCGTCGAAGACCGGCAGGACCGTGCTGGTCGCAGGACCGGCCGGCTGGCGCATCGTCGTTGTCGGTGTCGGCCCGATCGACGTCACCCCCGAGCAGGTCCGCCGCGCAGCAGGCGCAGCCGTCCGCCTCGTCGCCGGCCTGCCGGCCGGCGCCCCGCACGTCGTGACCCTCAGCCTCGAGACCTCCGAGCCGCAGGTGATCAAGGGGGCAGCAGAAGGTGCCCTGCTGGGCGCCTACAGCTACCGCAAGGGCTCCGGAGCAGGGGTCGGCCAGCTCGTGCTGGTGAGCCAGAACAGGCGTCCCGAGGCCCGCCAGGCGCTTGATCTCGCCGCGACGACCTCCGCAGCCGTCGACCTCGCCCGCGAATGGGTGAACCTTCCCGGCAACGACCTGTTCCCGGAGTCGTTCGCCGAGCTGGTGAAGCCGGTGGCGAAGAACGCGAAGCTGGCCATCGAGGTGTGGGACGACAAGGCCCTCGAGCGTGAGGGCTTCGGCGGCATCGTCGCCGTCGGCGGCGGCTCGACCCGCAAGCCGCGGCTCGTGAAGCTGTCCTACGCCCCGCGTGGCGCGAAGTTCCACCTCGCCCTCGTCGGCAAGGGCATCACCTTCGACGCCGGTGGCCTGAACCTGAAGCCCGGCGACGGCATGTACACCATGAAGTGCGACATGGCCGGCGCTGCAGCCGTCATCGCCGCGACAGCAGCCATCGCGGAGCTCGGCCTGCGCATCCGCGTGACGACCTTCGCAGCGCTGGCGGAGAACCTGCCTTCCGGCAGCGCCTACCGCCCGTCCGACGTGATCACGATGTACGGCGGCAAGACCGTGGAGAACGGCAACTCCGACGCAGAAGGCCGCATCGTGATGGCCGACGCGCTGGTGAAGGCCTCCGAGGACCAGCCGAACCTCGTCATCGACGTCGCGACCCTCACCGGTGCCTGCATGGTCGCGCTCGGCGAGCGTGTCGCAGGGCTCATGGCCCGTGACGACGAGACCGCCGACATCATCCTCGACGCTGCGGAGGCTGCCGGCGAGCAGTTCTGGCAGCTGCCGATCCCCGAGGACGCGCGGCCGAAGCTCGACTCCAAGGTGGCCGACCTGAAGTCCACCGGCGACAAGTACGGCGGCGCCCTGACGGCTGCGGCCTTCCTCTCCGAGTTCGTACCGGAGGAGACCCCCTGGGCGCACCTCGACATCGCCGGTCCTTCGTTCAACTCCGGCGCGGCCTACGACTACACCCCCGCCGGCGGCACCGGCGTCGGCGTGCGGACCCTTGTTGCGCTCGCCCACGCCCTGGCCAACTGACCATGGACACGGACTTCGACCTTGTGGTCGTCGGCGCCGGCACCGCCGGGCTGCTGGCCGCCGTCGCCGCCCACCGGCTCGGTGAGCGGGTCCTGGTCGTCGACGCCGACCACCTCGCCGGCGGCAGCACTGCGGGATCGGACGGACGCTTCTGGCTGCCGGCCAACGACCTGATGACCAAGCTCAACGTCACCGATTCGGTCGAGGAGGCCGCCGACTACCTTGAGGCACTGCTCGGCCCGACCACGCCTGCTTCCACGGCGGAGCGGCGCACGGCGTACGTCCGCACGGCCGGCAAGCTCGCCCGCTGGCTGACGCAGTCGAACGTCGCGCTGACAGCGGTCAAGGGCGTCCCCGACCACCACAGCGACCTGCCCGGAGGCAAGCCCCAGGGCCGCGTGCTGCAGGCGCAGCCGATGGACCGCCGGCTGCTCGGCGACTGGGCCGGCTCGCTGCGTCCGGAGTCGGGCGTGGAGACCAGCCGGCTCGGCCGGCTGCTGCCGGGGCGCAGGAACACGGAGACGCCCGGCGAGGCGCTCGCCGGCCAGCTGCTGCACCGCGCAACCGCCAACGGCGTCGAGGTGCGGCTGGACAGCCCTGTCGTCGGGCTGCTGGGTGACGGCTGCGTCACCGGGGTCATCGTCCGCTCCGACGGGGCCGACGTCCCTGTCACAGCAGGACGCGTCCTGCTGGCCAGTGGCGGCTTCGAGCGCAACCAGAGCCTCCGCGAGGAGTACCTCCCGCTGCCGACCGAGGCCGACTGGTCGGTCTCCGGCGCAACCAACACCGGCGACCTGCTGAACCTCGCCGTTGCGCACGGCGGAGCGACCGCAGCCCTCGACGACGCCTGGTGGGCGCCGGTCATGCTGGTCGACGGTGAGGCCTACTCCCTCGACGGGGTCCGCGGGAAGCCGCACAGCCTGATCGTGGACTCGGCGGGCGACCGCTTCTTCAACGAGGCGGCCCCGGCGAACACCGCCGGCCGCGCACTGTACGACCGCAGCCGCGGCGTCCGCGCCGTCCCGTCCTTCCTGATCATGGACAAGGTGCACCGGCAGAACGTCCCACTGGGGCCCTGGGCTGCGAACAACACGCCGAAGGCTGCGATCGAGAACGGCGACATCGTCCGGGCGGGCAGCCTGAACGACCTTGCGACAGCTCTGGGAGTCGACCGGGCCGGCCTGCTGGGCTCGGTCGTGCGGTTCAACGGCTTCGCAGGCAAGGGCAAGGACACCGACTTCAAGCGGGGCGAGTCCGCCTGGGACACCGCTGCCGGTGAGGCGGGCAAGCGCCGCAACCCGAGCCTTGGCAAGGTGGAGAAGCCCCCGTTCTGGGCCGTGAAGGTCTACCCCGGGGACACCGGTACGAAGGGCGGACTGCTCATCGACGCCACCTCACGGGTACTGACGGCCGACGGGAGCGTCCTTCCCGGGCTGTACGCCTGCGGTGGCGCTGCAGCCTCGCTCTTCAAGGGTGCGAGCCCGGCCCCGGGCGCTGCCCTGGGAGCAGCGCTCGTCGAGGCCTTCCTCGCTGCGACCGATCAGCCGGAGCGGCGCCGCGCGTTGTAGTCGCGCATGCGCTGCGGGTAGCCGACAACACCCGCGTCGTAGGCCGGCAGCCGGTGGGACGAGGCGAAACGGCGGGCCCAGTCGACGCTGCTGACGCTGCGCCTTGTCCACTCGCCGTCGTGCGCGATCAGCAGCATGGTGGTCCTCGTCATGGTCGTCGGCTGCTCGATGAATGCCTCGACGCCGCGCCGCGTCACCACGAACTCCTCGAGGTGCGCGATCGTCGCCGACTCCATGGAGGCGCCACGCGCCGACTCGGCACGCTTGCCACGCTTTCTCGAGAACCAACCCACGGCGCCCATTATGGTCGCGGATTTCCGGGCTAGTCTGAACCTGCACTGAACAGACAGCCGAAGGAGCCCGCGAGATGTCAACTCCCGTACCACTGCCAGCACTTGGGGAAAGCGTCACGGAAGGCACGATCTCCCGCTGGTTGAAGCAGGTCGGCGACCGGGTGGAGATGGACGAGCCGCTTGTGGAGGTGTCCACCGACAAGGTCGACACCGAGATCCCCGCTCCCGCAGCAGGCGTGATCCTCGAGATCCTCGTGCCGGAGGACGGCGTCGCACCCGTCGGCGCCGTGCTGGCACTGATCGGCGAACCGGGCGAGGCCGCCGGCGGCGCAGCCCCCGCGCCCGCACCGGTCGAGGCAGAGGCTGCCCCCGAACCCGAACCGGCGCCCCCGGCACCGGCGGACACGGACGTGCCCGCACCGCAGGCGCCCAGCACGGAGAAGGAGCCCGGCACGGAGGCTCCCGCCACCGGCCAGGGTGGTGGCACGGAGGTGCTCCTGCCGCAGCTCGGTGAATCGGTCACCGAGGGCACCATCTCGCGCTGGCTGAAGAAGGTCGGCGACGCCGTCGATGCCGACGAGCCCATCGTCGAGGTCTCCACGGACAAGGTCGACACCGAGATCCCCTCCCCCGTGGCGGGAACGCTGATCGAGATCCGGGTCGAGGAGGACGCGACAGCGGCCGTCGGCTCCGTGCTCGCCGTCATCGGCGCCGCGGGGTCCGCCCCGGCACCAGCCCCGGCACCCGCAGCCCCTGCTCCCGCCGCAGCGCCGACACCTGCTCCCGCCCCGGCCCCGGTCGAGGCCGCAGCTCCGGCACCCGCCCCGGCAGCCCCGGCTCCCGCGCCGAGCCCTGCTCCCGCACCCGCAGCCTCCGCCCCTTCCCCTGCTCCCGCTCGACGGGCAGCGGAGGACGCTTCGGAGACCGGCTACGTCACGCCGCTGGTGCGCAAGATGGCCGAGGCCAACGGCATCGACCTGAGCACGCTGAACGGCACCGGCGTCGGTGGCCGCATCCGCAAGCAGGACGTCCTCGCCGCCGCTGAGGCGGCCAAGGCTGCCGCCGAGGCCAAGGCCGAGGCTGCCCGCAAGGCTGCCGAGGCGCCCGCACCGGCCCCCGCAGCGCCCGCCCCAGCGGCAGCACCCGCACCGGCGGCGTCCGGAACCGACTCCGGCAAGCGCGGCACGACGGAGAAGATGACCCGCATCCGGGCGACCATCGCCAAGCGCATGGTGGAGTCGCTGCAGGTCTCGGCCCAGCTCACCGCGACTGTCGAGGTCGACCTCACGGCCATCTCCAAGCTGCGCGCGAAGGAGAAGGACGCGTTCAAGGCGCGCGAGGGCGTAGGGCTGTCGTACCTGCCGTTCATCGCCAAGGCCGCCGTCGAGGCGCTGAAGCAGTTCCCCAAGGTGAACGCGACCATCGACACCGAGGCCGGCACCATCACCTACGCCGACGCCGAGCACCTGGGCATCGCCGTCGACACCGAGAAGGGCCTGATGGTCCCGGTGGTCAAGGACGCCGGCGACCTGTCGGTGAGCGGGCTCGCCAAGAAGATCGGCGACCTCGCTGCCCGGAGCCGCTCCAACAAGGTCACCCCTGACGAGCTGGGCGGTGGCACCTTCACCATCACCAACTACGGCTCGGCCGGCACCCTGTTCGACACCCCGATCATCAACCAGCCCCAGGTCGGCATCCTCGGCACGGGCGCACTGGTGAAGCGTCCGATGGTCGTCAAGGACCCGAACCTCGGCGAGATCGTCGCGGTGCGCGACATGATGTACCTCTCGATGAGCTACGACCACCGGCTGGTGGACGGTGCCG
>JAOATP010000173.1 GCA_030158185.1 Propionicimonas sp.
CGCGTGCGCCCTCGTAGCTCAGGGGAAGAGCACTTCTCTCCTAAAGAAGGTGTCGCAGGTTCGAATCCTGCCGGGGGCACCAGCCGCAGCGAAGCAAGGCTGCGTGCCCCCGGCAGGATGACGGGAGCCGGAGCAGACCGCGACGAAGGAGCGGACTGCGACGGCGGCACCTGCCGAGGGCGGCACCTGCCGGTCGCACCAGGTAGTGGGCACCAGGTGGTGGGCGCCACGCGGATCCCGACACCGGGGCCGGCCGACGGCTACCTGTGGTGACCTGGCGGCGGTCAGGGGGTGAGGATCAGGCAGGTCGTGGTGGCGTGCGCGAGCATCCGCCCGCTGGCGTCGAGCAGCTTGCCTTCGGCGGTGCTCTGCGTCCGCCCCCGGTGCAGCACGGTGCCGACGGCCCGGACACGGCCCATGCCGGGCCGCATCGGGCGGAGGTAGTGCACGTTGAGCTGGGCGGTGGTGTAGCCCGTGCCGGGCGGCAGGGTGGTGTGGACGGCACAGCCCATGCAGGAGTCGAGCAGGGTCGCGGCGATTCCGCCGTGCACCGATCCGAGCGGGTTGAGCATCCGCGCGTCCGGGTTGAGGGCGAACTGCGCGAAACCGTCGCCGACCTCTTCCATGTCCATCCCGAGCAGGTCGGCGATCCCCGGGGGCGGCAGTTGCCCCGAGACGACGCGCTGCATCAGCTCTAGGCCGGTCAGGCTCGCGAGGTCGCGCTGGGCGTTCACTGTGGGGCTCCTGCCACGACCGGGACGGCGACCGCCCGGACCGCCGGTTGCCGCCGCGGAAGCGAGACCGCGGAAACCGAGGTCAGCACGCCACAGATGACGAGCATCGCCCACACGCCGCCGAATGCGTCTGCCGCGATGGTCGGCGTGACGGTGCCCAGCACGGCCACGATGAGGGCCACGCCGAACGTGGCACCCAGCTGCCGGATCGCCTGGTTCACGGCGGCGCCCGCGCCGAACTCATCAGGCGGCAGGCCCTGCACGGCGGCGCTGGTCAGCTGGGGGATCACCATGGCGACGCCGAGCCCGGAGAGCAGGGAAGCCGGAAGCAGCTGGGTGACGTACGCCGGGTCGTCACCGAGCCTGGTGAGCAGGAACACCCCACTCGCGGCGATCAGGGCGAAGAACATGGCGGTGAACCCGATCGTGAAAGCAGCCGTGGCGATGTTCGCCCAGCGCACCGACGGTCTGGCGAAGATCCGCAGGTCCAGGGCTGGGTGCGGCACCGACAGCGTCCGCCGCACGAAGGCGGCGAGCACCAGGAGACCACCCGCCAGGGCAGCCAGCGTTGCCGGGGCCGTCCATCCCCACTGGTCGCTCTGCACGATGCCCAGGGCCAACAGGGTCAGCGAGCCCGCAAGCAGCGCGATGCCGAGGGGGTCGGGAAAGCGCGCCCGGTCGGCCTCGCGCGACTCCGGCAGGAGGCGGATGCCGAGGACGAGCGCGATCGCCCCGACCGGGACGTTGGCCAGGAAGACGGCCCGCCAGTCCCAGGCCTCCACCAGCAGGGCGCCTGCGGTGGGCCCCACCGCGGCGGCGAGCGCGGCGATCGCGCCCCACACGGCAACGGCCACCGGCACTCGCGCGGGCGGGAAGACCGACAGCACCAGCGCGAGCGAGGCCGGCACCAAGGCAGCAGCGCCGAGCGCCTGGATGACCCGGAACGCCACGAGCAAACCCGCCGAAGGGGCAACCGCGCACAGCACCGAGGCGAGGGTGAAGGCGACCAGGCCGATCAGGAAGACCCGGCGGCGCCCGTAGCGGTCCGCCATCCGACCCGCCGGCACCAGGGCGGCAGCCAAAGCGATCGTGTAGGCGGACAGCGTCCAGGACATCGTGGCGAACGACACCGACGGGAAGCTCGAACGGATGTCGTCGAAGGCCACGAACAGCACCTGCGCGTCGAGGAAGACCATGAACGCAGACAGGCTGCCGACCACCAGGACCACCCACGGGTTGACCGTGGGGCGGGGCAGCGCCGGCTGGTCGTCCATGACGGAGAACCGTAGCCCCGTTAGTTTACAAAATCAACGTATTGGTATCAGATCTCAACCATCGTACGATGACGGCGTGTCGAAGAAGAGCTACGACCAGTACTGCGGAATCGCCGCCGCGCTCGACGTCGTCGGCGACCGCTGGACCCTGCTCATCCTGCGCGAGCTCTCCTTCGGGCGCCGTCGCTTCACCGACCTGCGCACCGACCTGCCCGGCATTGCCTCCAACCTGCTGACCGACCGGTTGCGCGACCTCGAGCAGGCCGGCCTGGTGGAGCAGCAGGAGCTGCCACCACCCGCTGCCCGCACGGTCTACGCGCTCAGCACGGCCGGCAAGCGGGTCGGACCCGTGCTGCGCGAGCTGGCCCGGTTCGGGCTGCCCCTCCTCACCGAGCCGGTGGAGGGTCAGGTGCGACCCCGCACAGCGGTCCACGGAGCCCTTGCCCCGCACCTCGACACCTCGGGTGCAGCAGGTCGAGACCTGCTGCTCCGCTTCGACCTCGACGGCGAACAGCACTGGCTCCACGTCCGCGGCGGCCGCCTCGAACGGCCCGACCGGGAGGCAGAGCCGGACCTCGTCTTCACCGGCTCCGCCGCCGCCCTCATCGAGCTCTGCCGCGGCACCCGCGACCTCGAGCAGCTGGGTCCACTGCTGTCTGCGCACGGGAGCCAAACGGCGAAGCGGGCTTTCACCGAGATGTTCCCCGTGGGCGCGGTGGCGGCCGGCTGACGTCCGGCACCCTCGACACAGAGCCGAATCGGTGCGCTGCGCCGCACGGCCTCGGCACGGCTGGAACCGACCGCGACTCTGCGACCCTTGAGGACATGCGCCGCGACGTCTCGATGTCCCTGTTCTGGCGGGTCTGCCTCATCAACGGGTCCGTCTTCGCCCT